>NZ_CP146275.1:2482075-2785337 GCF_037044555.1 Pelagibacterium nitratireducens
ATGTTTCGGCGGTCGCCGAAACCGCGGCGGTAGTGGAAACGGTCCACGTCGAGAAGGGTGACCAGGTGGAAGCCGGTGATCTTTTGTGCTCACTGGCGCCCGGAACACGCGCCGCGGCGGTCGCTCAAGCCGAAGCCGCTCTTGCGCAGGCGGAAGCCGGGCTTGCCCAGGCGCAACTCGACCTTGAAACCAACACTTCGCTGCGCGAACGGGGCCTGGCACCGGCCAATACGGCAAATTCGGTTCAGGTCGCTCTGGCCGGCGCCGAAGCGCAGGTTTCTTCGGCTCAGGCCGCGCTCGACAACGCCCGGGCCGAACTGGATCGTACGGAAATCGTAGCCGAGGTCTCGGGGCTGGTTCAGGCGCCCATCGCGACGCGCGGTTCCATGCTCTCGCAGGGCGGTGTATGCGCGACAATCGTTCAACTCGATCCCATCGTCTTCTCGGGGTCGGTCGCTGAAGCCAATATTACGCTGGCCCGGACGGGACTTGCTGCAACATTGCACACGGTGACCAATCAGGAAGCTACCGGTGAAGTGACATATGTGGCGGCCAGTGCGGACGACGCGACACGGTCTTTCCCGGTCGAAATCGAGTTCGACAACCCCGACTTTTCGATCCGCGAAGGCGTTACGGCCACCGCAACGGTCAATATGGGATCGATGCCGGGGCATCTGTTGCCTCAGTCGGTTCTGACATTGAACGATGAGGGCGTCTTGGGCGTAAAGTCCGTTCAGGACGGCATAGTCGCCTTTACTCCCGTTACAATCGTTTCAGACACCAGGGACGGCGTTTGGGTAACCGGGCTGCCCCAATCCATTGACATCATTACCATCGGCCAGGAATTCGTGATCGATGGGCAGACCGTGCAAACCGGGCAGGAAGCTGTCTCGGATGATACCACGGGTACCTCTGAAGAAGGCGCACCTGCATGACCAGCTTCATCGAGCGCATCCTGCGCATGCCCCGCGTCGTGATGACAATCATGGCGCTGCTGTTGCTCGCTGGCGGGCTCTCCTACTCGGTTCTGCCCAAGGAGAGCTTTCCGGCCATCGATGTCCCGTACCTCTATGTCTCGATAAGCCAAACCGGGGTATCGCCTCGCGATGCCGAAAACCTTCTGGCCAAGCCCGCCGAAGAAGAACTCAACGGGCTGGACGGCCTGGTGAACATGACATCGACTTCGACCACCGGCCACGCCTCGGTCATCCTCGAATTCGGTGCCAATGTTGAAACGGACCAGGCGCTGATCGACACCCGTGCCCGTATGGATGCCATCAGGTCCAACCTGCCCGATGATGCCAGCGATCCGACGGTGAACGAAATCGACATGGTTGGGTTCCCGATCATCTCGGTGGCCGTTTATGGCGATGTGCCCGAACGCGAGCTCGTCCGCCGCGCCGAAGAACTCCAGACGGCTCTAGAGGGTATTGGCGCGGTGCGCGAAGTCACCTTGTCGGGCGCGCGCGACGAAGTGGTCGAGGTGACAATCGATTTGATGCGCCTGGAGGCCTACAACCTCACGGCCAACCAGCTGTTCGATGCACTGGCCCGCAACAACCTCGTTGTCGCCGGCGGCACGATCAACACGGGTCAGGGTTCTTTCAGCGTTGAAGTGCCCGGCCTGATCACCAGTGCGCAGGACGTCTTTGAGCTTCCCATCAAAACGGATGGGAACAATGTCGTCACATTCGGCGATATAGCAAACGTCACGCGCACGCTCGAAGACGCAACCGAATACACCAATGTCAACGGATCCCCTGCCCTGATCCTTGGGGTGAGCAAGAAAGCGGGCACCAACATTATCGAAGTCTCGGACAGCGTTCGGGCGTTGACCGAGGAGACTGCCGCCAACTGGCCGCAGGGCGTTGGGCACAGCTTCTTTCTCGATCAGGCAGAAACGACGCTCGGCCTGTTCCGGTCGCTCGAAGCTGCGGTCCTGACGGCCGTCGCGCTGGTGCTGATAACCTGTATCGCGGTCTTGGGTGTGCGTGCGGCGTTCATGATCGGCATGTCGATCCCGCTGTCGTTCATGATCGCATTTCTCTACATGCAGATGACCGGGATGACCATCAACATGATGGTCATGTTCGGGCTGGTTATTGCTGTGGGCGTCCTGGTCGACGACCCCGTGGTGGTCGTCGAATATGCAGAGCGAAAGCTGCAGGAAGGTGTCTCCAAGAAGGAAGCCTTCATTCAGGCGATGCACAAGATGTTCATACCGGTGATCGGTGCAACGGCAACGACGCTTGCCGCATTTGTGCCCTTGCTGTTCTGGCCCGGTATCATCGGCAAATTCATGACCGATCTTCCCACGATCGTGATTGTCGTTATGTCCGCATCGTTCGTTTCGGCCCTGATCTTCATGCCGGTTATCGGCGCGGCCATTGCCTCGAGCCATGTCGATCCCGAGCGCAAGGAACAAGCCGATATCGTCATGTACCCCGAGAAGTTCCACCCCAAGAAGGTAAAGGGACCGACCGGGCTTTACGTGCGCATGATGTCAGTTCTCCTGCGATGGCCAATCCCAACGCTTCTGGTTGGTTTCGGTATCGTGTTCGGCGTGTTTTTCGCCTATGCCGCCAACCCCACCGGAACCGAGGCGTTCCCGGCTTCCGAGCCTGAATATGCAACCGTCGCCGTGGTGGCCCGGGGCAATTATTCGCCGCAGGAAGTTCGTGACATGCTTGTCGAGGTGGAAGACGAATTGATGGAGGTTCACGGCATCCGTGACATCATCATGCAATTCGGTACGACCGGCGCGATGGGCACCATGCCACCCGATACCATCGGCAATTTCCAGCTTCAGCTCGTTGATTATAACAACCGGGTGCCGGCCGAGGAAATCTTTACCGATATCCGTGAGCGCGTTGCCGACATTTCCGGTCTGCAGGTTCAGGTCCTCGCCACCGAGAGCGGTCCTCCGGCCGGCAAAGACATCAACATGCGCGTGGAAAGCACCAACTACGACACGCTGGCGCCGACCGTTGAACGCATCCGCGACTATCTGGAGACCGAGCTACCCAATACCGCCGATATCGAGGACGGTCGCCCCTCACCGGGGATCGACTGGCAGGTTACCGTGGATCGCCTGGAAGCAGCTCGATACGGCATCGGGGTGCGCGAGCTGGCGCCCTACGTGCAACTTGTCACATCGGGCGTCAATCTGGGCACCTATCGCGATCAGGAAACGGGGGATGAACTCGACATCAAGGTCCGCCTTCCCGAGGATGAACGCACGCTGGATGCGCTCGATTCCATGCGGATTGCCACATCGCAGGGGATGGTGCCGGTTTCCAACTTCATTGAGCGTCAGGCCGTACCCAAGGTCGCCAATATCGAGCGGCGCAATCAGGTCTATGTAATGCCGATTGCAGCCAATCTGGTCAATCTGCCCGAAGGTGTCTATCCCGCTACCCGGGTGGCCGAGTTGCAGGCCTGGCTGGACGGGCAGGAATGGCCCGATGGCATTACCTTTGCCTTCGGCGGTGCCGAAGAGCAGATGGGCGACGCCAACGCGTTTATCGGTCAGGCGTTTGGTGCCGCATTGTTCCTGATCTTCCTGATCCTGCTGCTCGAGTACAACAGCTTCTATCAGGTGTTCGTAACACTCTCGACCGTGTTCATGTCGGTCGCCGGTGTCCTTTTGGGCATGCTGGCAACGGGTATGAGCTTTTCGGCCATCATGACCGGGCTCGGGGTGGTGGCGCTCGCCGGTATCGTGGTCAAGAACGGCATCGTTCTGATCGATACCTATAACGAGTACAACCGCGGGCAACAGGTCGAGCCGGTCACGGCAATGCTGCTTACGGCAGCGCAACGCGTCCGTCCGGTTCTGCTCACCGCGTTCCTGACTGCTCTGGGTGTTATTCCCATGTGGGCCAACGTCGAGTTCGACTTCCTGCGGCGTGAAATCGTCGTTGGCGGCATTGCGGGTTCGTGGTTCATCCACCTTTCGGCCGCCCTGGTGAGTGGGCTGTTCTTCTCGACCGCCCTCACACTGATCATGGTACCTGTGATGATTACAGCACCGAAGGTCATCAAGGGTCAGGTCGGCAGCGTGTTCAATTGGGTTCGTGGGCGCAGGGCCAATGACGCTATGCCTGCCGGCTTTGACGGCATGGCGATCGAGGTCGCCGGCGATGACGCGTCCCGACACATTGTCACCAAGGATACAGAACTGATCGAGCGCAACGAGAATGGCGTCACGGTTCTTTCCAGACGGCCCGCAGCCGAATAGCAAAAGGCCCCGCCAGTGCGGGGCCTTTTTTATTCTACAGCTGTTCGGAAGGCTTTCGCACGACAAACCCGTCGGGATCTTCCTGAGCTGCCCGAAGACGCTCGCTGGCTTCGGCGGCCTCACGCTGGCGGTTCCACATCTGGGCATAAAGGCCATTGCTGGCCAGAAGCTCATTATGCCTGCCACGCTCGGCGATCACGCCATCGCGCAACACGATGATTTCGTCGGCATCGACGACGGTCGACAACCGATGCGCTATGACAAGCGTAGTCCGTCCCCTGGCGACCGTATCAAGCGCGGACTGGATCTCGCGCTCGGTATGGGTATCAAGCGCCGAGGTCGCCTCATCGAGTATCAGTATGGGTGGCGCCTTGAGAATTGTGCGGGCAATCGCCACGCGCTGTTTTTCGCCGCCCGAAAGCTTGAGGCCGCGCTCACCAACCTGCGTTTCATACCCATTAGGCAGACTGTCAATGAAATCGCCGATCTGCGCCATCCGCGCCGCCTCCCGCACCTCCTCGTCGGTGGCGTCGGGGCGGCCATAGCGAATGTTGTAGGCAATTGTGTCGTTAAACAACACGGTATCCTGAGGCACCATGCCAATAGCGGCACGAAGTGAAGCCTGGGTCACGTCCCTGACATCCTGTCCATCGATCGCGACCCGGCCTGAAATCACATCGTAAAAGCGATAGATCAGCCGCGAAATCGTCGACTTGCCCGCGCCCGAGGGCCCCACGACAGCGATGGTCTTGCCCGCCGGCACCTCAAAGCTCACACCCTTGAGTATGGGACGGTCCGGGTCGTAGTGGAAATAGACGTCCTCAAAAGAAAGGACCGGCCCGCTGATTTCAAGCTGGTTCGCGTCCGGCTTGTCCTCGATCTCCGGATTTTGATCGAGCAGAATGAACATGGCTTCAATGTCGGCCAGGCCCTGGCGTATCTCGCGATAAACAAATCCGATCTGGTTGAGCGGCCTGTAAATTTGCATCATGAAAGTGTTGAGGAGCACGAAATCACCCACGGTCAAATCGCCGCTCATCACGCCAAGCGCTGACATGACCGAAAGGGTAATCATCCCGATCCAGAAGATGACCCCCTGCCCGAAATTGAGCCAGCCCAGCGAGGTCCAGATGCGAATGGCGGCGCGCTCGTAGCCGGACATGGCCTTGTCGAAACGGGTTGCCTCGAGATCCTCGTTGCCGAAATACTTGACCGTCTCGAAGTTGAGCAGGCTGTCAATCGCCTTGGCGTTCGCGTCCGTATCACTCTCGTTCATGTCCCGGCGGATGGCGATGCGCCAGTTCGAAGCGCGCACGGTAAAAACCATGTAGAGAACCACGACAGAGGCAAGGACCAGCACATAGGCGATGCCAAACAGCCAGCCGAAGATCACACCGACAATCACGAACTCGACAAGCGTCGGGGCCGTGTTGAGCATGGTGAAACGCACTATGGTCTCAATGCCCTTGGTGCCGCGCTCGATGACCCGGCTCAACCCGCCGGTCTTGCGCTGCAAATGAAAGCGCAGCGAAAGGCGGTGCACATGGGTAAATGTGCGGTAGGCGAGCTGGCGCACGGCATTCTGCCCCACCGAGGCGAACAGAATGTCCCGCAATTGCTGGAATCCGGTATCGACGATCTGGCCGATGCCATAGGCAACAACGAGGATGATGGGCACGGAGAGCCCGAGCAGGACCGCGGTTTCAGGCCCGGAACTATCCAGCGTGTCGATGATACCCTTATAGGCAAACGGAACCAGCGTACTCGCTACCTTCGCCAGCAACAGAGCGCCGATTGCAAGTAAAGCCCGCATCCGCAGGTCCGGTCGATCGGCGGGCCATATATAGTCCCAAAGGTTGCGAATCGTGGAAAGCAAAGCGCCTTCGTCGGCGCTGACGGTTGATCTGGGCGCCTTGGCCATCAAAAATGCTCCGGTATAGAGGAGGGACGGCTATCGGAACCGCCAGAGACAGATTCAGGACGCTTGAGCCGGCTGGCGGTCACAGAGCAGGCCTGACGCATCCAACCCGGCGACATAGTCGCCCACCGCCCGATTGAACGCCGTGAGCCGATCTGTCCGAACGCAATAATTGTTGCGGGTGCCCTGTGCACGGCGTTCGATTATGCCTGCATCGAGCAAGACCTTGAGGTGTTGGGAAACGGTGCTTTGCGCCAGTGAAAGGCAGTCGGTCACATCGTTGCAGCAGCAGTTTTCCGCGCGCTTCGCCAGGATACGCAAAATCTCCAGCCGAACAGGATGCCCCAAGGCCCGCATCAATATAGCAATATCGTCTTCATGCATGACTACAGCTTCCATCGTAATTTAACGATAGAGGAAATGCGGTACCGGTGCAAGCCAGCACCAGCGGGAGCTGAGCGGAGAATTACATTTCCCCGCACAAACGATCATTGCCGGGAGGAGGCGGCGTCGTCCGCCTCTCCGATGACTTCATCGGTGCCCGGGAGGTCAAAGACCTGACCCGGATAGATAAGGTCAGGATTGCGGATCTGGTCGGTGTTGGCCTCGAATATCTGCGTGTATCGAATGCCTTCGCCATAGACCCGACGCGCGATGGTCCACAGATTGTCGCCCTGCCGGATGATTGCCAATCCCGTTGCCGTTCGATTTCCGTCGCTCACGCCAACCAATGTCGGAATGGCAGGTTCAACCGTTTCAGCAGGTTCGGCGGGCTCGACTGATCCCGTCGGCTCGACTGTCTCAGCCGGTTCCGCGCTCTGGGCCGGTTCGGCCGTTGGCGCGGGAGGTTCTGCTGCGTCGGAGGTGACGGGTTCTGGAGCATCTGGCGTCTCGACATCCCCACTGGCCGACAGGTCTGCTTCCTGGCTCTGCGCGGGGCTGGCGCCAACGGTCTCGGTTTCGCGCTGTTCAGCCACGACAATGTCTTCGTCAACAGCCTCAGGAAGTTCGAGGATGAAATCGACCTCGGCACGCCCAACCACCGAACCATCCTCGGCAAGCATATCGATTCGAATGCGCTGGTTTTCCTGATCGAGTACATCGATCGCTTCAATGAGCCACCGGCCATCGCTGACTTCGGTCGAACCCACGATGGCGTTATCGACATAGAGTCGAACAGTCAGTCCATCCTCACCCGCACCGGCAAAGAAATTGCGATCCCCATCTATTTCCACCGCGTCGATGGTCGGTGCGGCAAATGTCTGCTGAGGAGGCGCAGCGACGGCTGGCTGCGCAGGGGCAGGACTTTCGAGGTCTTCAGCAGGTTCTGAAACAGCCGCTGCCGCTCCGTCGGATGGCTCTTCGCCAGATGGCGCTGAATCGAGCTCGACAGCCGGTACAGCAGCGTCTTCTTCGGCTGCAACCGCCACCTCGGCATCATCGGATTCAGCCAGCGGCGGCGTGACATTGGCAGGCCGGGCGGCTGGCACTGGCTCTTGACCTTCGGTCGAGGGTACCGGCTCTTGAGCCGGTGGAGCAGGCTCATCCGCCGCGGCGACAGCCACAGGCGCCGGCGCATCCTCGACAACATCACCTTCGTCCTGAGGCGCTGTTTCGTCGGGCGAGGTCGTCTCTTCGTCTTGCATCGGTGTGGTGGCGGGCACAGGAGCAGGCTGCTCCTGAGGCGCAGGGGCGGACTGCTCATCAACCGATTCAGCCTGCTGTAGGGGGGCAGTCATAGGCGCAGCAATTGCGGTTTCCTGGCTGGGTTCCGCCTCATTCGCTTCGATATCGGAAGCGGGGCTCTCCTCTTGCTCATTTCCCGCCTCAACAGGAACCTCAAGCGCTTCATCCGCTGCCGTTTGGCCATCCGCGTCCTGATCGGCAGTCATTTCGACGTCCGGCTCCGCTGCATTCGGGGCGGGCGGATCGGCTTGCGGGCTTTCCATATCGGCTTCGGCAACCGCTAGGGTCTCCGGGCTTGTTTCGGGCTCTGGCGACTCCGGCACAGCTTGTTGTTCGGCCGCTGCAACCGTCGGGTTATCGAGCCCCTGCAATATTTCGCTCGCCTCGCCCGGCGCCGATGCGATGACCAGAGGTTCGCTGGTTCGGTCGTCCTGAACGACAACGATAACCGACGTGTCGGCAAACCGGTCCGTTTCAACATCGAGAATGCGCAGTTCGACACCGCCCGTCGGCAGCGGAGCGTCGGTCACGAAGGCAAAGTCGCCTGAGGTCTGCGCCGTCTCGGCCCCGATCTGGTCCTCATTGGCAAAAATACGGACTTCGCCGGATGGCGTCGCGCTGCCGGCAATCACTGCGGAACCGTCGGGTTCAACACGAACGAGGCCGAAGGCGGGCATTACAGCCTCTGAAACGCTGGTCGCTGTCTCCTGGCTCCCCGCCGCATCCGCCGCTTCACTGGTCTCAGCATCAGATGATGCCTGCTCTTCCACGGGGCCGCTGGCAAGTTCCTGTGCTGTCTCGCCGTCACCAGTTGTCGCGGCCGATCCGCCAAAGAACGTCTCGTTCATGCAAATTGGGAAGTCGCCGCGCTGAAGGCAGGCAATCGTACCCGGACCGGCGATCACGCCTATTGTGACGATGACCGTCGCTGCGGCGGCGCCGACTGCGAGAACGATGGGAGAGATGGGACGGGCCAGTGGAGCCTCCGTAAATGTTTCCCGGCCGCCGCATCGGCCATGTCTGCGATTCGTAGCTGCGAAACAGTCTTTTGAACTATAACGGCTAGGCCGTCTTCATCAACTTATAGGTGAACGACTCATACAGGGCCTCGAAGGAGGCATCAATGATGTTGGGCGACACGCCAACGGTGAACCACCGCTCGCCGGTATCGTCCCGACTTTCTATCAGCACACGGGTGACCGCGCCCGTGCCGCCGTCCAGGATACGCACCTTGAAATCAACGAGTTCGAGATCGTCGATCCGGTTCGAATACTTCCCCAAATCTTTACGCATGGCCAGATCGAGCGCGTTGATGGGACCGTTTCCTTCGGCAACCGACATGAGAATTTCGCCCTCCACATCAATCTTGACCACCGCCTCACTCACGGTGACCATTTCACCCTTGGCGTTATGGCGGCGTTCGATCGCCGAGCGATAGCTCGTTACATCAAAGAATTTCGGCAGCGTTCCCAACATCTTGTGGGCCAGCATAAAAAACGACGCCTCTGCTCCGTCGTAGGAATAGCCGCGGGCTTCGCGCTCCTTGACCTGCCGCAGCAACTTGTCGAGGCGGGGATCATCCTTGGCCATTTCGATGCCGAACCGCTTCAGGGTGGTCAGCAGATTGGATTTTCCGGCCTGCTGAGACACCATGATGAGCCGTTCGTTGCCGACACTTTCGGGGACAACGTGCTCATAGGTCGTCGGGTCCTTGGCAATTGCGGAGGCGTGGATTCCCGCCTTGGTGGCAAACGCCGAGGCACCAACATAGGGTGCCTGCCTGTTGGGTCCGCGATTGAGAATTTCATCGAACGCGCGCGAAACACGGGTCAATGTCTCGAGCTTTTCAGCCGTCACGCCCGTATCGAAGCGCTGGGAAAACACAGGTTTGAGCACCAGCGTGGGAATCAGGGTTACCAGATTGGCGTTGCCGCACCGCTCGCCGAGGCCATTGAGGGTGCCCTGGATCTGCCGCACGCCGGCCCTGACCGCTGCCAGCGAGTTGGCCACTGCCTGCCCCGTATCATCATGAGCATGGATGCCGAGTTTGTCGCCAGGGGCGATGGTCAGGACGTCGGCCACGATCTCTTCGATCTCGGAGGGCATCGTGCCGCCATTCGTATCGCACAGGACGATCCAGCGTGCGCCCGCATCAAGGGCTGTCTTGACGCAGTCGAGCGCGTAGGCGCGATTGGCCTTGTATCCATCGAAGAAGTGCTCGCAATCGACAAAGGCTTGCTTGCCAGCGTCCCTCGCAGCCTGAACGCTTTCGGCGAGGCCCTTGAGATTTTCCTTGGTTGAAATACCCAAAGCCAGTTTGACCTGATGGTCCCAGGCCTTCGAGACGTAGCAGACAGCATCGGCGCTCGACCCGATAAGATCGGCAATACCCGGATCGTTCTCGACCGACCGCCCTGCCCGCTTGGTCATGCCAAAGGCAACGAAATCGGCGTTTTCCGTCCGTTTTTCAGAAAAGAACGCGGTATCGACCACGTTGGCCCCGGGATATCCCCCTTCGACGTAATCGATACCCAACCCGTCAAGAAGCCGGGCGATGGCAATCTTGTCCTCAAGCGAGAATTCGACACCGGTCGTCTGGGCACCGTCGCGCAGGGTGGTGTCGAAGAGATAAAGGCGTTCTTTGGTCATGTGAGGTCGATACTTCTTGAAAAATGTCAGGTGGGCACGTGACAGACCGCTTCGATGTTGTGGCCGTCCGGGTCGAAAACGAAGGCGCCGTAATAATCGGGGTGGTATATTTCGCGAACACCGGGAGCACCGTTGTCGCGGCCGCCTGCGTCGAGCGCTGTTCTATAAAAAGCCTCCACATCTGCCCGCCATTTTGCAACGAACGCAATATGGACCCTGCCCGTGCAACGCCCACCCGACTGGATCCAGAATTCGGGCTTTTCCTCGCCAAAGCCAGCGATCATGCCACCGGGAATTTCAAATTCCCGCAGCCGTCCATAGCCCAGCGTCGCAAGAACGGAATCGTAGAAATTCCGTGATGCCCGATAATCGGCGACCGTCAATCCGAAATGGTCGATCATGCTCATATGGCTCCTCCCTTATGGCCAATGGTCAGTATCGTGGTCTGGATGCTGAAAACTCTTCATCGAGGCGTAGGCGGACTCAGCCTCGGGCGTATCGGCCAAGGGGCTGGCTGGGACAAGTGGCAGACCTGAAATCGTGGGATGCATCTTTTCGCTGGCATAGGCCACGTCGAATGCGAAGTCCTCGGGCACATCAAAGCAGCCTATGGCCAGCGCCGTTCGATTTTCAGTCCATTCAAAGGTCAGCGGCGCGCCACAGGACGGACAGAAGCCGCGCTTGGCCACCGACGAGCTTTGAAAGCGGGAGGGCTCTCCACGCGTCCATTCAAGAAAGGTGTTTTCAACGGCCACATAGGCGCCGAACAGACCGCCGGTTGCTTTCTGGCACATGCGGCAATGACAGATCGATGTATCGATCACCGGACCGGTGACCCGAAACCGTATGGCGCCGCACTGACAGCCTCCGGTGCGAACTTGGCTCATTGCTGCCTCGGCCTGGCTTGCCAATCGGGCGTGTCGTGATCGGGATGCTGGTGGTTGGTAGCCTTGATGGCCGAAGCCCAGGCCTCCCGGTCGGTCTCGGTCGCGCCACCATCTTCTATGGACGTGATCGTTTCAAACCACGACACCGCCCCTTCCGTGCCGGTATTGGCACCTGGTGGGAACGCGCTCGGATTATCGAGCGAACCGATCATGAGGTTGGTACGGCCATTGTTGACGTCGTGATAGAACAGCGGCGTGCCGCAATTGGCGCAAAAACCGCGTTCCACATTCTCCGAACTGCGCCAGATCGCCGGCTTGCCGCGGGTCCATACCAATGTATCATCGGGTGCTGCGACGAGCCCGGCGAAAATGCTTCCCGACGCCTTCTGGCACATGCGGCAATGGCAAAGATGCGAATTGTCGAGCATCTGGGTGGAATGATAGCGCACGGCGCCACACTGGCAGCCACCGCTGACCTCCATATCGATGCGGTTCAAAGCGTATCCTCCTTTGGCGGCCAGGATTCCGTATCGTGGTCGGGATGCTGGTTGGAATGGATACCCGACATGAAATCACGCCATTCATCGGTTGTCTCGCGCACCGGTAGCGTGGACAGGTCCTCGAAAAAGGACATCCTGTCGCTCAGATTGACCTGAATTTCAGGCGGCACTTTTTCCGGTTCGTCAAAGGCGCCAATGGCCAACTCCAGACCGAACTTGGTCTCGTAGGCCAGCGGCGTTCCACACTCGCCGCAAAACGCACGACGCGCGGCGTCGGAAGACTGGAACCATTTGGGTTCGCCACGCGTCCAGTGCCCATCATGGGAGGTGACCAGAGGACCGAAAAAACTTCCGAACGCCTTCTGGCACATGCGGCAATGGCAGATCGAGCCGCGGCCCACCAGTTTGGTGGCAAAACGCACGGCACCGCACTGGCAACCGCCGGTCAGGGTTTCACTGGCTTCGATGGCGCTCATCGCTTGATCTCCCATTTGGTGCGGCGTTCGCCGGATTCGGGGTCTTTGTAGTCCATCAACTGGATGCCATCTTCGAGCAGTTTGTTGCGGATGGCGTCGGCTGTGGCGAAGTCTTTGGCATTGAGGGCCGAAAGCCGATCTTGAACCTTTTGGCGCGTTGCGCCCAGCTTTGCCTCTTCTTGTGCCAGCAGTCCGTAGGGCGTAAATCCGAAGAAATGTAACGTAGCGGCCAAGCAATTGCTCGCACTGCCCTCACCCTTATTTGCCTTGCGCGCTATCGCATCAAGAACGGTTGTTACACGGCTGAAATTTAGGTCGTTGGCGAATTCAGCAATGGCCATTGCATCCGGCGCCGCATCCCTTCCAGAATCTGCAGCGCGCTGCCAACTCACCAGCTTGTTTTCGGCCTCCTCCAGCCGCGCCACCGAAAAATCGATCGGCTCACGGTAGTGCGTCATCAGCATCGCCAGCCGCAGCACTTCGCCCGGCCATTTGCGCCCGCCGAATTTCTCTGTTTCCAGCAGGTCGTGAATTGTGACGAAATTGCCCTCCGACTTGCTCATCTTGCGGCCTTCGAGCTGCAGATAACCGTTGTGCATCCAGTAATTGGCCATCATTTCGGTGCCGTGTGCGCAGCGCGACTGGGCGATTTCGTTTTCGTGATGGGGGAAGATCAGGTCCAGCCCGCCACCATGAATGTCGAAGGTTTCACCCAGAAAGGCTTGGCTCATGGCCGAGCATTCAATGTGCCAGCCGGGGCGGCCGCGGCCCCAAGGGCTGTCCCAGCCCGGCTCATTTTCGCTCGAGGCCTTCCAGAGCACGAAATCGGCGGGATTTTCCTTGTGACTTTCAACGGCGACGCGGGCGCCGGCGATGTTGTCTTCGAGATTGCGGCCCGAGAGCTGACCGTAATCGGCCATGGAGGAAACGCGAAACAGCACCTCGCCGCCAGCCTCATAGGCATGGCCCTTGGCGACCAGCCGTTCGATGATAGTGACCATGCCCCCGATGTGTTCGGTGGCGCGCGGTTCGACCGAAGGCGGCAAGCAGCCGAGCGCGGCCACGTCCTTTTCGAACTGGGTGGCCGTTTTCTCGGTCACCTTGCGGATGGCTTCGTTGAGCGGCAGATCGGGGTAATCGCGCAGCGCGCGGGCGTTGATCTTGTCGTCGACGTCAGTGATGTTGCGCACATAGGTTACATGGTCTTCACCATAGACGTGGCGCAGCAGGCGGAACATCACATCGAAGACGATCACCGGGCGTGCATTGCCGATATGGGCAAAGTCATAGACCGTCGGCCCACACACATACATCCGCACATTGTCCCGATTGATGGGGACAAAGTCCTCTTTGGTGCGGGTGAGCGTGTTGTGAAGCTTCAGGGTCGGCAGTTGCGACGGCATAAGGTGATGTCCCCAGGCGCAAGAGTTTACGCTGCTGGCAGCGGGTCCACTCCTTTGTGCCGGGAACATGAAAACCGCGCCGCCAACTTTACGTTAGCGGATAATGGTGCAGCCAATAATGCAGGTCAGGCCATTGGTTTTCATGGGCCGCACAATGGACGGGAACAAACCCCAAATCAAGCATGAAAATAGGGGCGGCGCCGACACGCCACCCCCAGAACGAAGACTTTGGAGTTTAGTCAGAAAGTGACTTCCATCCGAGTGCGGATGAACCGGAACCACTGCCCGTGTTCCGATGATTGAGACTGGCACGGTATCATCGCGCCGACCATCCCGATCACGGAAAGTTTTAGAGAGGCGAAGTTTTCGCGGCCGGCCGGCACTGCCAAGCCGCTAGCGGCCGCGAGACCTGACGTGTTTGGCGCTCCTGTAAGCTCTGACTATCTGCCCGACTCCAAGAGCTTTACCGATTGCTCGATAGAGCCGAAAACCGAACGGTTTTCGTTGTCCACAGCGTTGATCCGCACAATGTCATCAAGGGCGAGGAACGGCGTGCGAGCCTTGCCGATCTTGCTCTTTTCGGCCGTTCTGGCTTCAGCGATGCAGCCAAAACCTATGCCGTCATGCTTGAGCGGCAATATCTCATCATGGGCGTTGGCGACGGTTCCGGACCCGATGATGGTGCCCACGCCGAGTTCGCGCGTCTGCGCGGCCGCAACGATCAGATCGGCGAAATCGAAGCGCATGTCTCGGCCCGCATTGGGCTGGCCATAAAGACTGTTGTTGACGTGAATGCGCACCTTGAGATGGAGCCGGTTGTCCTTCCAGCTCTCGCCCAGCTCGTCGGGGGTCACAAAGATCGGGGCGAAACTGGTCGCGGGCTTGGCGTGGAAAAAACCGAACCCGTTCTGGAGGTCGTTGAGAACCAGTTTACGCAGGGAAACGTCATTGCATATTCCGATCAGCCGGATCGCGGCGCTGGCATCCTCCCGGCTCGGGCGCATTGGCACATGCCCGATGACGACCACCGCCTCCGCTTCGAAATCGACAGCGAGCCCGTCCTCGGGCACGACAATGGGCGCCATGGGCGCAACGAAACTGTCCGAGCCGCCCTGATACATCAGGGGGCGTTCGTCCTGCAGTTCGGTGTCGTGGCTCCCCTTGAGGGTGCGGACCCTGTCGAGATGCACCATATAGCCCGAGCCGTCGATCCACTGGTAGGCTCGAGGCAATGGTGCCAACGCCTCGCGCGGGTCGAACGCCATGCCGGCGATTTCGCCATTGTTAAGCTGATCGCTGACGGCATGGAGAATCGGGGCGCAACGTTCCCACTCGTCGAGCGCATCCTGCAGGTTGGAGGCTATGCGCCCCGCAGACGCGAAACGGGCAAGGTCTTTTGAGACGATGACCAGATGTCCGTCGGGACGGCCGTTGCGCAGCGTGGCGAGTTTCATGAGTGGATAAGACCGGAAGTGATTGGCATTGGCCGCTAAGATGGCCCATACCTTGGCACAGTTAAAGCCTTGCGTTGAGACAAAAGCCTGATAAGCGGATCGCAAAGGTCGCAGCGGGCACCACATGGACGGTATGATTTCAGTTCGTTGTTCTTTTGCCGGGTGGGTGCGCCTGCTGATCGCCCTTCTGGCCTCTCTTGCCTTTGTTTTTGGCGACATGTCCGCCGCGATGGCGCAAAATCAGAATTGCGGCCAGATCACCGCCATCCTGCGCGGCATCGAGCGCAACCAGATGTTTCAGAGTTTTAACGGCATTGCCCGCGAGCTCCAGAACCGACAGGTCGAGGTGCGTCAGGCCGAAAGCCAATGGGTTGCATCGGGCTGCCAGCAGCTCCTCAATGCCGGGCAGGCGCTATCGGGTCAGTGCCAATCGATTGCCCAGTCCATTACACTTGGCCGCAGCCAGGTCGAACAGCTGACCTCAATGGCTCAGGAGGGCCAGACTCTGGCCCAGAACTACCAGCAGGTCATGGCCGATTATCAACGATATGGCTGTGATACCGGCCAGTCGGGAGTCACCTTCGGCAATGAGGGAACGCGGGGCGGCCTGCTCGACGATATTTTCGGTGGCGGATACGATTACATCGATGGCTCCTACAATCCCTGGAGTACGCAGCAAACCCGTCGCACGGTCTGCGTGCGCACCTGCGACGGCTTTTACTGGCCGATCAGCTTTTCCACCACCGACGACTATGTCGCCCAAGACGCCATTCGCTGCCACGAGATGTGTCCGGGGACCGAAGTTGCCCTTTTTTCATACAGAAATCCGGGGGAAGAGCCCGAAGACATGATTTCGCTGTCCGGCACGCCATACCGTTCAATGTCGTATGCGTTTCGCTTTCGCGAAGAAATCGATACGAGCTGTTCGTGCCAGACGCGAGAAACGGTCGGGACGATTGCCTTGAACAATCAAGGCGAGCAGTCGCGTGCGATTATCGATTTCGGCGACCTGGAGTTTCCCTTGCCGCAACCCGACCCGCGGGGCACCCAGCAAGCTCAAGCAGTCGTGGCTGACTTGATTTACGTGCCCTTGCCGCGCCCCCGACCCCGGGCCGATGGCACTGCCGATCCCATGCTCGCGCAGCCCGACCTCGAGGGACCGAATATGCGTGTCGTGGCCTTCGGCGACAAGAACGTCAGGATAGTCGGGCCAGAGACACCTTACGTCCCAGAACCGGCAGAAGAGCCTTAAGCTCAGGGCCCTCGTGCCTGCCGGTCAACGCCAAGCGCAGCGGCAGAAAAAGCGCCTTACCCTTGCGGCCCGATTTTTCCTTGAGAAGGCCGGTCCACTGGCCCCATGTCTTTTCGTCCCAGGGCTCGTCGGGCAAGGTTTCACGTGCAAGGGAGATGAAGTGCCTGTCTTCATCTGCAATGATCGGATTGGCGTTGACCACGACATCCTCATAGAGCGGAACGAGTTGTGACAGTCGGGAAACGTTGTCGCGCAGGGCAAGCCATGCCGCTTGGGTCATTCCACCGATATCGTCCAATCGCTCACGTACTGTGGCAAAATCCATTGCATGGACGATGCGCGCATTGAGGGTTTCGAGTTCTGCGGGATCGAAGCGCGCCGACCCGTGCGAAATCATCGAGAACTCGAGCTTTTCGGCAATTGCATCGAGATCGGGATACGGTTCGACCGGCAGCGACGTGCCGGTGATCGACGCCATGATGGCAACCGCCAACGGCTCATAGCCATCCTCGCGCAGCTGGCTCAGCGAGAGCGAACCCAGCCTTTTAGAAAACCCCTGCCCCTCTGCATCGGTCAGAAGATTATGGTGGCCGAAAACCGGGGCGGGCGCGCCGAGCGCTTCAAAAAGCTCGATCTGCGTACCCGTGTTGGAAACGTGGTCTTCGCCCCGAATGATATGGGTAATGCCCATATCGATATCATCGACCACCGAGGTAAAGGTGTAGAGATAGCTGCCATCCTCGCGGATCACCACGGGGTCGGACATGGAACCGGTATTGACTGTCTGGCTGCCCTTGATGAGGTCTTCAAAGGCCACGGCGCGGCCATCGAGCCGGAACCGCCAATGCGGTTTGCGGCCCTCGGCCTCAAGCCTTGCCCTGTCCTCGTCCGTCAGGTCGAGCGCAGCACGATCATAGATCGGCGGGCGCCCCAGAGCCCGGGCGCGCTTGCGTTTGCGGTCGAGTTCGTCGGCCGTTTCATAAGCAGGGTAGAGCCGCCCTTCGGCGATCAATCTCTCGCGTGCGGCATCATAGAGCGGCAGTCGGTCGGACTGACGAACCTTCACCTCGGGAACAATGCCCAGCCATTCGAGATCGGCTTCGATGCCCGCGGCAAAGGTCTGGGTCGAGCGAGCGGTATCGGTATCATCAAAACGCAGGATGAATTTGCCGGCATTCTTTCGCGCGAACAGCCAGTTGAGAATCAACGGGCGCGCATTGCCCAGATGCAGACGGCCGGTGGGCGACGGCGCGTAGCGGACAACAACGCTCATCGGGCGACACTCCCGTCTCGATAGCCCGAAGTGATGGGATATTTCCGCCCGATGCCGAAAGCCTTGGGCGTAAGCTTGGGGCCAGGCGCGGACTGGCGACGCTTGAACTCGGCGATATAGATCAGCCGTTCGATGCGCTTGACCAACTCGGCATCGAACCCCTTGGCAACGATTTCGGCCAGAGAAAGCTCATCTTCAACCAGCGCTTCGATGATCGCGTCGAGCACGGGATATGGCGGCAGCGAATCCTGGTCGGTCTGGTCGGGTCGCAGTTCGGCGCTCGGGGCCTTGGAAATGATTTCGGGGGGAATGACCACGCCGGACGGGCCGCGAACGTCGGTGGGATAATAGGAATTGCGCCATTCAGCCAGCCCATAGACCTGCATCTTGGGCATATCCTTGATCGGATTGTAGGCGCCATTCATATCGCCATAGATCGTTGCATAACCCACAGCCATTTCCGACTTGTTGCCCGTGGTGATCAGCAGCGAACCGAGCTTGTTGGAAACCGCCATCAGGATGGTGCCGCGCATGCGCGATTGGAGATTTTCCTCGGTAATATCGGGTGCGCGACCCTCAAAAACCGCGGCAAGGCTCTCGTTGATCGCATCGACCGGCGCACCGATCGGTACGATGTCATAGCGCACCCCAAGCGTTTCCGCGCACGTCTTGGCGTCGCGCAAACTGGCTTCCGAGGTGTAGCGATAAGGCAGCATCAGGCAGTGAACGTTTTCGGCGCCCAGCGCATCGACGGCCAGTGCCGCGACCACTGCGGAATCAATGCCGCCCGACAGTCCCAATACCACAGACTTGAAGCCGTTCTTATGGACATAGTCGCGCAAACCGAGCATTGCGGCGTGCCACGGGGCTTCGTTGACCGGCACAAGTTCGGTCACATGTCCCTCAACGCAATGCCAGCCTGCTTCCCCTTTGCGCCAGTCCGATATCACCATATCGGGCACGAAACTCTTGCCCTGAAAGGCGAGTGAGCCATCTACATTGATGCCAAAGCTCGCCCCGTCGAACACCAGTTCGTCCTGACCGCCGATCTGGTTGGAATAAAGGATCGGCAGTCCGGTTTCCTGAACGCGCTGACGCACCAGATCGAGCCGCAACCGCTGTTTGTTACGCCAATAAGGTGAGCCGTTGGGGCAGAGCAGGATTTCCGCGCCGCTCTGGGCAAGCGCCTTGCAGACCGGCTCATGCCAGACATCCTCGCAGATCGGCACGCCGACCGACAAACCCTTGATCGTCATCGGCTCCGGCAATTGGCCTGCCGTGAAATAGCGCTTTTCATAAAAAACATCGTCATTGGGCAATTCGACCTTGTTCCGGCGATCGATGATCGCCCCATCCTCGGCCAGAACAACGCTGTTGTAGAGCTTACCGTCGGTGCTCCAGATTGTTGGCAGCAACACGGAGATGTTGAGGCCCTTGGTTTCGCGTGCCAGGGCCCGCGCAGCTTCCATCGCTTCAGTCACGAACTGGCGCTTGAACAGCAAATCCTCTGGGAAATAGCCGGTCAGATAGAGTTCGGTGAAC
This sequence comes from Pelagibacterium nitratireducens, assembly GCF_037044555.1. Taxonomy (NCBI): domain Bacteria; kingdom Pseudomonadati; phylum Pseudomonadota; class Alphaproteobacteria; order Hyphomicrobiales; family Devosiaceae; genus Pelagibacterium; species Pelagibacterium nitratireducens. Next base: position 2,501,356 of record NZ_CP146275.1, read on the forward strand.
ATCAGGATGTCGGCGCCCGCCGCCTCGGCCTCTGCCAGCGCCCTGCGTGCAGTGGCGAGGTTTTCGGCAATTGCACCGACTTTGGGGTTCAGTTGAGCGAGAGCAATGCGGAGCGTATCGGTCACGAAATTCTATGTCCGGCGGTCATGAGAAGCGCGCCAGACTTATAGTGCGCAGCGATCGAGAGCAAGGCGGCGCAAGACAAAGCCGGGCTGCGAAAGCGCCCGGCCTGGTCGTATCGAAACGGGCGCAGCTAGAATGAGGCGGTCAACTCGACCACTGGGCCCCAGCGGAAGCTTTCAACGTATTGTTCGCCAGGCTGATCGCTGGTCACGTACCCGTTGAGATAGGTCGCACGGGCACCGCCGCGAATGATGAAGTTTTCCGTGACATGGAATCCGGCCATGACTTCTCCGGCGGCACCATAAAGAGAGCCATTGACGTTGGAAAGCGTCGTTACTGGCGTGCCGCCATTTCGAAACGAGCCGGTCACCGATGCGTAGGGAATGATGGCGGCTTCCGCCGATATATCGAAAATATTGTTGAACTCGGCCTGCCCTGCGACACCCAGCCGTAAACCATGCACGATGGGTCCCGAACCCTCGGGAGATTCGTCGGCATACATGTACCCACCGAAGACACCGGCTTTCACGCTTCCGGTATCGAGAGGCAGGTATCCGAAGTCGGCATTGATATAGCCCACGCGGCCGGTATTGTAGTCACCGCCGTTCGGCGCAAATTCGCCGTCCGTTATGGCACCGTAGCCGATATGACCCTTCACATAAGTCGAGGTGGAGTGGTCGTCTATCCGGCCATGAACTTCCAACGCATGCGAAGTATCATTCGCCGAATAATTGGTGCCGCCCAAATTGAACGACTGCCCGCCCATGCCATAGAAATACCGAATCCCCGCCTCGAAATCGAGGCTGTCCTCCTGCGGCATCATATCGACGGGATAGGCCGGCTTGAATACCGGATCCGGCTGCACGCCCCAATCGGCGGCGGTCGCCTGCCCACTTGCGGCAGCAACCAGGAGGCCCATGGCAAGGCCTGTGAGAAGACGCGACATTGAGCCCTCCGAACGACGCGAAACAATTCAGTTCATCTTGTTTATGAGCCCATTAGGGTTAACGTTGGCTAAATGCCCGCCGTCAGAAGGCGCTGAGCTTCGAGGACCGGAGCAACCATAAATGGCGCCAGGGCGACGATCGCTATGCCCATCGCCAGGGAAGTCATCAGTCTTCGCTCCTCAAGCCATTCATAATGCTGCGGGAAGACCGCAGACCATACGAGCCCCGCGCACAGTGGTGGTATTGGGAGGACATTGAGCACCGCAAAGCCCACCGCGATGCGGACGGTCCTTTCGATAAGGCCATTGATGGCCAGGGCCAATGGATTTTCTGGCAGAAGCGTGAAAACCATGGGTCGCAAAAGCCATAGCGCCCAAGCAAAAATGACAACCCCCATAAGCGAGAGCGCGACAATGATCGGCACGCTCCAGGGCCCAAGGCGAAGCGCCTTGGGTGCGAGCCGCACCGGGCGGCCCCAGCCAAATTGCGAAATCACGATCGTGACCAAGCCAATAAGATCGCTTTGGCGGAACGGGTTTAGCGACAGGCGACCGTCATATGTCGGCCCCCGATCACCCATGGCTCGCGCCAGCAGGACCATCAGGATGCCGTGCACCGTGACCACAATGGCGGCGGCCATGACGCGCGTGAGAATTCGCTCCGCCGAGAGATCAATCCCCAACACTTCACACCTCCTCCTCCACAACAACAATCACGCCCAACATAGCCGCTCGGTGTCAAGTCATTCTATTTGTAATATTATAGAAATCAAATAATAATATTATAATGTCTAATATAAACAGATTGCCATTTAAAATTATGCCGTCTAGTTTTTCGAAGTAGGAGTTATTCTGTTCAGAAGACGAAGAACTGGAAGGGGAGAAAAAGATGCTCGATGCGGTTTTTCCGGCGAACGTGGTTCGAATACTCGGCGGCACGGGTCTATTGTTCGCACTCGGGTGTGCAGCCTTGGCGTCCGCGCAGGAGAGCGGCCACACTACGGCGGGTGCGGCCGCTTCGGACGGTGAGTGGACCACATCCGAGCAGGTCGAGCGCGGCGCACAGCTTTATGAACAGCGCTGTTCGACGTGCCACGGAGATGCGATCGTTTCCGATTTTGCGAGCTACCCCAACGCGGGGCTATTCTTCGGCTTCGTTTCGACTGCAATGCCGGCGGACGCGCCCGGCAGTCTTCCCCATCAGCAGTACGCTGACATCATCGCATACCTTCTTTCAGCAAATGGAATGCCTGTCGGCAGCACCGAGCTGCCACCAGATCAGGCAATCCTGAGCGAAATCAAACCATCAGAACTGGATTCGGGCGAAGGAGAACAAGCGCCCTGAATGACGCGCGATCCGGCAAGCGCGGCCCTGCAACTTCACACGACCTTGGAGGAGGTTTTCCCATGAAGAGATATTTTTCTGCTTGCGCCGTTTCGCTGATAGCGCTGGCGGTGAGCGGTCCGCTCTGGGCCCAGGATGCCGGGCGCGATTATGAGCCCGTGACAGACGAGATGATTCTCGATCCCGACCCCGCCGATTGGCTGCAATGGCGACGGACGGTCAACAACTGGGGACATAGCCCTCTCGACCAGATCAACCACGACAATGTCGGAGATCTGGAGCTGGCCTGGAGCTGGGCGATGGGCGAGGTCGGACAACAGGAAGTCGTGCCGATCGTACACGACGGCATCATGTTCCTGGGGACCAACAACAACTATGTCGAAGCAATTGATGCCGAAACGGGCGATCTGATCTGGTCCTACACACATGAACGGCCCGAATTCGAGGGCGGCTATCACAACAACCAAGCCATGCGTCAGAAAAACTCCATCGCGCTTTACGGAGACAGCGTGATCCTGACCACAGTCGACGCCAAGCTCATGGCGCTCAATGCCATGACTGGCCAGGTCGAGTGGGAAGTTCAGGTCAACGATTGGGAAAAGGGCTACAGTTTCACCGCCGGACCGTTGGTTGCCGACGGCAAGGTCTTCACAGGCACGTCGGGGTGCTCGATCGTCGGCACCGCCGGCGCCTGCTACATCACTGCCCATGATGCGACCAATGGCGAGGAACTCTGGCGCTTCAATACGCTCGCCGATGAAAGCAACCCCGCGTTCGAGGAAAGCTGGGGAGGCATACCGCAAGAAAATCGCTGGGGCGCGTCGCCATGGGCAACCGGGTCCTATGACCCTGAGCTCGACATGGTCTATTACGGCACGGGCATGCCGATACCCTATGCAGAGATAACCCGGGGCACGGGCGACAATGATGTGCTTTATACAAACTCGACCCTGGCAATACATGCCGATACCGGCGAACTTGCCTGGTACTTCCAGCACCTGCCGCGCGATAACTGGGATCTGGATTCCCCGTTCGAACGGATGATTGTGGAGACCGAGGTCGATGGCGAGATGCGCAAGCTGGTCGTCACCACCCCAGGCAAGAATGGCATCACGTTCGGGCTCGACGCCGAGACGGGCGAATTCGTATGGGCCGAAGAAACGATCTACCAGAACGTTGTCTCCGGCATCGACGAGGAAACCGGGCGCGTCACCGCCAACACCGAGATCATTCCCACCGAATTTGGGGAGCCCTATACGTTCTGTCCGGCCATTGCCGGCGGTCGCCTCTGGCAGGCAACCGCATACAGCCCGGATTCCGAGCTGTTCTACCTGCCAGCCGGCAACACGTGCCAGACGATCGCGGCGCGTGAAATGGACGAAGTGTCTCCGGGCTCGGCCATGGGTCTCATTCAGGGCTTTGGCAACTCAATCGCTCCAGACGCGACAGGCATCGGTGCCCTGCACGCCCTCAATGTCTCGGATGGCGAATCAGCGTTCGCCGTACAGCAAGGGCCGCGCTTCACCAGTTCAGTTCTTGCGACAGGCGGGCGACTGCTGTTCGTGGGTGACGCCAACCGCTACGTCAAGGCGCTCGATGACACCACAGGCGAGACATTGTGGCAGCACAGGCTGCAAGCCCCGATCGGTGGCACGCCCGTCACCTACGAGGTCGATGGCACGCAGTATGTGGTCATCGCTGCTGGCCAGAGCAACCAGACCGACGCCGGCATTACGCCGGGCGGGCTGACCAATCCGCGGCTTGGCGGTAACTCGATCCATGTGTTTCGCCTGCGTAACCAGGCCGAATAGTTCGCCAACCCCACTAAGTTTCCGGAGCCTTTGGGCTCCGGAAACATCGTATCACCTCAAAGCGACGGGAATGACCAATGATCGTACGCTTGATCAAATCCATCGCCATGGCGACTGCGGTTACGGTTGCCGTTTGTGGGACTCTGTCGGCGCAGATTACAGACGGCCTCGACTTTTCCGAAATCGAGCAATGGCGACTGCGAACGGACAACATCCTTCGTTTCTGCCAACTCGAGAGCAATCCGACGGCGGCGGTTGACAGTCGGGTCGGGGAGGCCATAGCCCAGCGTCTCTTGCTCAACGCCAGCTTTGCCGTGTTGGGCGACAATTACGGCATCGGCGGCGAATATGCGGCCCAGGACATATATGTTAATTTGGTCAATGACTGCGACATCATCCTTGGCATGGGAATCGGGGCAGGTCTTTACCCTCCCGAGTTTACCACCACCCGACCATATGTCGGCTTTGCCTATGTCGGCGTTGCACGAGCCGGTTCGATCTCGAACCTGTCCGAAATTTCCGAGGCGGCCAGCATTGGAGGGCCCGTCGGTTCATACGGATTTACCGCGTTGACCCGCTATGTTGCGACACTTCCGTCGACGCGGAGACCACGACTTCTGCCCTACGGCGAAACCAACCTGATGCTAACTCGCTTAAGGGATGAAACGATCGACGCAATGGTCATTTACGGACCAGTACTCGCCGAGAGGCTGAAAAACAGCTCCGCTCAGGACATTGCCACGTTCGACCTGGCTCCACAGGCGCCGGCAACCGTCAACATCGGTGGTCTCATGCTTTCTGATAACACCTACCTGCGCACAACCGTCGACGCGGCCATTGCCTCAATGATCGCAGACGGAACGATCGAGACCATCGTTGCAGATGCGGGCTTCGCCAATTTGCCCTTCTCGGCGGGCGGCTATTGAGGGGCGGCCAGCACAGCTCCCCGCCCCCAATGCTCAATACCCGACGGCCTTGGCCGTGCCATTGGTCCGTTGGCCGTGCATTTCCTCGGCAATCAGGAAGGCCAGCTCGAGTGCCTGGCTGGCGTTGAGGCGCGGGTCGCAATGGGTGTGATAGCGATCCGACAGTGAGGCTTCGGTCACAGCCGATACGCCGCCGGTGCATTCGGTGACATCGCGGCCTGTCATTTCCACATGCACGCCGCCAGCGATGGTGCCCATTTCCCGGTGAATATCGAAGAACGATTTTACTTCCGAAAGAATGCGGTCGAATGGACGCGTTTTGTAGCCCGATGATGCCTTTATGACATTGCCATGCATGGGATCACAGCACCAGACGACCGTACGTCCTTCCGATTTGACCGTTTCGATAAGACGCGGCAGATGCTCGTCGACCTTGTCCGAGCCAAACCGCGCGATCAGCGTCAGCCGACCGGGCTCGTCCTTGGGATTGAGCAGGTCCATGAGCCGCTTGAGATCATCCGACGACATGGACGGCCCGCACTTCACCCCGATGGGGTTGTTTATGCCGCGGAAATATTCGGCATGAGCATGGTCGGGATTGCGGGTTCGATCGCCAATCCAGATCATATGGCCAGACGTGGCGTACCAGTCATTGGTGATGGAATCCCGACGCGTCATGGCCTGCTCATAACCGAGCAGCAGCGCCTCGTGGGAGGTGAAGAACTTGGTTTCGCGCAGCACAGGCGTGTTTTCCGGGCTCAATCCAAGCGCGCCGAGAAACTCTATCGCATCATCGATCTTCTGGGCGACTTCCTCATAGCGCGGAAACCAATTGGAATCCTTGACGAAGCCCATTGTCCACTCGTGCACGCGCGAGAGATTGGCAAAGCCACCGGCGGAAAAGGCGCGCAACAGATTGAGTGTCGCCGCCGACTGCCGGTAGGCCTCGAGCTGGCGGTTGGGGTCCGGGATGCGCGCTTCAGGGGTAAAGTCGATTCCGTTGATGATATCGCCCCTGTATGAGGGCAGTTCCACGCCGTCGATGGTCTCGGTATCGGCCGAACGCGGCTTGGCAAACTGGCCGGCAATTCGGCCGACCTTGACCACGGGCTTGGATGCACCATGGGTCAGAACCACTGCCATCTGCAGGAAAACGCGGAAGAAATCGCGGATATGGTCCGCGTGGTGCTCGGCAAAGCTTTCGGCGCAATCGCCGCCCTGCAACAGGAAAGCGCGACCGGCGGCGACATCGGCCAGATTGGCCTTGAGGTCGCGTGCCTCGCCTGCAAAAACCAAGGGGGGAAACGAGGCGAGCCGGGCCTCGACCGATTCAAGCTCTGTCTGGCTCGGATAGGTCGGGACCTGCAGGATCGGTTTCGTCCTCCAACTGTCAGGTGTCCACGTGCTCATCGTTTCACTCGCTTAAAAGATGGTTCGCCTCCCCGAGAAGCCGGGAAGGTGCGGCGGTTTACCAACTACAGCCCCTCATGCCAAGTATTCTATGGTCGAACACGGCTGACGCGGACACGCGCAGGTCTATGGGTTGCGCTTTTCGCCATCGACCATGCGATAGCTGGGGGATTTGAAGGTCACCAGCTCTTCGGCCGCCGTGGGGTGTACGGCAATGGCGTGGTTGAAATCGGCCATGGTTCCACCCATCCCGAGCGGGATGGCCACCAGCTGGATCATCTCACCGGCCCCCGGGCCAAGGATGTGACATCCCAAAATCCGGCCACTATCGGTCTCCGTGATCAGCTTGAGCAGCATTTTTTCCTGTCGGTCCGACAGCGTGTTCATCATCGGCCGGAAGCGGGCAATGTAGATATCGATCGAACGGTAGTGCTCGGCGGCATCCTGCTCGCTCATCCCCACGGTGCCGATCTCGGGCTCGGAAAACACCGCGGTGGGGATCAAATGATAGGGCACGGTGGTTGGCGTGTTGTTATAGACCGTCTGGGCGAAAGCAGCGCCCTCGCGGATAGCCACCGGCGTCAGAGCCGCCCGACCGGTAACGTCCCCGACCGCATAGATGGAGGGCACCGAGGAGCGGGAATATTCGTCCACCACGACCGCTCCGGTCTGGTCGAGTTGCACGCCCGCTACCTCAAGGCCGAGGTCGCTCGTATTGGGATGGCGGCCGGTGGCAAACATCACCTTGTCGAAGGTCGCTTCCTCGCCATGCGAGAACGAAACGCATACGCCCTCCCCGTCCTTGCGCAATTGTGAGATATGGTAGCCGTAGCGAATGCGCACACCGCGTTCCCGCAGCGCGTCCTCAAGGCCATCGCGCACGTCATGATCAAAGCCGCGCAGGATCTTATCCCGGCGATAGACCAGCGTGGTGTCGACTCCCAGGCCGGAAAAGATCGTCGCAAACTCCACAGCGATATAGCCGCCCCCTTCGATCAAAATCGTTCTGGGCAGCTTTTCGAGATGGAAGGCTTCATTCGATGTGATGCCCAGGTCGCTGCCTTCGATGTGGGGCTTGAACGGAGCACCGCCGGTGGCGATCAGAATCCGCTCGGCCTCCAGCTCCTCGCCGGTTGATAGCTTAACCGAATTCGGGCCAGTCACCGTGGCGCGAGCCTTGAAGACTTTCACACCAGAACCATCAAGCAGCGTCTCATAGATTTTTTCGAGCCTGCCGATTTCCTTGTCCTTGTTGGCCAGAAGGGTCGGCCAGTCGAACGAGGCATCGACGGTCCAGCCAAAGCTCGGGGCCACGTCGAAAAGATCGCCGAAGCGGGATGCGTAAACAAAAAGCTTTTTTGGAACACAGCCACGGATGACGCAGGTGCCGCCGTAGCGGTATTCCTCGACGATTGCGACCTTGGCTCCCAGCTGCGCGGAAACCCGCGCCGCGCGCACGCCTCCCGAGCCCCCACCGATAACGACCAAATCAAACTTCTCGCTCATGGGGACCCCGCGCCGCTGCTGTGTTTCGAGGAAACGATATAGGCGTCCGTAGCGTACAAAAAAACCCCCGTCCTGTTGGACGGGGGCTAAACCAACCGTGAAGAGCCAGACCTTATTGCGGCGCAGCTTCCTCTTCTTCGGGGGCGGGCGCTTCGACCTCGGGGGCATTGTATCCCTGGTTGCGCAGTTCAGTGCGCACACGCGAGAGGAACTCGTTGCCCGTGTTGCGGCTCCACACACCCAGTGCCAGTTGAAGATCCTCGTTGATGCCCGCATTCTGGCTCAGCAGCTTCTGGCCGACCGGCGTTTCATAAAAGCTCACAATCTCTTCGAGCTCTTCGAGCGAAAAGCGGATGGCATAGATGCGCGCGAACTGATTGTAGAGCGGATCGCGATTAACGAGATAGCCGTCATACACTGTCTGCAGCGCATTGATCAGCGGATCACGCAATGACGGGTCTTCCTGAATCATCAGGCGCATGACCCGCAAGCCCATCTCGACGAGGGTGCGTTCATAGAGCTGCGCGGAATCGGTCATGTCCACATATTCGCGCGCCTTTGCGAGATGCTCGGGTGAAATTTCCTGTTGCGCATGGGCAGGAGCTGCCGCCACCAGTGCGGTGCCGGACAGAATAAGCGCCGCAGCGAGCCGGCGCAGAGTGGGCAGGAAAGTCATTGTGCGTACGGTCCCTTACGAAAACGGGTTATGATTTCACATGCTCGGAGAGCTTGATCGTCCCCCCGGGCGTAGCAAGATAGGCGTCGGAACACAAATCGATGAACAGCCCGTGCTGGACGACACCGGGAATTTCGAGCAGTGCCAAAGAGAGAGCTTTTGCGTCCGAAATACGGCCAAAAGATGCGTCCACGATATAGTGGCCACCATCGGTCACAAAGGTCTCACCGTCGGCTCTTTTCCGCAATGTCTTTCCACCCTGAGCGCCGAACCGGGCCATCACGCCAGCGATCGCCCTTTCGGTCGCGGCAAGGCCGAAAAGATTGACCTCGATCGGCAGGGCGTATGCGCCCAGCGTATCGACGAGCTTGGTTTCATCGGCAATCACGATCATGCGCGCCGAGGCCGCTGCCACGATCTTTTCGCGCAGCAACGCTCCGCCACCGCCCTTGATGAGCTGGAAGTTCCGGTCGATCTCGTCGGCGCCATCAATCGTAACATCAAGACGGTCGATATCGTCGAGCGTGGTCAGAGCAATGTCGAGTCCGCGCGCCTGCGCCGCGGTCACCTCCGATGTCGGCACGCAGATGCACTCAAATCCCTTTGCCACTTCCGCGCCGAGCAGATCGACAAAATGTTTGGCCGTCGAGCCCGTGCCGAGCCCGATCCGCATGCCCGAACGGATTTCGGACATGGCCGCCTGGGCCGCCTTGCGCTTGAGGTCTTCACTCACGTTCTGAAATCTCCCGGTTTTGCCTCTAGAACGGCAGTTCGAGGCGCCTGTCAACGCTACCAAGGTCGATGCAGGTCATATCGGATGCGAAACTCGGGTTTTCGCTCCATGCAATAGGGCCTATATTCTTGCGATGACCAATCACGTACCCCAGCGCCCGCTCGTCGACAGTTTTGGCAGACACGTCACCTATCTCAGAGTTTCGGTGACGGACCGCTGCGATTTTCGCTGCACCTATTGCATGGGCGAAGACATGGTTTTCCTGCCCAAGAGCGAGGTGCTCAGCTTCGAGGAAATCCAGGAGGTTATCGGCGCATTTGTCAGACGCGGTGTTCGCAAGGTCCGACTGACGGGCGGAGAGCCGTTGGTTCGCCGTGACATTATCAAACTCATCGAAGCGCTTTCGGAAAGCCATCTGGCGCAAGGCGAACTCGACGAGTTGACGCTAACGACCAATGGCAGCCAGCTCGCACAGCATGCCGGGCGCCTGGCGGAGTTGGGCATTCGCCGGGTCAATGTCTCGCTCGATACGCTTGATGGCGAAAAGTTTGCGGCGATAACCCGGCGCGGACGCTTGCCCCAGGTTCTTGACGGCATCTATGCGGCGCGTGATGCGGGCCTGTCGGTCAAGCTCAACATGGTGGCGATCAAGAGCGTCAACGAAGACGAAATCCTGCCCATGCTCGAGTGGGCCCATTCCGAAGGGTTCGAATTGACCCTGATCGAAGAAATGCCGCTCGGCGATGTTGCCTTCGAGCGTGCCGACACTCACCTGTCGCTGCGCACGGTTCGCGACAGACTTGCCGAGCGCTTCACGCTCACGCCTATTGCCAAGCGCACCGGCGGACCGGCCCGCTACATGCGGGTGGAGCAGACCGGCGGCACCATAGGGTTCATTACTCCGCTGAGCCACAATTTCTGCGAAAGCTGCAATCGGGTGCGACTGACCTGCACCGGGCAACTTTACATGTGCCTTGGACAGGACGATCGGGTCGATCTGCGCGCGGCGCTGCGCGAGGGCGGCCCGGACGGGCTCGATGCCGCGCTTGATCGCGCGATGATCCTCAAGCCCAAAGGCCATGACTTCGTGATCGAGCGCCGCTCTGCCCCGGCCGTCGGCCGGCACATGTCGGTGACGGGCGGCTAGTCCCCCACGACCGCGAACTCGAGCGGCAGGGCCGTCGTATATTTGATCTGCTCCATGGCAAAAGACGAGCTGACGTCGGACAGCGCGATTTTGGAGATCAGCTTTTTATAAAAGATGTCATAGGCCTGAATGGACGGTACGACCACGCGCAGCAGATAATCGACGTCCCCGCTCATGCGGTAGAACTCGACGACTTCGGTAAAATCCTCGACGACGGCGGCAAACTTGCGCAACCACGCATCGTTGTGCTCGTTTGTCTTGACGGCCACAAACACTGTTACGCCCGCGTTGACCTTTTCGGGATCGAGCACGGCGACGCGGCGCTTGATGACCCCTTCTTCCTCCATTTTCTGGATGCGGCGCCAGCATGGTGTGGTGGACAAACCGACCTTTCGGCCGATTTCCGCCACTGGCATCGTGGCATCCTTTTGCAAAAGCTGGAGAATTTTGCGGTCGAGTTTGTCGAGCGCCATGAAAGCCCCTGAAATAGTATTCTTATAATCAACGAAAATTTCCAGCATTCTGGAAAATCGTCCGCCTCAGCGCGACATTTGACGTGCCGGCATTGCCCATGTCAAGGCAAACAACCCCCGGGGCTCAGCCATCGGCCCGTCCGTCCTCATACCCTCGAACCGGCCAGTCAGCGGGGCTCCGGTCAACTATGGTGAAAATTGCGTCTAACTGGGTGGTGCAGTTCAACGTCCTGTTAACCACGCGTAGCTTAGCGTTGAGTCTCGCGTACAGGTTAGTCCGGTTTATGCTGACCTGATGAGTAGTTGAGTAGCGTAACGAGAGTTCGATGGCGTCCAGCCAGCCTAACCGTGCAACCGAAGCGCCGCGTCGGGGAGAATCGCGCCGTACGGTTCAGCGTGCCGTCCTCGATGCACGCCAGAAGTTGACCTCAAGTTCAGGCACGCGGGCCACTTTCGATTATGAGTTGCTGGCCGAATATGCCAACGCCCGGCTAACGAGCCTCCTTCCCACACTGGTGCTGTTGAGCATCCTCTCGCTCGCCGCAATCTTGTGGATCGATCCGATCATCGCCGCGCTCTGGGCCAGCGTCGTCGGCGTTGCCAATCTCGGTATCGCCATGATCTGCCGGCGGTTCCGAAAGCAAGGCTCGTCCAAGTTCAATCCCCGCCGTTGGACGCAGACCTTCATCATCGCCGAAACGATCACCGGTCTGTCCTGGGCCACGCTGCCGGTCCTCACCATCAGCGGCGGCGGGCAGGATATCCAGATCATCATCTTTGCCATGCTGCTGGTCGGAGTCGCTGCAAACGCCGTTGCAACGCGCACCCTGCCCAGCGCCACCCTGGTGACCACGTTCCCCGGAACCGTGAGTGTGGCCGCCATGCTCATCTGGAGCGGCGGCACGCTCAATTATGCGATGTCGGTTGTTGCCATCGGGGCGTTCTTCTTTTTTCTGTTTCTCACCCGCCAGCTCTACAAGTCCGAAATCGGCAATCTTGAACATCAATGGGAAAAAGATGCTCTGATCCTCGAGCTTGAGGAAGCGCGCACGATGTCGGATGAAGCCCGTCGGCATGCCGAGCAGGCCAATATTGCCAAGTCGCGCTTCCTTGCCACCATGAGCCACGAGTTGCGCACGCCGCTCAACGCCATCATCGGATTTTCCGAGGTGCTGAAATCGGAACTGCTGGGAGCTCACGCAGTGCCCCAATACAAGGAGTATGCCGGCGATATTCACGCCAGCGGGCAGCATCTTTTGACCCTCATCAACGAATTGCTCGACCTGTCGCGGATTGAAGCGGGGAAATACGAGCTCAACGAAGAGGGCATCTCGCTTGCCGATATTTCCGACGATTGCCGCCGCATGCTCGAAATCCGGGCCCGTTCCAAGAATGTCGATCTTCAGTTCGAGGCTGGCGATTCGCTGCCTAAGATCTGGGGCGACGAGCGCGCCGTGCGTCAGGTGGTCCTCAACCTTCTCTCGAACGCCATCAAGTTCACTCCACAATCGGGTAAGATCGTTCTGACCGTGGGGCGGTCGACAGATGGCGGGCAATTCATCTCCGTGGTCGACAACGGCCCCGGAATTCCCGAAGAGGAAATCGAAACCGTCTTGTCGTCTTTCGGTCAGGGATCGCTGGCGCAAAAGACCGCCGAGCAAGGGGCCGGCCTCGGTTTGCCCATCGTCCAGAAGATCATGGACCTTCATCAGGGACGGTTCGATCTGTTCTCCAAGCTGCGCTTCGGCACCGAAGTGATCGCCACCTTCCCCCGAGCCCGCGTCATGGAAGGCATCGCGCCTGTGGTCGAGCAGCGCAACAGGCTTGAGATCTACTCGGAAGCTTCCTAGACCGCCCGCAAGTCCTCGATCAGAGCACCGGCCAGGCCGATTTCGGCGTCGTGAGGTTCATCGCGGATTGTCTCGGCCAGCCCTGCTTCATACCATTCCTTCATTGCGGGCAACTCCAGAAGTCGTTCGCAATAGGCCAGCGACGTATCGCTGAGCTTGAGATCATAGGTCTGGACGCGGAAAGCGACCGGGCAAAAGAACGCATCGACCGCTGTAAATGTCTCGCCAGCGAGAAACGGTCCGCCGAAACGTGAAAGGCCCTCGCTCCAGAGTTCGTCCATCCGGTCGAGATTGGTCTGCAGCGCACCGTTGATCTCGTGCATGCGCACCCTGACACCCACATTCATCCCGCATATATTGCGTAGGGTGGCAAAGCCCGAATGCATCTCGGCCGCTGCCGAGCGCGCCCACGCGCGCGCCGCCCGATCCCCCGGCCAAACCTGGGAATAATCTTCGGCGACATATTCGGTGATCGCCAGCGAATCCCAGACCGTCAAATCACCATCCACGAGGCACGGCACGAGACCGGTCGGGGAAAATTTGCGGAATTCCTCATAGCTGGAGGCCTGGAGAAAGGGCACGAAGCGCTCATCGAAATCGATCCCGAGCGTTTTGAGCAGAACCCAGGGCCGCAGCGACCAGGAGGAATAATTCTTGTTGGCTATATAAAGCGCGTACATGGCATTTCTCCGTCAGAATGGCCATCACTTATCGGGTTACGCACCAGCACAAAAAGCACCAGTCGAAGAGGATTTCGCAGTTCCGCTCAGCTCAGTTTTTCGTCTACGGCGGCCTCAGCAAAGGTTGCCATGTTCTTGTGCACATGCAGGGCCGTCTTGCACAGAACGGCGGCCAACGCGGCACCGCTCCCCTCCCCCAACCGCATACCCAGGCCGAGCAGCGGCTTTGCGCCCATCTTTTCGAGTGCCCGTGCATGACCGCCTTCGGCCGAAACGTGACCGAAAAGGCAGTGATCGATCGAAGCGGGATTGACAGCGTGGGCAATGGCAGCAGCGGCTGTGGCCACAAAACCATCGACGATCAATGGCACCTTCTGATGGCGGGTGGCGATGATGGCCCCAACCATGGCGGCGATTTCTCGTCCGCCCAGATTGGCGAGAATCTCAAAGGGGGTATTGAGGCGCCCCGCATGGCGGGCCAGCGCCCGGTCGACGGCATCGGCCTTGCGCTTGAGGCCCGCATCGTCAACGCCGGTGCCACGTCCGACCCAGTCGGCGCCCGCGCCGCCATAAAGGGCCGCATAGATTGCTGCAGCGACGGTGGTGTTTCCGATTCCCATTTCCCCGATGCACAGAAGATCGACCTCACCCGCAATGGCTTCCATGCCGTAGGCAATGGTCGCAGCACAGGTGCGCTCGTCCATGGCGGGCACAACCGTGATATCCCCGGTCGGCACGTCCAGCGCCAACTCGAACACCCGCAGATTGATTTCATGGAGGGCGCAAATCTGCGAAATCGCCGCCCCGCCCTTGGTGAAATTGTTGACCATCTGCTTTGTCACATCGCGCGGGAATGTCGATACGCCCTGCTCTGTCACTCCGTGATTGGCAGCAAAAATCGCAACCATGGGATCTTCAAACGTAGGCTCGGGTTTGCCCTGCCAGCGGGCCAAATGCTCAACCAGAAATTCCATCTCGCCGAGCGATCCGGCGGGTTTGGTCAATTGCGCGTCGCGTGCCCGTACCGCCGCGACCGCCGCCTCGTCGCCGTCCGGGCCAAGCATCAGGAGATCATGGAAATCGGTGAAGGCTTGGGCAGACATGGTCGCTCCCGGATTCGGATGATATGAGGGTGCTCCTTTTGGGACGAAAAGAGGAAAAACGCAATTGAGTGATGCCGACAACAGAGGTGGCTCTTCGAACGACGAGTCTTCTCGTCATGGCGCTGATCTGACCTCCGATCTGGTCATGGCGTTGCGCTTTTTTTCACGCCTGCCGACCGGCACGCGTTTACACACCGTGCCCAATCTCGATCGCATTGCACGCATCTTGCCCCTCGCCAGTCTTCTGATCGGGCTTGGCCCTGCCTGCGTGCTGCTGCTCGGCGTTGCGGGCGGTATTTCACCCCTTTTTGCGGCAATTGCCGCCGCCGCCTGCTCGGCCATCGTGACGGGCGCCATGAGTGAGGACGCGGCAGCCGATGCAGCCGACGGGCTGTTTGGTGGCAGCACGGCCGAGCGCCGGCTGGAAATCCTTAAAGACAGTCGCCACGGCACTTATGGCGTGCTGACCATTGTGTTTATCGTCGGCCTCAAGGCTGCAGCGCTTTCGGCGCTCGCCGTTCATGGCGGCCTTGCCGTCGCAGCCCTATGGCTGGCCGCAGGGCTGCTCGCCCGGTCTGGCGGGCTTTATGTCGCGATGGCCCTGCCGCCCGCCCGCACCGCGGGTGCTTCAGCTTCGGCGGGCCGGCTTTCGCGGAACGCTTTCGGTCTAGGGCTCGTTGTTGCTTTCGTCGTTGCTCTCGTACTGGCGGTTCCATTCGTATCCCCTCTGGGCCTTTTGGTCGCAGGTGTTATTGCTGCGGTCGTTGCCCTTGGGTGGACACGGCTTTGTGACCGGCTGGTCGGCGGCCAGACAGGCGATCTTATCGGTGCTTTGCAGGCGCTGCTTGAAATTGCCCTATTGGCAGCCTTTATGACTATGATCGCCGGTTGAACCCATTTGGACGGTCCATGCTCTTTGTTGCTTTCGCCATTCTGATCGTGGTCGGCCTTGCGGTCGCCATCAGCGCCGACGCTGGTGCGGTTTTCGGACTGACGCAGACCCAGACGGCGAGTGCGATACCGCTCGTTGTGATCGGAACGCTTGTTGCCAGCGCGGTGGTGGGACGCCGACACAAGCTCGGCGAAATCCTTTCAGGGTTCGTCATCTGGATCGCAATCGGCGGGATTCTGGTGCTCGGTTATACCTATCGCGGTGATATCGAGCGGATGGGTCAGCGGGTTTTCGGCGCCCTGCAGCCGGGTGCCGCCATCGTCGACCCGCAGACGGGAAACGTCCATATTTCCCGCTCGTTCGGCGGCAGCTTCAGCATCGATACCACCATCAATGGCACCGAGGTGCCCATGATCTTCGATACCGGTGCCAGCGCCGTCGTCCTTTCCCATGCCGATGCGGTTTCTGCCGGCATCGATACGAAAAGTCTGCGCTATACCATTCCCGTTCAGACCGCTAACGGCACCGGCACCGCAGCATCGATCCGGATCGATCAGATCGAAGTGGGCAACATTGTCCGGCGCAATATCCGCGCCTTTGTGGTCGAGGACAACGCGCTCGAGACCTCACTTTTGGGCATGACGTTCCTGGAAACCCTGTCGCGTTACACGGTCAGTCAGGATTCGCTGGAGTTGCACGATTAGCTTCGGCGCCCAACCCGAATGCTTCGGCCAGTACATCAAATACGATGCGGATGCGTGGGCTGGTACGCAATTCCCGATGCACGGTGAGCCATACCGGTGCCCGCAAAGGCTCCATGTCGGGAAGAACGCGCTCAAGATCGGAGAACTGGTCGGCAGCGTCTTTAAATGTCAGCCCGACCCCCAATCCGCGCCGGATCAACTCCAATCCCACGAGTGAGCTGACGCATAGCCAGCGAAAATTGCCGCGGGTAACCGGTATGCCGCGCTTGTTAAGCTCCTGATCGACCGAATCGTCGGGCGCATAACCGATAAACGGCGCTTCCGCGAGGTCGCCGGCTTGGGCCGGGCGTCCAAATTTTTCGATAAACGATGTCGCAGCATAGAGCGCAAGTTCAGTGTCGCGGCATCGGCGCGCGATGAGATCGTCATGGTCGGGCTGAACGTGCCGAATTGCAATGTCGGCCTCGCGGCGCATCAGGTCGTCGACCGAATTGGAGGCAATGATTTCAACCTCGATTCCCGGTGCGATCGAATAGAGTTTCTGCAGAATGGGCGGCAGAACATGGGCGGCCAGGATGTCGACCGCGGTGATCCGCACACGCCCTTCCAGAACCTGGGATTGCGAGGACGCCGTTATCGCCAACCGATCGGCCGCAGCGCCCATGGCCCGCGCATGCTCTGCCAAGTGTCGCCCCGCTTCGCTCAGTGTGAGCCGTCGCCCCACCCGCTCGAACAAAAGCAATCCCAGATCGGCTTCAAGAGCGGCTATCTGCCGGCTCAGGGTGGGCTGTGTCAGCCCCAGATCCCGGGCCGCAGCCGACAGCGATCCCGCCTCGATGGTTGCGAGGAAGGCCCGCATCTGATTCCAGTCAAGGCCCGATAGCGTTGCGCTCATGCAGGAATGTATAACACTCGTGCAAAATTGGGCAATTTCTCTATGAGCATGACTGAAGTAATCTGTTCAACGTCAAACCGGCTCGAGGGGCACCATGGCTGCGACAAGCAGGTTCTGGGACAGGACCGCAGACAAATACGCGCGTCTGCCGATCACCCATGTAGAGGACTACGAAACCAAGCTTCGGGTCACTCAAGACTATTTGCGCCCCGATATGGAACTGCTCGAATTCGGCTGTGGCACGGGTGGCACCGCTATACGGCATGCACCCTTCGTGGCCCACATACGGGCGATCGATTTTTCCGAGCGCATGCTCGAAAAGGCCCGGCAGCGTGCCAACGAAGCGGGTGTCGAGAACATCACTTTCGAGCGTGCCGATATCACCACTCTGGCTATCCCCGACCGGCCCTATGACATGGTACTCGGCCTTAGTATTCTGCATCTGCTCAAAGACCCCGATGCGGTTATCGCCAAGGTTTACCGCATGCTGGCGCCGGGGGGATATTTCGTCTCCAGCACGGCGTGCCTAGGCGACAATATGGGATATTTCAAGATGTTGGCCCCAATCGGCCGTGCGACGGGCCTGCTTCCGATCCTCAAGGTCATGAGCACCGAAGAGGTCATCGCCAGGATCAGGCTGCCCGGTTTTGAAATCGCCCATCGCTGGAAGCCTGGCAAGGACCGGGCGTTGTTCGTTGTGGCGCGCAAGCCGGCGTGATCGGGCTCACGCGACGCGAACGCCGGCGGACCGATCAATCTGGGCGAATGCCGCAGCAATCACTTCTGGCCCTGCCCCAGGCTTGCAAGCCTCGACACTCAGAATCTGCCGGAAACGACGGGCGCCGGGAAGACCATTGGCCAGCCCGAGCATGTGGCGGGTGATCTGGTTGAGGCGTGTGCCTTTGCCCAGATCGATTTCCGCATAAGCAGTCATGGCCGTCTCGATATCGTCGAGCGTCGCTGGAGCTCGCTTCTCGCCGAATATTTTTGCGTCGGTGACGCCCAAAATCATTGGATCATGATATGCGGCGCGGCCGAGCATCACGCCGTCGGTGTGCCGAAGGTGAGTTTCGCACTCATCGAGCGACTTGATGCCGCCATTTATCATGACCGGAAAATCGCCCAAGCGCTGTTTCAGTCGATACACGCGATCATAATTGAGGGGCGGTATATCCCTGTTCTCTTTGGGCGAAAGTCCCTTGAGCCAAGCTTTGCGGGCATGGACGTAAAGCGCCTCAATGCCCGTCGGAAGCACGGCATCGGCAAAACGGTCGAGGTCTGCCTCGATGTCCTGATCGTCAATTCCGATGCGGCATTTTACCGTAATCGGGGTATCGGTCACATCCGCCATGGCCACCAGACACTGGGCCACCAACCCAGGAACGCCCATTAGACAGGCGCCAAATTGTCCCGATTGCACCCGGTCGGACGGACAGCCGACATTGAGGTTGATTTCGTCATACCCGAACCGGTCGCAAATCCTGACGGCCTGGGCCAGCTCAATCGGATCGGACCCACCAAGCTGAACCGCAACCGGGTGTTCGCTGTCATTATACCCAAGCAACCGTTCAGCATCCCCATGCACCAGAGCCGCGCTGGTCACCATTTCCGTGAACAACAGCGCGCGGGAGGTCAACTGCCGGTGAAGATACCGGCAGTGACGATCCGTCCAGTCCATCATCGGTGCAATGGAGAATTTTCGATGTTTTTCAATCACGTAAAGATATTTCCTAAATCACACCGAGATTGGACCGACTGACATTGCAGGCTTCGGTGATATATATGCCTTTCTCCACCCGATTTTTCAAAGTGTTACCACCTCAATGTCGCTAGACACAGCCTTTCTGCTTATGGCTCAGTACAACGGCAAAACCCTCATTCCGCTCGTAAGCCTGAATCAAGTGAGATTGGCATCCCCCTGGTGCGAATTGAAAGGACTCAGAAGTGCGCCAAGGGCATTCATCTTAATGACTTGGCCCCACACCTCGGCAAACGGCGTGACATCGCACTGTCCGAGTTGCGCGCTTTCCGCCGGAACACTTCACAGGAATAGAAAACGTATAAGCTCAGGGGACAGCTTCGCGCCCTCATTCCGGTCGTCCGGCGCCCCATTCTTGCAATTCGAGTGGGAGGCGCCCTTTCGAGCCAGAGATGCGGCTTTGGCAAAGGCGGCACAAGGTTGCGCTGCGCCGGCGGGAATCTTAGGAGCTCTCCGATCGCGTCAGGCAATGCATGCCATTGGCCTATTGGCAGCACGTCTTACAACTCGGTGGCCGCGTGCTCATAGAGAAGGGCGGCTTGCCAGGCGGCGCCCAGGGAGTAAGTGGCGCGTGCGGTCGATCAGAAGGTTGGCGGCGTGTTCACCCAGACAACCCGCGTAACACTTTCGCCGGGGTTCCGATATGAATGCGGTAGGTTGGACCGGAAGAAAAACGAGTCTCCAGCCTCCGCGATGTAAGACTGACCGCCGACTGTGAGTTCAAGTTGGCCCTCGATAATGTAGCCGAGTTCCTCGCCCTCGTGCTTCAAGCCATCTTCGCTGCCGCCACCGGGTTCGATAATGTGGACATTGCCTTGCAGCAAATACCCCGACGAATAAGGCACGAGGCGTTCGAGCAGGATACCGGTTCCGCGCCGGACCTGATCGGTTTCAATGACAGGGCGATCATTTGCTTTGGTTATGACGCCGAACTCTTCGTCCCCCGAAAACAGCTCAGCCAGATTGCTGCCCAAAGCGGCGCCGATCTTGTGCAACATGGTCAGGGAGGGATTTGCCTTCTCACCTTCGATTTTCGACAGCGTGCTGACCGAGCATCCGACCTTAAGCGCGAGTTCCTTTAGGCTCAGCTCTCGCAGCAGTCTCGCGTGCCGGATTTTCGCGCCAATGCGGGTCTTGTCGGTGATGGCCAGTTCTGCTTCCGGTTCATTCGAAACATCGGACTTGGCTCTGGAAAGGGTAACAGGTGCCGAACCCAATGCGGGGCGCCTTTGGCGTGTCATCTGGCCATTCCCTTACCTGATCTGAACGCGAAATTGTTCCGCAGAATTACCGGATGTTTGCAAGTGCCTGATCGGCAGACATGGTCCATCCGAAAGCTGTCCGGATACAGCTGAGGGCTGCTTCATGCAAGCTTTCACCGTCCATGGTATCCACGCAGTCCTCAATAGCGATCGCCGCAAAATCTCGCACGCATGCGGAAACGGCGGTCGCCAGCACGCAGCTATTGGTGTTCACGCCGGTGATCAGAAGCGTGTTTATCCCATTGCGTGTCAGACAAAATTCCAGTTCGGAGCCGATAAAGCAATCATAGCGGCGCTTGGAGTCGATGACCCAGTCGCGATCGTCGAGGAGCTCGGGCATGACCTGGACACCCGGCAGGCCGGCCAGATTGTGCTTGAGCACGTTCTTACGCGTCGCCGTTGGATCTTCGGCGCGGGTCCGCCAGAACGGATTGGTGCGGATTTCTTCGACCGAACGATACATGGTCAGCAAATGGATGACCGGAATATTGGCCGCCCGTGCGTTGTCGAAAAAGATCCTGTTTGCCTCGATGATGGGACCGCACCGCTCGGTCGCGAGCGGCATGGTGGCAACTTCGGGGTCCAGATGGCCACGGTGCAAGTCAATGGCCACAACAGCAGGGCGAATTTCGTCGACGCCAAAATTCATGCTCAAAACTCCAGTCTGGTTCAAGTCAGCGGGCCAGTTCGGGCAGCCACATGATCAATTGAGGAAAATAGGTGATTGCCAACAGCGAGACGATTGCGACGCCGATAAACGGCAGCACCGCTCGCATGATCTCGGCATAGCTGATTTTGAACGTGCTCATGCCGATGAAGATGTTGAGGCCAAAGGGAGGTGTGATCATGCCGATGGCCAGGTTGAAAACGATGATGGCGCCCAGATGAACTGAATCGACGCCTACAGCCATTGCGGCGGGTGCAATCAGCGGGCTGATGACAATCACTGCCGAATTGGGATCAATGAACATCCCGATAATCAGAACCAGGACATTGATCGCGGCGAGGACGACGACGCCCGGCACCTCGCTCATCATGGCGGCAAGCATCGCGGGAACACGTTCCAGTGTCATGAACCATGTCATTGTCGACCCTGCGGCGATCAGGATAAGCAGGGTAGCAATCGTGATGGATGATCCCTGGCTCAGTCGGAAGAGCTCCCTAAGCTTCAGTCGCCGGAAAACCAGCGTTTCCACAATTGCGGCATACACGCATGCGGCAGCGGCGGCTTCTGTTGGTGTAAAAATGCCACCATATATGCCGCCGAAGATCAGGATCGGCAGCCCCATCGGGATCAAGCCGCGCTGGAGCGCCCGCAATTGCTGACGGAAGGGCATGCGTTCCTGCCGCCCGAGCTTGTGGCGCACAGCATAGATCACGCAATAAGCCGACAGGCCGATAACAAAAATGAGGCCCGTGCCCAGGCCCGCGAGAAACACCTGTGAAACGGATACGGAAACCTGCACCGAATAAAGGATCATCGCCACGCTGGGCGGGATCAGCATCGAAAGCGTGGATGCCGTCAAAATAAGGCCGACGGAAAAGCTGCGGCTATACCCATGGCGCAGCAGGGAGGGATAGACGATCGGTCCAATAGACACCACCGCCGCAGCGCCGATGCCCGAGATGGCACCAAACATTGCACAGGTGAGCACGGTGGCAATGGCAAGGCCGCCGGTAATATGGCCCACAAGACTTTCCATGAGCCGGACAAGACGTTCGCCGATTTCACCGCGCGAGATGATGTCGGCGGCGTAGACAAAAAGCGGGACGGCGAGAATGGAAAAAACGTTCACGCCTTCTACGAGCCGCTGCGCCAGAACCACGGGTGGCATCGCTGGACCAAAAAACTCGAAGCCGACCACGGTGCCTGCAAGCAGCGCAAGAAAAATGGGTGCTGAGGCCAACAGCAATGCGATGGCGCTCAGAATCAGGACGCTCGACGCCATTACAACTTTCCTTCAGGAGCAGCTTTAACCGCTGCCGCTTCGACTTCGGGGAGCGAGAAATCGGAAACCTTGGGTTGGGCGAGGCCAGTGATCGTGGCAAGCAATGTCTGCAGGAAGGCGACGCACATCAGCCCCATGCCCACCGGAATTGAGAGATAAAACCAGCCGCGCGCGAGCGGCACGCTGCTCATGCGTTGACCGGACGAGAAAATTCGAACGGTAAGCTCATAGCCGAGCACGAAAAAATACGCTGTAATGAGGATGCCCAGACAGCAGATCACCATGACGAGGATTTTCCGGGTCGCTGGTTTCAGCATGATTGCGAGCACATCGATGGCGATGTGGGCTTGCGTTCTGACGAGCAGATACGACCCAAGAAACGTCATCCAGACCATGAGACACCGCGCGAGTTCCTCGCCGCCAACGATCGCAATGCCAGCAAAATAGCGGGCCATGGCATTGACGAAGAGGATCAGTGTTATGGCGACGAGCATAAGCCCGAGCATCCAGGCCGTAAGCTTGTCGGTCAGTCTCAGTGGAAATTCGAGCCAGCGCATCAGGGGTCTCCGACATTGGCAGAAAGGGAAGGTGGCGGGACGAGCCGCCACCTTGTGCCTTTACTATTCGCCAGAGGCGATGGCAGCTTCAACCGATTCGAGAACCTGCTGACCGTTGTCTCCATTCTGCGACAGGAAGAGCTCACGGACGGGCGGAAGCGTAGCTTCTTTGAGGGCTTCAAGCTGCGCGTCGGTCAGCTCGATGATTTCCACGCCCTGATCTGCGAAGGCCGTCATTGCCTCGTCTTCAATCCGCAGCGTTTCGTCGATGACCACCTGCTGCCCTTCGCTGACAGCAGTGCTCAACTCATCCTGACATTCCGGCGTCAATCCATCCCACCAGGCTGACGAGACCATGAAAATCTGATCGAGATTGCCATGGTTGGTCATCATCAGGTGTGATTGAACTTCCTGGAAGCGCATCGAGTAGGTTGTCGGCACGGGGTTTTCCTGAGCGTCAATGGCGCCCGACTGCAGTGCCGAATAGGTTTCCGCAAAAGGCATGTCGACAGGTGTCAGGCCGAGCGCTTCCTGCTGCTCGATCAGCACCGCAGAAGGCATCACGCGCGCCCGCAGCCCTGCGTAATCGGCAGGCTCGACCAGGGCCGAATTTGCAGTCCATTGCTTGTATCCGGTGTGCCAGACAGCCATCGAATACACGCCTTGCTCATTGGTGGAGTCGAGCAACCCGCGAAGAGCGTCTGAATTGTGCAGCGCAACGAGCTGGTCGAGATCGGTGGGCCAGAAATAGGGGAAATCAAACAAGCCCATGAGTGGCTGAAAGCCAACGAGGAACGAGGCGGGAAGCACGACCGCTTCGATCGAGCCGATCTGCATGCCTTCAATCAGGTCAGTCGTCTGCCCCAGCTGGCCCGCCGGGTAGACATTGGCTTCAACCGAGCATGTTTCCGAGCCGTTCATGGCGTCGGCAACGTGACGAGCGGCGGTATCGCGGGGGTCACCCTGCGGCACCACGTGGGCAATCTTGAGGGTGAAATCTTGCGCAGCAGCCGGCAGGGCGGCTCCGGCCAGACTGGCGGCAATCGAAACGCCGCATAGCGCACGCACCATCAGGGACGTTTTCATATCTTGTTTCCTTCACTTTGATTGGGGCCCCGGGCTTGAAGCCCGAGGCACTGGACTGTTTACTCAACTGCCCCGTTGACCGAGGTTCTTTCGAATTAATTCTTGATCACGCAGGCTTGAGCTTGCTCTGATCGATGCCCAGCTTTTCGGCGAGCCAGTCATTGACCAGTTCCTGGCCCAAGGTGGGATTGTCGTGCTGGCAGTGTTCGGCACCTGTCTCTTCCTCACCCACCAACCGCAGCGTCACATCCACGCCGTTGGCTTTGGCATAGTCGTAGACCTTTTGTGCCTGATCGACGCCGAGGACGTCATAGCCGCCATGTACGATGAGGTAAGGACAGGCAATCTTGTCGATCACCCCTTCGAGCTTGAAGGCCTCACCCTTCTTGAGCGCCTCAGCCATGTTGTCGGCACCGAAGACCCAGGTGATGTGGCCCGCCAGGCCATGGCTGTCATCAGCATCGCCCCAAAGATCGTTTACCGACCAGATGGCGCCATGGGATACCGCGGCGGCCAAACGGTGCTCGAAGGAGGCGGCGCGTGCGGCGTAGTACCCACCAAGGCTCGAACCACTCATAGCGATACGGGACGCATCGACGTCATCACGGGTTTCGAGATAGTCGATGCATTTGCCGACCGGGACTTCATAGTCATGACGATTGGTCAGCTTGTGACGTCGTATGGTGCCGCCCTGACCCGGGCCATCCACCATGAGCACCGACATGCCGCGCTGTATGGCGCCATGAGCGACCATGAACCACATCTCGTCCTTAAACGAGTCAAGGCCGCCAAAGCACATGAGAACCGGCTGACGCTCCTCGGTGGAATTGGGTGAGCGCAGGAAATAAGCGTAGAGCGTCTTGCCATCGAGATAG
The DNA here is from genome assembly GCF_037044555.1 of Pelagibacterium nitratireducens. Taxonomy (NCBI): domain Bacteria; kingdom Pseudomonadati; phylum Pseudomonadota; class Alphaproteobacteria; order Hyphomicrobiales; family Devosiaceae; genus Pelagibacterium; species Pelagibacterium nitratireducens. Next base: position 2,526,064 of record NZ_CP146275.1, read on the forward strand.
GGAACTTCGACCGATTCCATCGGCGGATTGAAATAGCTTCCCCATTTTTTCGAGCAGTATTCAAGCTGGTCGAAAATTTCCAGGCGGCGCGGGTCATTGCCCTCGAGCCAGAACTCGGCTTCTCGATAATAATCGACGGCCCGAAGCCAGCAATTGCGCGCGGTCACGATGTGACCGGCGGCCTCTTCCTGGTCGCCCCGAAGGCGGTTGCGGTCACCAATCGCTCTCCATTCGCGACACCAGCTCTCGGAATCGGAGGGATCGATGCGCTCGCCCACCTGAAATACTTCCGAAATGGCGCCGCCACCTTCCTGGGTTTCTCCCAGTGCGCGACGGAACTGATAGGACATCCAGGGATAGTCCGGCCAGTGATGCCAACCGTAAGGTTTGTAGTGACCTTCCTTGCGGTCACTGACCTGGTTGATGAGCTTTTCTTCCATGGGTTTCCTCAGACTTTTTCGCGTTTCATATGTCCACCGCGTCCGAGCCTACTGGTTTGTTTCTTTAAATTCAACCTTGTTGAATTTAAAGAAACTTCATTTATTTTGATGGCTTGGCCGTGATCGATCACATTTGGGAAAACAGAGCGCGCACATGGTCATGATCAGCGCCACCAGCGATCAATACTTGCAGCATCAGGCGCGCTTTCACTGCGCCGAGGCTCCGACTGGGGATGACCCCCTTGCCGATGAGATCAATCTCGGAGCCCTTAAAGCCGTAGGTGTTTTCAAACACGGGGCCATTGACGACACGCGTTGCCAGGACAACCGGCATCGCGCCCGCCAGTTCGCTGATCCGCTCAGACAGCATTTCGGGGACATGACCGGCGCCCAGACCCTGGATCACGACGGCGGAAATGCCGTTTTGGTCCAACCCTCCCAGACTTCTTCCGCTGTCGCCAAAGCCGATACTGACAATGGCCACTTCAGGAATGGCGGACGTGGGAAAAGGCAAAGAGAGAGGCCCATGGGCCGGCTTGAGGGCAAGCAGAACTTTGCCCTCACTCACACGGCCAATCGGCCCGTACGGCGCTGATGTAAAGGCCGACGTCAGACCGGTATCGGCCTTGCGGGCGAGCCGCGCGCTGTGGATTTCGTCCGAGAAAATGACGACCGCGCCCAATCCCCTCCCGACTTCAGATGCTGCATATGTTGCAGCGCTCAGGATGTTGGCCGGCCCATCAGCGCCTGCGGCATCGGCTCCCCGCATGGCACCGGTCACAACGACGGGCCGCGAACTCGAGACCAGGCAATCGAGCAAGAAAGCAGTCTCTTCGATCGTATCGGTACCCTGGACGACGACAAAGCCCGCATAGTCTTGTTCTGCCGCGTTGATAAGGCGGGCAACCTCGGCGATATGGGTGATGTTCAGCGAAGCGCCCGGTATGCGGAACGGCGAGACGGCGCTGATATCACATACCTGATCGAGGCCCGGCACTGCGGCAACGAGATCGTCGCCCGACAGTTTTGGTGTGATGCCCGAACCGCCACCACCCTGCATCGAAATGGTGCCGCCGAGGGCAATGAGCAATACCGGCCGGGTCATCAGCTATACCGCTTTTGCTTGCCGTCTTCGGCAAACCAATCGAACGGTTCTTCGGATGTATTGAGGACGATCGATTGCATTCGGGTATAGCCCTCGTAGCATACGATGCCGTTTTCCTTGCCAATGCCACTGTCCTTAAAGCCACCCCAGGGAGAGGATGGATCAATGCGATGATGATCGTTGATCCAGACAATGCCCGCCTCGATGTCTTCGGCGACACGTTTGGCGCGGGCGATATTGCTTGACCAGACGCTGGCGGCGAGGCCGAAATCTGTGCCATTTGCCAGAGCGACGGCTTCCGCCTCGGTGGAAAATTTCATGACGCAGACGACGGGCCCGAAGATTTCTTCCTGGGCAATCCGCATATCGTTGCTAACATCCGCAAATATGGTGGGTGCGTAGAAATAGCCGCCATCCCTGCCCTCGCCGGACAGCCGCTCGCCGCCTGCGACGAGACGCGCGCCCTCGTCTTTACCGATTGCCACGTATTTTTCGACGGTTGCCAACTGACGATCGGAGACCACAGGTCCCATTTGTGTGCTTTCGTCATCCGGCGCGCCGACCACAAGTGCGTTCGCGCGGGCAATCAGCTTTTCGAGGACGGCGTCATGGATGCTTTCATGCACGAGCAGCCGGGCCCCTTGAACGCATGTCTGTCCAGCCGCGACAAATGAAGCAAACAATGTCGCCGCAGCAGCGCGATCGACTGAGACGTCGTCAAAGACGATGACCGAGGCTTTTCCACCCAGCTCGCCCGAAAACGGGATCAGCCGCTCCCCGGCCAATGCTGCAACCTTGCGACCGGTTTCGGTGCCCCCGGTCAGATCGATTTTTGCGATGTCGCGATGAGCCGTCAGCGCGGCCCCTGCCCCCGCTCCAAAGCCGGTCACCACGTTATAGACGCCCTCTGGGAGCCCAGCCTCTGAAAACACATCGGCCAGCATCAGCGGAGTGATGGGTGCAACTTCGGAAGGCTTGACGACGACAGCGTTGCCTGCGGCCAGCGCCGGAGCCAGTTTTTTGGTCAGGATGAGCAAAGGATGGTTCCAGGGCGTCACAAGGCCCACGACGCCCAAGGCCAATCGGCGGCCATAGTTGACGTGGTCGCCGCCAAAGGGGTGGACCTTGCTTTCATAGGTGCGCGCAACCGAGGCGAAATAGGAATACCATTCGGGCGTTCTGGCCAGTTGCGCCCGCATCTCGCGAATTGGCCTGCCCGTCTGAAGTACTTCGGCGTCGACAAAATCAGCCAGTCGCTCCTGAAGGATATCAGCGGCCTTCATCAAGATGCTGGCGCGCTGGAGTGCGGACATTTTGGACCAGATATCAAATCCTTTTTTCGCAGCGTCGACCGCGATATCGATATCGGCGGCGTCGCCTTCAGGGACCGAGCAGTAAGCCAGGCCTGTCGCGGGGTTGATGATGTCGAACCTTTTGCCGGACTGGGCCTCGACCTTTTTTCCGCCGATTATCATCGGCCACTGCGGTGCGTCGGTGTCGGAAGCCTGCATTGCCATCGTCATGTTGCGAGCCTTATGCCTTGTTTTTGGTGGCGTCGGTGTACCAGTCGAGAATCTCCGAACCGGTGCACATCAGCACACCGTCATGACCCAGAATGTAGTCATAGAGCTTTTCGAGATACCCGATCCGGTGCGGAGCACCTGTGAGGTAGGGATGAATCGAGATTGCCATGACGCGGGGAATATCGTGACCTTCCTGATAGAGGCGATCGAACTGATCTTTTCCGCGGCGGTATATTTCATCGGATGGTTGCTGCTGGACCGCCGACATCACGACATCGTTGATCTCCACAGTATAGGGGATCGAGGTGATCGACCCTGCGCGGGTGGCCAGGGTCACCGGAAGGTCGTCCATCACCCAGTCGCACACATATTCGATGCCGGCCTCGGCCAGGAGGTCGAGTGTTTCATCGGTTTCGGTAAGGCCAGGACTTTCCCAACCGCGCGGCGCCTTGCCGGTCATCGTCTTGATGGCAGCGATTGTGTCCTCAATGGCCTTTTTTTGATCCTCGACCTTGTGCATGGGGCCCTGGAGAAAGCCATGACCCATAAAGTCCCACCCCGCCTCATGGGCGGCGGTACAGGCGCGTGCATAGGTCTCGATCGCTGAGCCGTTCACCGCAAAGCTCGCTTTCAGCCCCCGCGATTCCAGGGCATCGAGGAACCGCCAGAAACCGACCCGCATACCATATTCATGCCAGGACCAATTGGGGACGTCGGGAAGAAGGGATTGCCCCATAGGGGGCGGCAGCACGGCGCGTGGCATGGCCCGCTCTGCACTCCAATTCTCGACATTGACAATTGTCCAGACTGCAACGCGCGCATCACCGGGTAATTTGAGCCTGGGACGATCAATGATTGGCAGGTAAGGCGTCCGGGCACGGACGGATTGGCCAATGGAATGACTCATAAAAGCTCCTCAAAATCATCGACTTGCCATGACGTTCAATCTAATATATCAGATATTGTATCAAGTCAATTGGAAGCGATGACGTCCTCCTCGCCCGAAAGTACACAGAGAATTCATGTCCAACGCAGATCAGTCCCTTTGCAGCTGCGCACACTGCGCATCCTCCGGCGTCATCGATATTCACGCCCATTTCTATTCCCAGGCCTATCTTGACGCCGTCGCCCACTACGGCGATGGGGCCGGTGCGCGCTTTGTGGATATCGGCGGTGTGCAGGCGCTCAAGGTGGGGCCGCTCTTTACCGGGCCGATTGCCCCTAAATTCATAGATCTGGATCTGCGTATTGCCGATATGGACGCGACCGGTGTGCACAAACAGATCCTCTCTCTCACCCAACCCATGGTGTATTGGGCCGATGAGCAGGTCGCCGATCGGCTATGTGTGGCATTCAACGATTCATTGGCGGAGGCCAATGTTAAGGCGCCGGAGCGGCTTTTCGGATTTGCCACGCTGCCAATGCAGCATCCTGCGCGCGCGATCGCCGAAGCAGAACGCGTCTCAAAACTTCCCGGTATCAAGGGCGTCTATCTCGGCACTGCTGTGAACGACACCAATTTGTCGGACCCGATGTTCTGGCCGGTTTACGAGCGGCTCGAAGCGCTGGGTCTGCCGATCTTCCTTCATCCGCTGAAGGTCGTGGGCATGACCGATCGGCTAAGCGAATATTTTCTGGCGAACCTTCTTGGAAATCCGTTCGATACAGCCATTGCGGCTGCTCACCTGATTTTTTCCGGTGTTCTGGACAAATTTCCCAATCTCGAGATCGCATTGCCGCACGGCGGTGGAGCGTTGCCGTTCCTGCTCGGGCGCATTTCCCACGGATGGTCGGTCCGACCGGAATGCAAACACCTCGAACGCGATCCTCGTGATTATGCATCGCGCTTTTACTACGACACGGTGACCCATGACGCGAGCGCTCTTGATTTCCTCATCGATCAGGTCGGCGCCGACAGAGTCATGCTCGGGAGCGATTACTGCTTTGACATGGGTGTTGAAGAACCCCGCCAGCCCGTCGAAAGGCTCGCAAGCCTAAGCGGCGGACAGAAAGACCAGATCCTGGGGGGCAACGCCCAGCGGCTGCTCGGTCTATGAAGGAACGGGCCGGACGTTCCGGCTCCTCCAATGGGCTTCAGGACTTGGACTTTGCCTGGTTGGCGGTTTCGATGGACATGACCAAAAGGCCAGCCGTCGAATTGGAATGAAGCTCGATGAGCCGTTCGGCTTCCGGCCTGTTCCGGGCTTCGAGCGCACCAAGAAGCGCCCAGTGCTCCTTTTGAGACTGCTCACGCCCCCCTATCGAGAAATAAAGGCGAACATAGCGATCGAGTTTGTCCCGATAGACGCCAATGGTTTCGAGAAGGCGCGGCCAGCCGCTTGCAGCGTTGATCGTGTCATGAAACGTGCGATTGAGCGCTGACCAATCATCGGTTTCCTGGGGATTGGTGACCATGTGGTCCATCTGTTCCAGAACAGACCGGAGTTGAGCAAAGCTTTCGGGACGGAGGGCATCGATGGCCTGCGCCACTGCAAGTCTTTCAAGCGCGCCGCGAATAGCGAACAGTTCGCTTACCTCGGAAACATCAAGACGGGCCACCTCAACCCCACGATAGGGATAGACAACGACCAATCCCTCGGCCTCGAGCTGCTTGAGCGCTTCGCGGACCGGCATCCTGCTGACGTTGAAGTTTGCAGCAATTTCATTCTGATCGAGCTTGAGGCCTGGCGCCAGTCGGCCGTCTATTATTGCGCCGCGCAGCAGTTTGAGCACAACATCCTTTCTGCTCAGATGCTGATCTACAATGCGGCGTTCGGATTCGGACAAGACTATCATGATGAACCGGCTATGATGGCGACGGAAAAACTTCGCTCTCTTATCTGCTAAACGAGCATGGTGCCATAGTGAGGCGGCATTGCCGATAGCTCAATTGCAATCGCCATTCCGCGATTGATCCGAATAGCGTCCCGCGCCCTGATGGTCGGGGCACTGCGAGATGCCCCGACCCAACATCTTAATTCTACAGCGGCTTCTCGGACGCCACGATCTCGATATTGACTACGGCAGACGTTCCCCCTTCGACCACCTCAAGCGCTTCTGCCAATGTCGAATCGAGAGCGTCGATGCTTGTGACCCGACGCCCCCAGGCGCCGCAAGCTTCTGCAATGGCTTCAAATGCGGGTGGATCGGAGAGATCGACACCAACATAGCCCTGTGTCGCCTGAATTCCTTCAGGGTAGCTATCACGCGTGGCAAGGCGTACCGAGTTGTAGCATGCATTGTTGACGACGATGATGAGCACGGCAATTTTATGAGTCTTTGCCATCCACAGCGCCGCAGTCGGCACCCCGAAAATAAAAGAACCATCGCCTACAACACAAACGACTGTCTTTTCAGGGTCAGCGAGCTTGGCGCCCAGCGAGGCGCCTAGACCCCAACCCAGGAACGAACCACCGTTCCGCATGTAGGTGCCCACCTCTGAAGGACGAAAGCCGAGAGCCAGAGGGTTTCCCGAGGTCACCGCTTCTTCGTAAAGCTGGGCGTCAGGACAGAGCTTTGAAAGCGTTCTCCCGACCATGAACGGGGTAATTGCATTCGCGCCGGGAGTGGCCTCCTGAGCGTCGAGTTCGGACATCAGATGGTCATGATGACGTCTTGCCTGATCGCCGCGTGCAGACAGGCGGTCACGCTCTTCCGACGATATGGCGTCAACCGCCTTTTTGGCCGATCGTCCTAATGCCCGCAGGGCTGACAAAACGTTGCATTTAATCACTTCGTCTGCTGGGAACCCCCAGACAAGCAGATCTTCCTGGATCGGGTCCGCTCCGAGGTGGATCAATTGAACATCATCTCTGAGCGGGCGGTCCGCAGGCACAAACGGAACGTCATGATCGACCACAAGGATCAGATCGGCGTCTCCGACCCACCGTTCGGGGTTAAAGCCAAGATGGAGCTCGTGCTCCAGCGGCGCGCTGAAGCGTCCGCGATATTCGGTTATCGGGATTTGCAGCGTCTCGGCGAGCTCCACAATCGCGTGCCTGTGTTCTGCGGTGCGCCCGCCATATCCTGTGACCAGCAGCGGTGCTTTGGCGGCCACAAGACGCCTGGTCAAATCTTCAGCCGTATCTTCGTCCAGTCCCTGCAGCATTGCGGGCTTGGCCCGTCCGGGCCCCAGCACGAGTTGGTCGGGCACTTCTTCCATGAGAACTTCGCGGGGGAAGGCGAGGTAGACCGGCCCCTCGGGCTCGCTCCGGGCCATCTGAAAGGCGCGGTCGACCGCTGGCCCGACAGCGGATGCGTGCGTGACGACATTTTGCCATTTGACATAGTTCTCAACCAGTGCGCCCTGATTGGGCACGTCTTGCATCCAGTTGATGAACTTCGCGCGTGATCCAGGAACGCGGCTATCGAGAGAAACAGGGCTCATGCCTGCGCACAACAAGACCGGGATGCGCGAAGCGCGAGCGTCGTTGAGCCCGCCGGCTGCATTGGCCGTTCCCACATCGACATGGACGAAGGCAACCTGGGCGCGACCGGTGGCGAGATAATAGCCCTGGGCGGCGGTCACGGCCACGATTTCGTGGGGGCACAGAACGAGTTCGGGCACTTTGGCCCCCTCGCTCTTGAGCTTGGCCCACGCCTCCTGTAGTGGCGGAGTGTCGGTGCCGGGATTGAGGAATATGGCATCACACCCGTGGTCGATCAGGCTCCTCAGGAACCATTCTGCTACTGTCGGCATCGATATTATTCTCCTTTAAGTCGATCGGGCCGCCCCAAAGTCATGGCATGGGCGTGGCACTAAGGCGTTACGCGGACTGAATGATCCGACTGCGCTTTTCGCGATAGGTTTTGATTTCACGCCAGACGGCATATCCGAGCACCACGATCGTGATGCACAGAAACGCTCCCGAAAGCGGTCGCAAAAAGAACATGCTGAAATCGGCACCGGGCAACATGAGCGCCGACCGAAAATTGGACTCGAGGATGGGGCCTAATATCATGCCCATGGCGACAGCCAGAACCGGAACGTTCGCGCGCTGGCAGACATAGCCGATGATGCCGAAAGCGACCGTGAGCCAGAAATAATAGACATGCCCATACGCCATGGCAGGGCCAGCTATCGAGATCAGAATGATCGCGGTCGCGAGGTATCTTTTCGGCACGGCGGCAATTTTTGAGACCCAGCCGGTAAAGGCAAAGCCAAGGATCAAGATCAGGACATTGGCCAGAACCATGGTTCCAAAAATGACATGAACCAGCTCAGCTTCGTCCCGGAACAATGCGGGCCCCGGCACCAGACCGTGCACGAACATCGCACCAATGAGCAAAAGCGTGTTGATGTCGCCGGGGATGCCCAAGGAAAGCAATGGGATCATCGTGCCGCCTGTCGATGCGTTGTTGGCCGATTCAGACGCAGCAACGCCTTCTTCGGAGCCCTTGCCGAACTGTTCCTTGTGGCGTGAGAACAGGCGCTGAACGTTGTAGGCCAGATAGGATGCAACAGTCGCACCGGTGCCGGGCAGAATTCCCACACCCACGCCCACGAGACTTGAGCGGGTGATGGTTGGTATCAGCTTGGGCAAACCTGCGATGGTCTTCATCATCCCGGTAAAGCGCGTTTCAGTGCTTATCGACTCGTTGGGACGCTCGAGCATGCGAAACGCCTCAGCGACGCAGAACAGTCCCACGGTGGCCGGTACGAGCGGCAGACCAATGGCGAGTTCGGACATGCCAAACGTAAAGCGCGGGAACGGGGTAATCGGGTCGACACCCACGGTGGACAGCAAAATACCCAGGCAGGCGGCAATGATGCCCAAGGCAAGCGAAGGTGAGGAAAAGACAAAAACCACCACGATGGCGAAGATGCAGAGAGAAAAATACTCTGGCCCACCAAACTGCAACGCCACACGCGCCAGGGGTGGAGCAAGAAAGATCAGCAGCACGCATGAGATGATCCCGCCGATGGTCCCCGACAGTATGGAAATGCCGAGCGCCTTTCCAGCTTCACCCTTTTGCGTCATGGGATAGCCGTCCAGAGTTGTGACGGCGGCCGAGGGCGTTCCAGGAAGGTTCATCAATATCGCGGGAACAGACCCCCCATACATCGAGCCGACATAGATGCCGAGCAGCAATATGAAGGCCTGGCTGGAATCGAATGCGAAGGTGAACGGAATGAGGATTCCGATGGCGATGGCGGGCGTCAGTCCCGGTATTGCGCCCACGATGATCCCTGCCATGACGGACACGACCAACAGCATGAGGTTGAACGGCTGGACCAGGATCGTAAGTGCGGAAAGAACCGTATCCATAGGGGCAGCCTTAAAAAATCACGTATCGGGCTCTAGAAAAGCCGTTCGATCGAGACGTTGAACAAAATGCCGGTGGGAATGCGCGCGTTCAGGAGAGCCCCGAAAAGCACTTCAAGGAGCGCGGGCAAAAGCACTGCCATGGCTACTATGCCGTACCAACTGACAGAGCAGACCAGCCCGATCAGCCCGACCAGCAGGGCCGACGCGAGATAAAACCCGATGAGGTGAATGCCGAGAGGGTATAGCAGGCACAGCGTCATTGCCGCGGCGACCCTGGCGTGCTGGGAGCCGTCGGCCCGCAGGCCGGATCGCGCTTCTGAGGCAAACCCCTTGAAGGTTTGCGCAATCGGCTCGGACAAGTGCCGCAATCGCCAGGTTCTCAGAAGTTCAAAGGTTGCGGCAACCGCGATAATCACCGCGACCACCCGCGGTACGATGGCGGGGCCGCCAGGGTCGGCCATCAAGGTATTGAGCCCGAAACTGCCCCAGAAAAACAGGCCCGCCATAGCCATTGACGTCAGACATACGAGAAGCACCGAAAACACAAAATCACCTCTGCGCCGAACACGTGTCGACGGCGGCCGGCTGAAGGGCGCGGCCGCCGAAATGCTTACTGCTGCATGATCTCGACGACCCGCTGCATTTGCACTTGAGTGTCGAGCAGCTCGGCACGGTACTCTTCGGGTCCACGCACGTGTAGCGAGAGGCCTGCAGCTTCAAGATCGGCTGCGAAGTCGGGATTTTCCCTCACTGCCTCAAGGGCGGTCTGCAGCGTCTGCTTGACCTCGTCGGACGCCCCTTTTGGCGTGGCCACACCATACGAATGCTCCCAGATGATGTCGTAGCCAAGCTCGCTGACTGTGGGCACATCCGGCAGGGCTTCCATCCGCTCTGCACCAAAATAGGCGATGTAGCGCATGTCGCCTGACTGAACATTGCCCAGCGATTGTTGAGCAAAGCTGGAAATCATATCGATATGGCCGCCGAGAAGAGCCGCGTTGACCTGCGGAGTGCCATCATGGGCGACAACGCGGAAATCGAGGTCCAACGCATCGCCGAGCAGAATCAGTGGCTGGTGATGAATTCCACCAAGATTGGTGACGCCGATTGCCAGTTCGCCGGGATTTTCCTGCGAGGCCGTCACGAAATCTTCAAGCGTCTCGATATCACTGGCGGTCGGCGCCACAAGCACGGGAGCTTCAACAGCAAAACTCCCGATAATGTCGAAGTCATCGACATCGATGCCTGGCGTGCCGAGCGGCTTGTATTTGGGCAGATCACTCAGGGCCGTCGTGAGCGTATAGCCATCGGGCTCGGCATCGCGTGCCGTCATATATCCCACTGAGCCGGCGGCTCCCGTCACATTTTGAACCGTGATGTCCTGCCCCAGCTCTTCTGCATAGTAGCGCGCGAAAATCCGGGTGGCCGTATCGGCGCCACCTCCAGCGGACCACATAATGATCCAGTCGATAGAGCGGTCTGGATAATCGCTCTGCGCCATAGCGGGCGCAAGGTTGGCACTCAATGCCGTGATGAGCACTGAAAGCCCTATACCAAAATTCCTGCGTTTCATTCCGTCGTTCCCTTTGAGACATGGCCTGCGTTGGGCCGTGATCGCCTTGAGGCGCATATTGCGAGCTAACGATAGTCTCAAAGCAACCCGGCATCAAGTATCTAATATACTAGATGTCACTTTGTCGAACGAAGCCTGGACTGGCGGTGACGGGATGTGCTCGACCGCATTGGCGACAAGTGGTCGACGCTAATCCTTGGTACCCTTGCCCAGGGCCCGCACCGCTTCAGTGCCGTCCAGCGCGCCATTCCCGACATTTCCAAGCGCATGCTCACCCAGACCCTGCGCGATCTCGAGCGCGATGGCCTGATCTTGCGAAAAGTGTTTCCCACCAAACCGCCCAATGTCGAATACAGGCTGACCTCGCTCGGCGAGACCATACTCGAGCCGCTGACCGTTCTCGTCCAATGGGCCGACCGCAGCCACGCCGCCATCAGAACGGCCCGATCAGCCTTCGACGACGCCAGCTAGCATCGGGAGCTGATCTTTTGCGCAAAGCGTCTCAGGCTATTGCGGACCGCTGGCGGTAGGCGCTGGAGCCCATGCCGGTGATGCGGGTGGAACGGCTTTCGCAAGGCAGCCGGGTCGGCGATCTGCTCGACCGCCTGATTGGCTGCCTCAAGCTTTTCGCGCACCGTATTCCGGGGTTACGAAACCGAAGGCATCCGCGTCTTCGACGATAGTGCCCCGGCGCTTTGTGTGATCGTGATTGTATTGGTGTCTGGCGGAGTGGGTGCCCGCGTCGAGCAGCGGTCGGCTTGAAGGGCTTTTCGGCACCCGACCCTCCGCGAAGGCATGTTGAGGCACCGACCAGAATTGGGCCGGCCTGCATTCGAGCAGCAGGCGCTATCGGGTTGTCTGCGCATCTTGACCGCAAGAGGAAACGCGGAGGTCGTCGGAAAGACATGGGGCCAAAAAGAGCTTGCCCTGCCAAGCCTGACCGAGAGTTCTTACGATCACGGCGATCCAAACAAGTGCGAGAGCGGCAACCAGAGCGCCTCCTACCCAGGCAATAAAATCGAGGGCCAAGAGGTCGCCCAGTTTGATGCTCGCCAGAGCGAAGACGCCGAGTGGAAAAATATAAGCCCACCAGCCGAGATTGAATGGAACCGGGTTCCGAAAATACCACGCGGTCACGAGTGAAGCCATGACGGCCCACCATATTCCATAACCCCAAAGGATGAGGCCGGTCAGAAAACTTGCCCCTCCGATGGCGGTGGCAAGCGTGCCCAGCTCACTGGCGGCGAGGACCGCCGGCCCGTTCTCGGCCAAAACGAACATTGCAAGCGCACCGGTGGCGATCGGACCCAACGCCAGCCAACTGGACGGCGCCATCCCAGCGTGCGGCAGTTTATGGATAGCCAACCGCAGGAACAGAATGACGATAATGCTGAGAGCAAGGGGCACCGAGCAGGCCCACAGGACATAGCTGGTCATCAAAATCGAGAGTTGCAGATTCGCGTCCCCGATTTGCGGCAGAAGCAATGCGCCACTCGTCGCGACGACCTCGCAGGCCACAACGGGCAAGAGCCAGACCGCGGACATCTGTTCAATTGTGTGGGTCTGACGCGTGAACATCAGGAAGGGCACGCCCAGGCCGCAGGCGAAGGCCAATGCAACATCCACCCACCAAAGCGCCAGAGCAATATCAACAGCCATGTTTCCCGCATGGGCACCGCCAAAAAGCAAAAAACCGTTGACGATGGTGGCGAGCCCCATGGGAATACAGCCCAAGAACATGGACATGCTGGAGTGACCCAGAATACGGCAGGCGCCATCGAAATGAAGGACCCAGCGCGCCAGGTAGAGCGCTGAAAAGCCAACGAACAGCACCATGTTGGCGATCCAGAGCGCTTCACCGGTTCCGAAAAGCACCCTGGACTGCGGGAACTGGCCGAGCGCGACGGCCAAAATGCCGGTGCCCATCGTGACGGCGAACCAATTTGGCGTGAATTGCCGCACAATCTCCCCCGGCCCTGACAAAGCGCCCAAGAAGCGTCTGCCCTGCCCTTCCTCGATTGCCGCCATTGCCATCTCCTGTTGAGCCCTCCTCATGAGCGTGATCGCTCACTGTTTCCATCACCAAATTCAGGCCATTCTGATCGGCAAAATCGAACGATTGCGGTCGCAGCGCAGCCGAAAAGCGACCGCCCCGGCACATCGAGGTAGGCAGCAGACCGATTGCCGGAGCGTGTCCAGCAAAACCATGTCCTCGACGCGATCGGGGATGGAAACGGTTTTGCGGTTCGCAACACGCGACAAAACAAGGACTTAGAGCCAAGGATTTGAGTCAATCAAATCCTGAACGGCTCTAAAAAGAGCGGTTGATTTTCGCCGGCTGACTTTTTGCAACGACCTCAAGAAATGCACTGGACGCCCGGGTGCGATAGCGCTCCTTGTGGTGCAGGACATGGAATTCGCGCGCACGGCTCCAGCCCGGAACGATTTGAAGCGTACCTGCCTCAAGCCGCGTGCGAGCAACCAGCCGCGACATCAAGCTGGCGCCCAGGCCGGCTTCGACGGCTTCCAGAACGGCTTCATTGCCCGGCAGAACCATGGCGACAGGCAGATGCTTGCCCTGCGCCATTTGCTCAAATGCCTCGCGTGTGCCCGAACCCTGTTCGCGAACGACCCAAGGGACCGCATCCAGTTGGGCGTTCGTTCCCGATGCCCAGGGGTGACCGACTGCTACAACGACGTCCATGACATCGTGACCAACCGGGTCGGATGCCAGCGCCGGGCTGTCGACCAGCCCTTCGACGAGACCGAGTTCCGCGCCGCCACTTTCGATGGCGGCGGCCACGCCGTTGGTGTTGGCAAAGGTGACGTCGACATCAATATGGGGATATTCCGCATGATAGGCCACAAGGAGCCTGGGCAGCCAATAGCTGGCAATCGTCTGGCTCGCCATGATCGACAGTCGCCCGCGCAGCAATACCGACAGATCGGTCAACGCCGCTTCCGCGGCCTTGGCCCTGTCCAGCACGGCCTTGGCCTCGCCAAGAAAATCGCGCCCGGTCTGGTTGAGAACTATGGAGCGGCCAACACGGTCGAACAGCGTAACTGCATGCCTGGTCTCGAGGGCCGCAATTGCCGAGCTTACCGCCGACTGCGACAGGTTGAGGGTCTCCGAAGCCCGCCGAATATGCTCGAGTTCGGCCACGGCCACAAAAATTCGCAGTTGTTCGAGTGTCACGAAGTATCCCACGGAAATGCGTTGGCAACGCTAGCCTAACCGATAGCATCATTTCAGCCGGTGTGAAGAGCGCAGTCCCGGGAAGCCAGTACGCTGACAAAATCATTGAGGGACCGCGCACCCTTGTCAGCGCGCGGTCCCGAAGAGCAATTCTAGTGTTCGGGCGCGTCCTCGCGCTCGGGTTTGAAGTCGCCGAGTTGGGCGAGCTTGATCTGCATGAGCAGGCTCAGTTCGTCATAGACATTCCACTCGTCGACAATCTTGCCGTTCTTGTAGTGGTAGTGGGTCATGCCCATCACCTGGACGCGCTTGCCGGTGGGATCGCCCAGTTCCTGGAGCATCCCATATCCCAGATGGTGACCCTCCATTACCCAGCGCACGGCCACCTTGGTGCCGCCCTCCTCGCAGGGGACCGAACAGATGTGCTGGGGCATGAAGGACGCGTCGGGGATCGAGCCAAGCAGGCCCAGATATTGATGCGTGACCGCGGCAACGCCGTAGAGTTCGCGCAGCATGGGGCCGTGATACTGGACGTTGGACGCGTAAACGTCCTTGATCTTTCCGAACATGCGCTTGTTGAAGACCTCATGCATCCAGACAAGGGTTTCACGCTCGATATCGTTGCTGGCCAGTTCCAGATCGGCCTCCGCCTCGGGCGGATACTGACCAAGCAGGCGACGGTTTTCCCCAATGTCGAGAGCGACCAGTCCCTTGTCGAACTGGGCCTTGGCGAGCTTTTCGGCAAAAGCGTGCGGATCGAGCCCGAGTTGCTTGATGATGGCCATATTGTCGCCCACGAGCCATTCGCGGTAGATCTTGTTCTCGAATATGAGGCAATCGGCGATGGTGCGGGTGTTGAACACGCGGCCGGTCGGCGCACCATAATGACCATATTGCGTATGGCGTCCGGTGCCGGTCACCATGTGCGAGGTGTAGAACCCATCCACATCATTGCCCTTCCAGATGACGTGGGTGGCCATGCCGCGGCGCTCGGGAAGCGTAACGAGCCGCTGGATGGTATCGCGAACCACCGTTTCGCGGTCATAGATGGTGCCGAGCGTGCCATAAACGACGCTGTTGTGGGTGTAGTGTGTGTAGATCAGCCCCACATCGCGCTCGTCCCAGATCTTGTGGGTGCAGCGCACGATATAGTCGACGATGTCCGTATAGATTTCGTCGAACCCGCTGAGCGACTGGCTGCGGGGACGATCGGTGGGCACAAGGTCAACGAAGTCTCGGCGTTCGACCTGCAGAACCTGTTCGGGGTTGTCCTTGCGCTGGGCTGGCGTGCCTTTGGATTTTGATGTGTCGCTCTCACTCATGGATGCTCCTTGGCCCAATTTTCCGGGGCCGGTCTTGTGGGATTGGGATGTGCCCTGAACGCGCCCAAGCCACTCGAGCATATGGGGCGCCAAAGCGGCGGGGTTTTCAAGCGGGGAAAAGTGCCCCGCTGCCGGAATGGTGACGTAGCGTGAACCAGCGATGCCATCGGCGAGATCCTGATGGGCCTCAAGAGGGCAGACGGCCTCCTCCTGGCCGGCAGCAATCAGGGTGGGCACTGAAATGGCAGCCAGCCGCTTGCGGCTATCGGCCCGGTTGATGGCGATTTCCGCTTGGGATGCGAGCACGTCCGGACCGGCACTTCTCGCCATGTCGAGAACTGTCGCTTTTAGCCCCTGATCCTCGCGATTTGCGGGAGAAACCAGTTTGTCCCAGGCATCAAGAATATAGTCGTCCATACCGTTTTCGCGCGCCTTGCCGACCGCCACGCGACGGCTGTCCGCGTTGGCCGGCAGATCGGGGCGCGGCGTGGTATCGATCAGCGCGAGCCCGACCACCCGCTCGGGTGCTTGAGCAATAATCTCCAGCGCGACGATACCGCCAAGCGAGAACCCGGCGAGCGCGAACCGTTCAGGCGCGCCGAGCAAAATCCGGGCAGCCTGTTCAGAAGCCGATTGCGCGCCGCTCATTTCGCCATAGACGACCGGCTGATCGCCCAGCCGTTCGACCAGCGGGGCAAACAGGCGCTCGTCACAAAGCGTACCCACGAGCAGGACCAGCGGGAGGGCATCGCTATTGGCCCCGGTTTCGGCACTCGGTATCATGCGGGCGCCTCGATGACTGCGCGACCAGGTACACCTTCCTCGAGCCCTTTAAGCGCCGCATTGGCCCGGACCAGCCACCCCTTGCCATAAGGACCCGGGATTTTGGTGATGTCGCGGTCGGACACGCCGCCGCCACAGATCGAACTCAGCGGGTCGGCGATGACGACATTCCCGATCTCAAGATCACGATCAAACATGAAAAGAACAGCGGTCTTCATGCTGTCGCGCCCCGGATCGAGACAAAGCGGGTATCTATCATCTTCCGAATGGCCGCCATGCTACCCTCGCCACATCCTGACCGTCGCCATCGTCCGGCGATCAGAAGATTGGTGTCAGGATAGCGCATGAAAATCTCCGGCAAAGAGCCTGACGCAAGGTGATCACCACCCCCGTTTTGCTCCGTCGCAAAAAAGACTGGCAAATTTTGAATACGTATGCAAGAACTTTGTCAGCCCGATTTACGTGCCGGTTTCAGGCCGTTTGTCGCAGGAATTGTGTGTTCCTGCGCGCGGGCAGACATGCGCAGTTTTCCCGGGCACACCCCGGCACACAGGAGTTGGAACGACAATGAGCGATGGCGCGAGCACGGCGCAAAAGGGCGTCACCTTCATCAAATCCCCCCAACGCAGCTCGGCGAGCGACAATGCCCCCGTCGAAAAGCTGGTCGGTGAAATCATTGCCCAGGTGCGCGAACGGGGCGACGCGGCGGTGCGTGAATATTCGCAGAAATTCGACAAGGCCGACGTCGAGGTCTTCGAGGTGTCCGAGGCCGAGCGTCAGGAGGCGCTCGATGCGCTGGACCCGCAAACCCGCACCGACACCGAATTTGCCATCGCCAATGTGCGGGCGTTCGCCGAGGCGCAATTGGCAACCATCCTGCCGCTTGAAGTCGAGCCCCTGCCCGGCCTGCATCTGGGTCATCGGGTCATCCCGCTCGAACGCGTTGGGTGCTATGTGCCGGGCGGGCGCTATCCGCTGCTTTCGGCGCCGGTGATGACCATAGTGCCAGCCAAGGTCGCGGGCGTCGACGAAGTGATCGCATGCCTGCCGCCCAACGCCCATAAGGCGATGATCGCTGGCTGTCATCTATCGGGCGCAGACCGTATCTTCCGGATCGGCGGCGCCCAGGCGATTGCCGCGATGGCATATGGCACAGACAGCGTACCGGCCGTCAACAAGATCGTGGGACCGGGCAACGCGTTCGTGAATGAAGCCAAGCGGCAGGTGTTCGGGCCTGTAGGGATCGACCAGTTGGCCGGACCGTCCGAGATTTTCGTCGTGGCGGATTCGTCGGGCGATGCGGAAATGATCGCGACCGATCTGCTGGCGCAGGCCGAGCACGATGTGCGCACGCGGGTCGGGTTGATCACCACCGACCGGGCGCTGGCCGATGCCACGCTCAAGCAGGTCGAACGGCAGCTCGAGGGTCTGTCGACCGCCAATGTGGCGGGCGAGGCCTGGCGCGACTATGGAGAAATTGTCGTGTGCGAGAGCGAGGAGGCGATGATTGCCTATTCCGACTGGGTTGCGGCCGAGCATTTGCAGGTGCACACCACCGACGCTCAAGCGTTTGCCACCAGGCTGCGCAACTACGGCTCACTGTTTATCGGGGAAAACGCCTCTGTGGTCTATTCCGACAAATGCTGCGGAACCAACCACACCCTGCCCACCATGGGCGCGGGCCGCTATACAGGCGGGCTGTGGGTCGGGGCCTATGTGAAGATCGCCACCCACCAGTGGCTCGACGAGCGCGGGGTTAGGGCCGTCGCACCTCCGGCCGCGCGTCAGAGCGCTTCTGAAGGGCTGGAAGGTCACAGGCGCGCCGCGCAATTGCGGCTCGATCGCATGCAGGCCTAGGGCCGTCCAGTATTGACTGAATCAAATCCTCGGCTCCAAGCCCTTGTTTTGTCGCGTGTCCGAACCGCAAAACCGTTTCCACTTTTGCCACGCTCTGATCGAAAAAGAAACCAGCGCTCCGCAGGGGGCGCTGGGTGCAGTTTGTGGTGGGAGGCTTTGTTATCGGGTCGCTGCGGTGGGCGCACCGACCGTCCTTTTGTTCAGTGAACGTCTTCGGCGTCGCCCCAGGCCTTCTTGAGCTTTTCAACCGTAAAGCCGGGCGCACGCGCCGCTTGGATGATCGGGCGCTCCTTGCGGATAACGAGATCGATGCAGCGAGCCATATCAGCTATGAAGCGCTCGGGAATAACCACCGCCCCGTGGCGATCGGCGTGGATGAGGTCGTCGGGGTTGACCGCCATGCCGAAGACGGTGACAGGACAATCGATCTCGGTGACATGAACGAAGGCGTGGCTGGGGCCAATGGCCCCGGCCACGACCTGGTAGCCCGCATCGAGCATGCCCAGATCGCGCAGGATGCCGTTGGTGAGAGTGCCGGCAAGGCCGAGCCCCTTGTGGATCGCCACATTGACCTCGCCCCAGAACCCGCCGATGGGCCGCGGCCAGTCGGTGTCTTCGATGACCACGACGTTAGGGCCATCGCCCGACGCGACATAGTCGTAATAGGCCATGCGCAGCGCCTTGACCTCGTCGGCCGGCTTCTGGGCAGGTGATGAAGCGCGGATCTTTGCGGTGCGTGCAAAGCCCACGATCGGCGGCAACGCGGGATCAGCGCAAACGGTGGGGATCTTTGTAAACCCCTCGGCGGTGCGCCCGCCCATAGCGTGCTCGAGCGCGTTGCATACGGTTGGCGTGTCAGTCTTTCGCAAGAGCTCGAGAATATCGGCGGTCAGTGCGGTCATGGTTTAGATTCCAAATTGCAGCGCCCGGCATCTGGCATGCCGGGCGCGTCTCTCCTCTATTCCGCGGCAACCGAACTGGACGCAAACCGGGGAGCCTGCGGATCGTCGGAGCCGCGGATAATAAAGGCGGTAAGGGGTGCCGAAGCGGTATTGCGGAAGCCGTGAGCGAGCCCGATGGGAACGCTTAGCGTATCGCCCGCGCCCATGATGATGCTGCCGCCGTCCCACGTGACTTCGAGGGTGCCTTCATGCACGAAGATCACCTCCTGCTCGGCGCGCGCGTGCATGGGCACGCTTGCCCCGGTCTCCATACGCAACTGGCGCAGCGCGAAACCATGCTCCCACCACCCCGAAATCGGTCCGGGCTCGAAGCCGTCGCCTGTCGATTTTTCACCGATAACACCGGCCTCGGCGACACCGTCATGGGCGAGAGGTGAATTGGCGTTGGCCACCATCTTTGCCGCCGCCGCATAACACTGGGCCATTTTTTCAGCGGGTGGGGTCTTGAGCTTTTCCATGACCTCGGCGGAAGGGGGTTGTTCGAGTTCGGCGCCTTCGGGCACCGTTTCCCCCAGCGTCGTATCGACCAGCTTGCCGCCCTTTAAGAGCTTGAGTCCATAGTCTTCTGCCATCTGGAACACCGAGGGCGCCCAGACCACCTTGCCGGGATCGTCCCGGCCCAGCACAACAAAGAGAAACCCGGTGCCTTCGTCGCGCTTTTCGAACCCGCGAAACATGTGGGTGGGGACAGAGGCGACGTCGCCCGGCTCGACATCGAGATAGCCTTCGTCCTTGTTGGCACCAAACAGCAGGCGCCACTTGCCGGTATGCACGACGAACACCTCGGCCGTGAGATGGCTGTGCTGGGAGTTGATGCATCCGCCGGGCTGGCGCGCCGCCCCGACATTGAAGCCGTGCGGCTCGGGCAGATGCACGACCTGGGCGGGATTTTCCGAAACGCCCGGCCCGATGATGGTGAAGTTCTCCTTCCGATCCGAACCCGGGGTGCGGGCATCGATAAAGGCGTTGCGCAGTCCTTTGAGATCGGCATAGCGAATGAGCCGCTCTTCCATCGCTTTTTGAGTCCACGCGGTCATGGTGCTCTCCTTGGCTTGATGTTGGGAGCCGGATTGTCCGCACGCATGCATTCGTATGCACAGACCCTCAAAAAAAGGGTTGCGTGTGCTGACAGGTCCGGGCTGCCACGGACAAGAGAACCGTGGCTGTCAGTATGGGCGTTGGCCGGGGCGATCATTGCGCCTCCGGACGGTAAAGGTTCTGGCCATCGACGGTGACAATGCCGTTTCGGGGCCGTATTGCCGACGTGCGTACGATCAGTTCGCCCGGCAACAATTCGTGCTCGGAGATCATCTCTCCACTGGCGATCTGGGTCATGAGGATGCGTACCGCCGCTTCCACCATGCCCTCGATCGGCTGGGTCACTGTGGTAATGCCGTAGGCGGGCCAGCGCGCAGGGCCGACATCGTCATACCCCACGACCGAAAGGTCGTCAGGAATGGTCAGCCCGAACTCGTAGCGTGCCACATCCATCACCGCGACGGCCATGTGGTCGTTGGCAACAAAGACAGCCTCGGGCCGGTTTTCCAGAGCGAACAATTGGCGCGCGGCAGTTTCGGCGTCGGCGCGAGAGTAATTGCCCGTGCGAACGATGATGTCGGTAAAGCCATGGGCGGCCAGACCTTCACGAAAGCCCTCGAAACGGTCGCGGTTGGTCGATGAATTTTCCAGCCCCGAGATATAGCCGAAGGTCTTGTGCCCGCCCGCGACGAGGAAATCGGCCAGCTTTCTGGCCCCTTCCCGGTTCTGGGTGGTCACCGAAGAGACGGCGTCGCGTTCGGTGGTCCGGTTGAAAAGGACGACGGGAATGCCCGCTGCCGCGCATTCCTCGGACAATTCCGAGGACAGCGAGGTGGATGCTAAAATGATACCGTCGACGCGATATTGCATCAACTGATCGAAGACCGGATCGGAATCGCGGTCCTTGAAGCCGGTAAACAACAGCAGGTGATAATTTTCCGCCGCCAGTCTGCGCCCCAGTTCCTCGAGCACGTCGGGATAGAACAGGTTTTCGAGATAGGCCATCACCACTGCGATGATGCGCGAGCGAGAGGTGATGAGCGAGCGGGCGATGGCATTGGGTCGGTAGCCCAGGGCTTTCGCCGCTTCGAGCACCTTGGCGCGGGTTTTCGGGGCAATGGACGCGCCAGGGGTAAAGCTGCGCGAAACAGCGGACTGGGACACACCGGCGAGGCGTGCCACCTGCGATGAGGTCACCGGTCCCTTCTTGCCTACTCCGCCGTCCATCCGCCATCCACCATCAGGGCCGTGCCCGTAACCATCGCCGAGGCGTCGGATGCCAGAAACAGCACCGGCCCCATCATATCCTCGACCTTGCCCAGCCGTCCGAGCTTGATCTTTGAAAGCACCCAGGACCGGAAGTCGGGGTCCGAGAGGGCCGCGCTGGTCAACTCCGTTTCGACAAAGGTCGGGCAGACAGTGTTGATCCGAATATTGTGCGGGCCAAGCTCGATGGCCATGGCCTTGGTCATGCCTTCAACAGCAAATTTGGTTGCGCAGTAAACCGTGCGCCCCGGCCCGCCCACATGGCCCATCTGCGACGAGAGCGTGATAATCGATCCCGGCATCCCTTCAGACACGAGGCGCTGTGAAACCGCCTTGGCCAGAAACAGGGCTGCGCCGACATTGACATCGATCACTGCGCGATAGTCGACTGGGGTGATTTCGGCAACTGGCGCATGACGCCCCGTTCCAGCGCTATTGACCAGGATATCGAACGGCTCCGTGCGGGCGACGAACGCCTCGACGGCATTGAAGTCTGTGACATCGAGCGCTTCGCCCGTGGCATCGAACCCCGCTTCGCGCAGGGCGAGGACGGCCTTTTCCACCAACGGGCCCGTACGGGCTGCAATGGTGACGGCTGCTCCCGCTTCGGCCAGCGCGACGGCACAGGCCAACCCGATTCCGCGCGTACCGCCGGCGATCAGTGCGCGCTTGCCATCGAGCCGAAAACTGGGCGTGCGGGGGAGATCCATTCTCTTACTGCGCAGCCTCGGTCTTTGGGGGAACCGCTGTGCCATAGGGAACGTTGCGCCCACCATAACGGCGTACGCGTATATTGGCCTGCTCGGCGTGGCCGACAAAGCCCTCGAGCATCGACAGCCGCGATCCGTATTCACCGATGGTCGCCGAGGCGGCATCGGTTTCCACAATTTGCCACGTGCATGTCTTCATGAATTTCCCCACCCACAAGCCACCAGTGTAACGGGCTGCCTTCATGGTGGGCAATGTATGATTTGTGCCGATTACCTTGTCGCCGTATGCCACATTGGTGCGCGGGCCCAGAAACAGAGCGCCGTAGTTGGTCATGTTATCGCGGAACCACAGATCACGATCGGTCATCACCTGCACATGCTCGGAGGCAATACGGTCGGCCTGGACCAGCATTTCCTCGTAGCTTTCGCACACGATCACCTCGCCATAATCCTCCCAGGAGCGGCGCGCCATCTCCCCTGTCGGCAAGATTTCGAGGATACGCTCGATCTGTTCGATGGTGTCGCGGGCGAGCTTTTCGGAGTTCGTGAGGAGAATCGCGGGCGAATTGGGTCCGTGTTCGGCCTGTCCCAGAAGATCGGTGGCGCACAATTCGCCGTCCACCGTCTGGTCGGCAATGACCAGGGTTTCGGTCGGTCCGGCAAACAAATCGATTCCGACCCGGCCGAACAATTGCCGCTTGGCTTCGGCCACAAACGCGTTGCCCGGCCCCACCAGCATGTCGACCGGATCGATCGATCTGGTACCGATCGCCATGGCGCCAACGGCCTGGATTCCGCCCAGAACGAAAATCTCGTCGGCCCCCGCCATGGCCTGTGCGGCCACGATGGCCGGGGCGGGTTTGCCGCCGAAGGGAGGGGCACAGGTGACCACGCGCCTGCACCCGGCAACCTTGGCGGTGAGGACCGACATGTGCGCGGAGGCAAGAAGAGGATATTTGCCGCCGGGCACATAGCAGCCCACGGCGTTGATCGGTACGTGTTTATGCCCAAGCGTTACGCCCGGAAGCGTCTCGATGGCCAATTCGCCCATGGTGTCTTTCTGGGCCTGGGCAAAGTTGCGAACCTGGGTCTGGGCAAATTCTATATCCGCGAGATTCTGATCGGAGAGCTGGTTCTTGCAGTCTTCGATCTCTGCAGGAGAAAGCCGGAAATCATCACGTTCCCAATTGTCGAACTTGCGCGAAAGATCACGCACCGCGTCATCGCCGCGCTTTTCGATATCGGACAGGATGGTTTCAACGGTTGCGCGGACTTCGCGGTCGGCCTGCGCGCGCGCTTCAACATCTTTCCCGCGTTTTAGCCAGACCGGCATTGCTTACTCCTCTTGATTGACCTTTACGGCTTACGCACAATTTTTGCATACGTATGCAAATATGTAAAGCCGCGATCTCGATTTTCCCTCACACGGTGTCCGCCGCATGCGGTGGCTGCTGGGCGGAAAAATCGCTGGCGCGCTCGAAAGCCGCGCCGATCCGGCATAAAAGCGCCTCGGAATACGCCGGCCCCGCAATCTGCAGACCGATGGGCAGACCGTCCACAAAACCTGAAGGAATGCTGATGGCGGGGTGACCGGTGACATTGAAGGCAATGGTGCGCATCGGGGTCCACACGGCCGAATCGCCCCTGAAGGCCGCAAGTGCCGGTGCGGGCGTAAGCGTGGTCGGCGCGATCAGTGCATCGCAGCGGGCGAAAACCTCATCGTTGAGGGCCCGTTTGAGGCGCGATGCGGCGCGGGTGGCAACCGCAAGATCGTCCTTGTCCAAACTGGCTCCGGCAATCAGGGTGCGAAAGGCTTTCGTGCCGAACTTTTCGGACTGGCGTGCGAGCCGCTCTCGGTGCAGGGCAAACGCTTGGGCATGAAGAATAGCGGCACCGGCCGCTTCAAACACGCCATAGGGCGGCATTTCGACTTCGACGACTCTGGCCCCGAGCATCGATAGAAGCGAGGCTGCGGCATCGATGGCGCCCAGCACGCCCGAATCTGTCTGCGGGTCGGAGGCGAACCAGTCCCGCGCATAGCCGATGGTCAGGTCCGCAAGGTTTGTTTCGTGCCTCGTATCAGGTTGGCTGCTGTGGTCGAGCGCGGCCATTGCCAGGCCCGCTTCGGCTGCGCTGGCTGCAAGAATGCCGACATGATCGAGGCTGGAAGACAGAGGAAAGACACCCCGTTCGGCGACAAGCCCGAAGGTGGGCTTGAGCCCGACGATGCCGCAATATGAGGCCGGGCTGCGCACCGAGCCGCCGGTGTCGGTGCCGATGGCGATCCGCACCAGACCTGCCGCCACCGCCGCCGCACTGCCTGAAGATGAGCCACCTGTTATCCGCTCGAGATTCCAGGGATTGCGCGCGGGAGGAAATGGGGTGTCGAAACTCGGGCCAACCGTTGCAAATTCGTAGGTGGCGACCTTACCCAGGATGATCGCACCTGCCTTCTTGAGATTCTCCACACAGGTGGCGTCGGCCTCCGGCGTATGATCGGCGTAAAGTGCGGAACCATATCGGGTAGGGAAGTCGGCGGTATCGACCATATCCTTGATCGCCACCGGAATGCCGTGCAGAGGGCCGTGATCCACGCCCGACGCGAAATCGGCATCGGCTTTGCGGGCGGCAGCGCGGACTGCCGCGTCGTTGCGTGCAACAAACGCGTTGATGGCCCCATCACGGGCGTCAATCCGCGCCAGATGCGCTTCGATCAGGTCCTGAGCGCTCAATTGTCCGGCGCGCAGACGGGCGCCTGCGGTTTCGATGTCGAAGTCGGCGGGATTCATGGCGATGTCTTGCTGTTCGGCGCTTTCCCGTCGGCCTCGTAGCGTTCGAGCAGGCCGATGCCTTCTGCCAGCCAAAGCGCGGTCTGATAGCTCGCCTCGCGGTTATCGGAACCGGCTTCGATCCCCGCGGCGGCGAGAGACCTGGCAAAGGCTTCGACCTCCAGCGGAGCTCCGGCGGGTTTTTCACTCACGACGCGGTCCGGGTAAGAGCCCCTCGCGCGGTGATCCGGGCACCGGTTTCGGAATCGAACAGATGGCATATCTCCGTCGGAATCGTTGCCGACACGCTATCGCCGATCTCGGCGCGGAAATCCTTGGCCGTCTTGACCGAAACCAGTTCACCGGCGACCCGCATCGATATCATGGTCGCGTCCCCCAAAAGTTCGATGGAATAGATGGGGGCGGTGATCTCCCCCTCCCCCTCGTTCATGGCGGCGTCCTCGGCGCGGAAGCCCAGCGTCACCTTGCCCGAAAGCTCGGGATCGAACCCGGCCACCTTGATGTTTTTCGCGGTGAAGGTGCCTTGCGATATTTCCCCCGGCACCAGATTCATGGCCGGAGAACCGATAAAGCCGGCAACGAAGGTGTTGGCGGGGTTGTCGTAGATTTCGGTGGGCGTGCCCACCTGCTGGACGACACCCTTGTTCATGACCACAACGCGATCGGCCAGCGTCATGGCTTCGATCTGGTCGTGGGTAACATAGATGGTGGTGGTTTTGAGCGTGTGGTGCAGGTTCTTGATCTGGGCGCGGGTCGAAACACGCAGCTTGGCATCGAGATTGGACAGCGGCTCGTCCATCAAAAACGCGTTGGGTTCACGCACGATGGCGCGGGCGAGGGCTACACGCTGGCGCTGGCCGCCCGAAAGGGCCGCGGGGCGCCGGTCGAGAAAATCGGTCAGTTCCACCATTTCGGCGGCACGCATCACCCGCTCGTCGTGCTGGTCGCGCGGCACCTTTCGCACCCTCAAGGGAAAGCGGATGTTCTCGTAAACGCTCATGTTGGGATAGAGCCCATAGCTCTGGAACACCATTGAGATATCACGATCCTTGGGCTCGAGCCTGTTGACCATCTTGTCGCCAAGCCAGATTTCGCCCTCGGTGACCGTTTCCAGCCCGGCGATCATGCGCATGGTCGTGGTCTTGCCACAGCCCGAGGGGCCGAGAAGCACCAGGAATTCCTGATCGGCGATATCGAGGTTGAAATTGTCGACGCCGACAAAGCTGTCCCAGCGCTTGGAAAGATTTTTGAGGCGGATTTGAGCCATGTCTGGACCCTAACCTTTTACCGCGCCGGCGGTCAGGCCGCTGACGATCTGGCGTTGGAAGAAAAGAACGAGCAGGAACAGGGGAGCCGTTGCCGAAACCACGGCGGCCACCGCGAACATGATGGTGCCCTCGTCCTGGATCGAACCGAGGAAGCTGGCGATCTTGGGGACCATTGTCTGGTTGTTCTGGTTGAGCAGCATGGCCGTCACCGCAAAGTCGTTATAGGCCAGAAGGAAGCTGAACAGACCCGTTGTGATCACGCCCGGCCACATGACAGGAATGACCACCAGTCGAAACGCCTGAAACCGGGTGCAGCCATCGACCATAGCGCTTTCGTCGAGATCTTTGGGGATCGAAAGAAAGAACGAATGCAGCATCCAGAGGGTAAATGGCTGGTTGATCGCCACGAGCACGATGATCGAGGTGGGAAGAACACCCCAGATATTGAGCTCAAAGAACGGCAGCAGATAGCCCGAAACCAGTGTGATGTGGGGCATGGCGCGAAAAACCAGCGCCGCGATCAGGATCCAGAAGGTATATTTGTAGCCCGAGCGGGCCAGCGCATAGCCCCCAAGTGTGCCCAGCGTCAGCGAGATGGCGGTAACCGAGACCGTCACGATTGCGGTATTGACCACCGCCTGACCGAAGCCTCGGGTGATCCAGGCGCCGAAATAACCGTCGGTGGTGAACGCCGAGCCGGTCTGGATCTGGGTCCAGGTGCCCATGATCGCGTTCCACCAACTCTGGCGGGAGAAGAAGTCGGCTTCGACCTTGAGCGATCCCCAGGCCGTCCACAGGAAGGGAAAAGCGGCGACCACCAGCCACACGATCACGAACGTCGTGGACAGAATGGCCAGGGTTGCGGGGCGCTTGTGCGGCTGGCTTGTCGGTGTCATTTCGGTTGGTCCCTTACGCCTTGTGCTTGAAGTCGCGCCAGGTGCGGATCAGCACCGGGGTGAGAAGGATAACCACACCGATGATGGTGAGGATGGAAGTGGCCGCGGCAGACCCGAAAAGCTGGGCGCCCTGCCCGCGCAGATCGTTAAATACCAGCCAGCTCAGCGAGGTGGCGTTGGCCTCCGAGGAGAAGCCGACGATGGGCTCGAAGACCCGGAAATTGTCCATCAACTGCACGAGCGCAACGAAGGTCGCGAGCGGGATCAGATGCGGGATGATCACGAAACGCACCCGCTCCCAGCGGTTGGCACCATCGATCATTGCCGACTCGAGCGTATCGGCCGGAACCGTCTGCAACCCGGCGTAAAAGACCACAAACGAGAACGGTGCGGTGCTCCAGACGCCATAAACGATCAGCGTCACCCAGGTCAGGGCCGGAGAGGCCCGCAGCGAAAGATCGGGATCGTTGAAGATGGCCTGCAAGGTCGCCCCGATCACCCCTTGGGAGTTGATCATCCAAAACAGGATGATCGAGCCCACGAGCGGGGTGACGATCATGGGCAGGAGCGAAAAGAAGATCACCGGTCCCTTGAGCAGTGCAGGAATGGCGTTGATGGCCAGGGCGATGAAGAACCCCAGAACGATGGCGATCGGGGTAACGATGAAGGTATAGGTGAGCGTAAAGGCGAGCGCCTTGTAAAAGGGCAGATTGTAGAGCTGGCCAAGGAAATCGCCGAGACCGTTGCTGCTGGACAGTATCTGACCAAGCTGATCGAAGGCAAGGTGGCTGCGATTGGTGAAATTCTGCAAACCCACGAACCGCCCCAGGGGCTCATTCTCGTTGAGTTCGGCTGTCGCCTGGGCATCCACGCGCAACTCGGTTGTGCACCCGAACGGGCCGCAATTTTCGACCTCGACGAGCACCTGTTCGTGCTGGGCATAAACCGCCTGCACGATAACCGAGCCGATCGGCACCACGATGAACAGAATCATCGCGATCAGCGAGGGCAGGATAAAGGCAATAAAAGTCCTGTGCGGCACGGGTCACCCCTCCATCAACGCTGCGGGACCGGGGAGGAAGCGCTTTTCGGGGCGCTTCCTCGATTTTAGGGCTTATGCGGGATTAAAGGAAACCCGCTTCCTGCGCGGCGGAGCGATAGGCAGCCTCGACGTCCGCCAGAGCCTGTTCCGCACCTTCCTCGCCCTGCATGAACTGGGCAAGTTCGGCACCGAGCGCGGTGTGCATCAACTCCATATAGGGTGCCATCGGATAGGCCCGGGCACCCGCATTGGCGGTGGCCATCACCCCCACCGCGGTTTCGCCCGGCTCAACGCCGGCGGCCAGCCATGTCGCGGCAGTGGGATTGGCAGCTGCCACCTCAGGGCTTGCTCCGTACAGCATCGCCTGGAAGGAGGCAGCGGCATCCTCATCGGAAATGTTCTTGGCAATGGCAAAGCCATCCCACCACAGGGCGACGGCGGGAATATCGTTTCCACCGACCGTAGGGGCCGCGGCCAGAACGGTGTTGGACGTGACCTCCTCGTCGGGGCCGCCGAGGATGCCGCCGGCCATGGAGCCCCACTGGTTCATCATGGCGATCTGGCCGCCATCATAGAGGGCCTTGAGCTCGTTGGAGTTGAGCGTCATGTATTCGGACGTCATGTATTCAGTGAGCGCCTTCATCATATCGAGAGCGGCGATGCCCTGTTCATTGTTGACAGCCGGCTCTGCCGAACCGGGTTCAAAAAACTCTCCGCCATAGCCGAGATACATGTCGACAAATTCATTGCCCAGATACCAGCCGGCCATGTTGGCCGCGCCAAGCGGGTTCTCCATGATCCCTTGGGAGCGCAGTGTTTCGGCAGCTTCGATCATCTCCTCATAGGAGGTCGGCGGCTCGATGCCGGCTTCTTCGAGAATATCCTGGCGATAATAGGTGTGGAGCGAGTTGCCCATGAACGCGATCGCCATGATCTGCCCGTCAACCCGTATCAACTGGTTTGGCGCGAGATCCTGACCGTATTGTGCGACAAGATCATCGAGCGGACGCACAAGACCGTCATTGAGCAGCGGCACGAGCGAATTGTTGGCGATCACGGCCACTGTGTATTCGGCCGGATCGATCGAGAGCGCGGGCACCTGAATGTTTTTATGTTCGGTCGTCTGGTTCTTTGTGATGGTGACCGTGTCCGATGCGCATTCCTCTGCGGCGGCAGCTATGATGCGCAGCGCTTCAAAATCGTTGGAGAGGATGCGGACAGAGCCCGACTCGATGCCGCAATCGGCAAAGGCGGCGGTCGACATCAGCGTAAAAAGCGCGGTGGCGCCAAGGGCGGCCGGCACGAGTTGCTTGAGAGTTTTCATTGGTCCCTTCCTTTATGTCCCTGCGTATGCCTACCCACTCAAGGCACCGACTTTTTTGCTTCCGGCAAGGTCCCACCCTTTTGCGCCTTCGGCAGAAAGTCGTCTCGCATACGTATGCATGCAGGTTTTGCATTCGTATGCAAAATAGCTAAACACATATTTGTCGGGCGCGCAAGTGAGCTGTTTACGGCTGAAAACACGACCATGGAAACTCCCCTTCCCCTCGGAAACCTCGGGCCAATTGGCCATGGATGGTCGCCTGAATACACGCAAAGCCATGCAACGGTTGCCGGCTACAGGCCGAGCGCCTTGATTCTGGAATAGAGCGTTGTTGGCTTCACGCCGAGCAGTTCGGCGGCGCCGCTCTTACCTGCGACACGTCCCTGGGCCGCTTTGAGTGCCCGGCGGATGTTGTCGCGTTCGAGCACCATGAACTGATCCCGGGTGAGGATACCCGTATGACCGGCATCGGGCTGCAGGGTTGGCATGTTTCTCTCGGGCAAGGGCGGCCTGTCACTCAAGGCAAATTGCAGGCGTCCGTTCCGCGCAAGGATCGCGGCGCGCTCGATGAGGTTTTGCAGCTCACGGGCATTGCCGGGCCAGCTATAGGCCATGAGATCGGCGATATTGGCGCGGGTGAGCATGGGCAAGGAGATATTGAGCCGGGCGCAGGCGATTTTGAGGAAATGGTCGGCGAGCACGGGAATGTCGTCCTTGCGCTCACGCAATGGCACGCATTCGATGGGAAAGACGTTGAGCCGGAAATAAAGGTCCTCGCGAAATTCGCCCTTTGAAACCTCGCGCTCCAGATCCCGGTTGGTGGCTGCGATGACGCGGACATCGACTTCGCGGGTTGCCTCCTCGCCCAGCCTCTCGAAGCGGCGGTCCTGCAAGACGCGCAACAGTTTCGATTGCAGATCGAGCGGAATTTCTCCAACCTCGTCGAGAAATATCGTGCCCCCGTCAGCCAGTTCGAAGCGCCCGATCCGGTCGCGAAGCGCGCCCGTAAAGGCGCCCCTGGCATGGCCGAAAAACTCGCTTTCGAACAGCTCGCGCGGAATGGCCGCGCAGTTGACGCGGATCAGCGGTCTGTCCGAGCGCCGCGACGCCTGATGGATTGCGCGCGCCACCAGTTCCTTGCCGGTCCCGCTTTCGCCGGTGATGAGCACATTGGCCTCGGTCGGGGCGACGAGGTCGATCTGCTTTAAAATCCTGCGGATCGGCGCAGTCGAGCCGATGATGTCGTAGTGATTTGCCTGAGACAGGATTTCTTCCTGCAGATAGGCATTCTCCATCTCCAGACGTTCGCGCAGGCGTGCATTCTCGGCCATGGCCTCGCGCAGTTTTGCTTCGTTTTCCTTGCGCTGGGAGATATCGCGAAAGACGATCACCGCCCCGACCAGGGCCCCATTGTCCTCTATCGGCGTGGAGGTGTATTCGACGCGCAGCGACGTGCCGTCCTTGCGCCAGAAGCACTCGTCTTCGACCGTGTTGACAGTGCCGTTTCGGAAGGCGCCGTAGATGGGACAGTCGGACGCGTGATAGTGCGAGCCGTCCGGGTGTTTGTAGTGAACCATGTCGTGCATGTTCATGCCGACAAGATCCTCCGCCGCCCAGCCCAGCATCTTCTGGGCCGCCGGATTGACGAAGGTGGTGACCCCATCGGCATTGACCCCGAAAATGCCCTCGCCGGCCGCCGCAAGGATGAGCTGGTTTTCCCGTTCGATCTCACGGAAGAACCGCTCGGCCCGGCGCCATTCCTCCAGCCCCTGGCGATGATAATCGTTTGCTTCCTGATGGATGGTACGGCGACGGCGCTGTTCAAGAGAGGCGATGGTGATCATCACCAACGGACCATCGGCAGTCTCGATGGCCACCAGCTGATGCTCGATGGCCTCTGCTGTTTCGCTGCCGTCAGGCAGCAGGTCGCTGGCATAGTGGCAGCCATGCTCGAGCGCAGCCTCGGTGGCGACATGCAATTGAGGGATACAGGCGCCGTAAAGTGATCGCATCGCCCCCTCACCCGGCCGATCGAGCCGGGCACCGAACAAGGCGCGTGCCGCCGGATTGGCAAAGAGCAGCCTGTCGCGCATCGGGTCCACGACCAGAATGGGATCGGGCTTGCCCGAAATAAGAGCCTCGAGCATCTCCGTCACAACACACCCCTTTGCGCTAAAATAGAGCACGAAATATCGTAATGCGATTACGAAGCGCCGTAAAATACGATTTTTCGTAACACTCCCCTGGATGTCCTGCAAGCCAAAAACCCCGGAACCGGGGCGGTCTGGCGGTATGGCACACCGATTGCAATGAACCCGGCAACGGCAAAAGTCAGCAACCACAGGGGAATGGCATGACGATCAAAAGCTTGGGCAACCCGTTCGACGGCAAGACCGATCTTAGGCACACCAAGGGCTGTGGATGCGCCGACTGCAAGAGCGGCGCATCGACCACCGCACGCGAAGACATGTCCAGCGACGCGATGATGGAGCGGGTGATCGAGAGCGCCATCGTGCGCTCCACTTTCGGGCATCGCGATATTTCCCGGCGCAGCTTTGCCTCCATGCTCGGCGCGTCGACCCTGGCAGCCGCGTTCGCTTCGGTGCTGCCCATCGACAAGGTCAAGGCGGCAATTCTCGATGAGATCGGAACGCCCGAGAAAACCGACCTGCGGGTCGGCTTTGTACCCATTACCTGCGCAACGCCGATCATCATGGCCGAGCCCATGGGCTTTTACGAACGCTATGGCCTCAACGTCGAGGTGGTGAAGACCTCAAGCTGGGCGATCGCTCGCGACATGTCGCTTTCTGGTGAATACGACGCCTCGCACATGCTCACGCCCATGCCGCTGGCGATCACCCTGGGTGCGGGGTCGACGGCCGCGCCGTTCCTGATGCCGGCGGTTGAAAACATCAACGGCCAGGCCATCGTCCTGCGCAACGACCACAAGGACAAGAACGACGATCCCTCGGTCTGGAAGGGCATGACCTTCGGGGTACCGTTTGAATATTCCATGCACAACTTCCTGCTGCGCTACTATGTGGCCGAACACGGCCTGGACCCCGATCGCGACATCCAGATCCGCGTGGTCCCGCCCCCCGAAATGGTTGCCAACCTCTCGGCGGGCAATCTGGACGGCTACCTCTCCCCCGACCCGTTCAACCAGCGCGCCGTCTGGGAGAACGCCGGGTTCATCCACAAGCTCACCAAGGACATCTGGGAAGGTCATCCGTGCTGCGCGTTCGCGTGCTCAGCCGAGTTCGCCCAGACCATGCCCAACACCTATGGCAATCTGTTGCGCGCCATTGTCGATGCCACACAGTACGCAAGCGCATCGGAAAACCGGGTGGAAATTTCCGAGGCCATCGCGCCGACCAATTATCTCAACCAGCCGGTCGAAGTCATCCAGCAGGTTCTCACCGGGCGCTATGCCGACGGATTGGGCTCCGTCCAGGACGTGCCCGACCGCATCGATTTCGACCCCTTCCCCTGGCACTCGATGGGCGTGTGGATTCTCACCCAGATGAAGCGCTGGGGCTATATCGAGGGCGATGTCGACTATCGCACCGTCGCCGAGCAGGTCTATCTCGCCTCCGACTGCGCGGCTGTGATGCGCGATCTGGGCCTGACCCCGCCCGAAGAGACCTACAAATCGCATGTCATCATGGGCAAGACCTTCGATCCGGCCGAACCGGAAGCCTATGTCGACAGCTTTGCCATCAAGCGGAGCTAATTCCATGACGCTATCGCTCAATATCAAGGCGATGCTGGTGTCGGTGGCCATACTGATCGTGTGGCTGGGGGTCTGGGAGATTGCCACGCCCCGGGCCACCGCTGTTGGCGAGATGACCGAATATGAAATGCTGATGGGTGGCGGCGCGCCCAAAGCCGGCATTCCCGCGCCATCGGAAATCATCGCCAAGGCCGTCGAGGAGCTCTCCAATCCGTTCTATGACGCAGGGCCCAACGACAAGGGCATCGGCATCCAGATCGGCTATTCGCTGTTTCGCGTTCTCGCCGGCTATTTTCTCGCCGCACTGATTGCCCTGCCCGTCGGGTTTCTGATCGGGATGAGCCCGCTCATGCACAAGGCGCTCGATCCTTACATCCAGGTCCTGCGGCCCATTTCCCCGCTGGCCTGGATGCCGCTGGCCCTGTTTCTCATTCGTGACAGCCAGGCCTCGGCCATCTTCGTGATCTTTATCTGCTCGATCTGGCCGATGCTGATCAATACGGCCTTTGGAGTGGCCGGGGTGCGCAAGGACTGGGTCAATGTGGCCCGCACTCACGAGCTCGGGCCCTTGCGCACCGCGTTCCAGGTCATCCTCCCCGCGGCGGCGCCCACCATCGTAACAGGCATGCGGATTTCGATCGGCATTGCCTGGCTGGTGATCGTGGCCGCCGAGATGCTCGTGGGGGGAACCGGCATCGGGTATTATGTGTGGAACGAGTGGAACAACCTCGATCTCACCTCAGTGATTTTCTCGATCCTGACCATCGGCGTCGTCGGCATGCTGCTCGACGCCGCCTTCGGTCAGCTTCAGCGCGCCGTGCGCTATCAGGAATAGGAGAGCGGCATGGACAAACCATTTCTCGAAATCGACGGATTGGCCAAGCGTTTCCCCAATCCAAAAGGCGAAGACCTTACCGTCTTCGAGAACGTCAACTTCGATATCGACAAGGGCGAATTCGTCTGCATCATCGGCCATTCAGGGTGCGGAAAATCGACGATCCTGAATGTTCTCGCAGGGCTGGACGAGCCGACCGAGGGCGCGGTGACCATGGATGGCAAGGAGGTCTCCGGACCGAGTCTTGATCGCGGCATCGTCTTCCAGAACTATTCGCTCCTGCCCTGGATGAGCGCCATCAAAAACGTCGCCTTCGGGGTCAAGGCGCGCAATCCCAAATGGAGCCGGGCGCGGGTTTATGACCATGCCAAGACATTTCTCGACATGGTCGGCCTCAAGGATGGTGCCGAACACAGAAAGCCGGCCCAGCTTTCGGGCGGCATGCGCCAGCGCGTTTCGATTGCCCGCGCCTTTGCGATCGAGCCCAAACTGCTCTTGCTCGACGAGCCCTTCGGGGCGCTCGATGCCCTGACCCGCGGCACGATCCAGGACGAGTTGATCCGCATCTGGCAGGGCACCAACCAGACCGTGTTCATGATCACCCATGACGTGGACGAGGCGATCCTTCTGGCCGACCGCATCCTTTTGATGAGCAATGGCCCAAAAGCGCAGGTTGCCGAAAGCGTCGTCGTGGACATCGAGCGGCCGCGGCGCCGCGCCGAAATCATCCATGATCCCGCCTACTACAAGATCCGCAACCATCTGGTCGATTTCCTCTCCACCCGTTCGGCGCAGATCGCTCTTGGCGAGGGAAGTGCGGACGCCATGGCCCGGCCACGCACGGTCAACCCGGCGCGCGAAGGATCGCCCGACCCCGCCGACGACAGCGACCGCCCCGCCGGCAGACCCCGGCTGGTTGCCAATGCCTGACCATTTCAACAGCCAAGAAAAAGGAACAAACCGATGAACAAGGCTGATGTTACCGACATGATCCTCGAAAAGAAGCGCGCCACGGGGATCACCTGGGGGGAAATTGCCGAAGGGATCGGCATGTCGGATGTGTTTACGACCTCCGCGTGCCTGGGCATGAATGCCTTCCCGCGCGAAAAAGCCGATATCCTCGCCCGCAATCTGGGGCTTCCACAGGAGGCCGCCGTGGTGCTGGCCGAGTATCCGACCAAGGTTTTCAGCCAGTCTGTGCCGACCGATCCGGCAATCTACCGGCTATATGAGATCGTCGGCGTCTATGGCGACACGATCAAGGAATTGATCAACGAGAAGGCCGGCAACGGCATAATGAGCGCCATCGATTTCGAGATGAGCGTGGAAAAGGTGCCCAACCCCAAGGGCGACCGCATCGAGCTCAAGATTTCCGGAAAGTATCTCGAATACAAATCCTGGTGACGCTCAAACGGAGCCTTCGGGCTCCGCCATCACCCTAGCAAATCATTTTACCCCTACCCTCTCGCCTCCGCATCACGGCATCGCAGGTCGCTCAAGCGGTCAGCATCCGCAGGGCCGTGATGAACAGGAACACCGCAAATGCAATCTTGAGCATGCTTGGATTGAGGGCGTGTGCCAGTCTGACCCCAAAGGGTGCCATCAAATAGCTCACCGGAGCAATGATCATCACTGCGGCTAAATTGACATAGCCCAAGCTCAATGGCGGCCGGCCGGCAACATCCCAACCGCTCCAGACAAAGCCCAGAACACCGGGCACGGCAATCAAAAGGCCCATGGCCGCTGCCGTGCCGACGGCTCTGTGCACGGCGAAGGAAAATGCGCTCAGTGTTGGAACAGTCAACGTCCCGCCACCGATCCCCATCAGTGAAGAAATCAAGCCGATAACCACCGCAATCGTGCGGTTGGCAAGTTTGGATCCTGGCAGCGACTGGGCAATCACGAGCGTCTTGGGAATGGCCATGTTGATGGCAACGACAATCGCGACACTGCCGAAGACCAGCCGAAGACCGTCACCCGGTATGACCTTGGAAAGCAGGCCACCGATCAGTGCGCCCAGAACGATCGCAGGGCCCCACAGCTTGAGCAGAGACACATCTATCGTACCGCGCCTGGCATGCGCGCGCATGGAGGAGATCGATGTTGGAATGATGGTGGCCAGAGACGTCGCCACCGCCAGGTGACTGGAGATGTCGGGAGGGAAATCGAGAATGGTCAGGACCCAGAACAGCGCCGGCACCACCACGATGCCACCGCCAACGCCCAAAAGTCCGGCAAGAATGCCGCCGAAACAGCCCGTGGCCAGCAGTCCTGCGACCAGCGCAAGGATCGTGGGCACGTCGAGTTCGAAATTCATGTGGATGTCTCGATTTCAGGAAAATTTTCTATGATTTCGATCGAGGATCGAGAGCGTCACGGAGGCCGTCGCCGAGCAGGTTGAAGGACAGCACGGTGATAAAAATGATCATGCCGGGCCAAAGAGCCATCCATGGCGCGTTTGAAAGAAAGC
This sequence comes from Pelagibacterium nitratireducens, assembly GCF_037044555.1. Classification (NCBI taxonomy): domain Bacteria; kingdom Pseudomonadati; phylum Pseudomonadota; class Alphaproteobacteria; order Hyphomicrobiales; family Devosiaceae; genus Pelagibacterium; species Pelagibacterium nitratireducens. The sequence continues at coordinate 2,562,465 of NZ_CP146275.1, forward strand.
GCTGCGCGCTGTTGAGCATGGAGCCCCAGGATGGTGCCGGCGGCTGCTGCCCCAGGCCGAGAAATGACATGCTTGCTTCGGCGATGATTGCCGTTGCGATCGTGATCGTCGTTTGTACGAGGAGCTGCGGCAGGATGTTGGGCAGCACGTGCCGCAGGGCCACGCGCCAGCCTGGGTTCCCAACAGAACGGGCAGCCTCGACATATTCCTCCGAGCGCAGAGACAGAACCTGCCCGCGTGTAAGCCTGATGAACAGTGGGGTGGCCGTGATGCCGATCGCTAACATGGCGTTGGTGAGGCTCGGTCCCAGAAAGGCGGCAAACGCAATCGCCAGTATGAGAAAGGGGCACGCAAGCATGGCATCGGTGAACCGGCTGATCAGTCCGTCCACGAACCCACCCACAAAGCCTGCTGCCAAACCAAGCGGCACACCCAGTGCGATGGCGATACTCACCGAAATCACGCCCGCCATCAGTGATGCCCTTGCCCCGAAAACCAGGCGCGAAAAGATATCCCGGCCGCTCTCGTCGGTCCCCAGCCAAAATTGTGCAGACGGGGCCTGACGAACGGCCGTCCAGCTCTGGGCTGCCGGATCATAGGGCGCCAGAAGCGGCGCAAAGATCGCGACCAGGACCACGATGGCTACCACCACCAGACCAAAAACCGCACTCTTGCTCTTGGAGAATCGGCGCCAGACGCGGCTTTCCAAAAGCCGGGAGAACGGTATGGCGGGAAGGGCTTGGGTTTGAGCCATGGTTCAGTTCCTAAGCCTGGGATTGGCAAGAATATAGCCAATATCGGCAAGCAGATTGAGCAAGACATAGAACAGGGCCGTGATGAGCACGACGCCCTGCACAACCGCATAATCGCGCGTGAACACGGCATCGACGATCAGCTTGCCGAACCCGGGAATGGCAAAAATCTGCTCGGTCAGAACGGCACCGGAAAGCAGGGATCCGAATTCGAGCGCACCAAGCGTGATAATCGGGGTCAGGGCATTACGCATGGCGTGCTTGATCACCACGACCGAAGGCGCCAGCCCTTTCGCCCTTGCCGTGCGGACATAGTCGCTCTCGAGCGCCTGGATCATGGCCGATCGCGTATGACGCATGATGACGCCGGCAATCGCGGTCCCGAGGACGAAGGCGGGCATGACGGTCGTTGCAAGGCTCATCTGCCAGTTGACGAATGGGCTTACATAGCCCGAAGCCGGCAGCCAGCGCAGATAGATCGAAAAGAACAGGATGAGCATGATGCCCAACCAGAAATTGGGTATGGATATGCCGGCCAGCGAGACGATGTTGGCCACATAATCGGTTTTCGTGTTACGGCGCACCGCGGAAACAATTCCACCCAAAACGCCCAGGACAAGGGCCAGGATGATCCCCATGACCGCCAGTTGAAGCGTGACCGGCAGCTTTTGCACGATCAGCGTGGTCACGGGCAGGTTATGACGCATCGACATTCCCAGGTCGCCCGTCATGACACCGCCAACCCAGTAAAAATACTGCATGAAGATTGGCTGATCGAGGCCATAGCGCGCCCGAATGGCCGCCACGGTTTCAGGGTCGGGATTTTCCCCCGCCAGGGCCAGCGCCGGATCGCCGGGCAGCAGATGCTGGAGAGAAAAAATGATCAGCGACAGGATAAAGATGGTGGGCACGAGCTGAAGCAGGCGCCGTCCGAGCAGTTTGATCATGGCGTCGGCTCCCTCGCGGCCAACGGCCTGGAGAACGCCGCGAAAAGCCTTTCAAGCCTTGGATCGGAAGCGGTGCTCTTGGGCAGGAGATCATCGGCGGGTGGCAATTCCCGCCAGAAGGCGCATGCATTAGCGTGACCATCGGGTTCTGCCTCGAGTGTCATCGAAACTTCGCTGCATTGGGGCCGCGCATGCGGACAACGCGTGTGAAGCCGGCACCCGGAGGGCGGATCGATCGGGCTGGGCAGATCACCCGAAAGTGCATGCGCGCGGCCGTGCTGCTTTCGATCCGGCGTTGCCACCGGAATGGCCGAAAGCAAGGCCCTTGTATAAGGATGCCGAGGGGAAGCGAAAATCTTGTCCGTCTCCCCGACCTCAACCAGCTTTCCCAGATACATGACGGCAACCCGGTCCGAGATGTGTTTGACCACGCTCAGGTCATGGGAAATGAAGACATAGGCCAGTCCGAGCCGCTTCTGGAGGGACTTGAGAAGATTGAGAACCTGCGCCTGGATCGAAACGTCCAGCGCCGATACCGCCTCGTCGCAAACCAGTATCTTGGGTTCGGATGCAAGAGCGCGGGCAATCACGACCCGCTGGCGCTGCCCGCCGGAAAATTCATGGGGGAACCGGTGGGCATGCTCACGGCGCAGACCGACCATTTCGAGGAGTTCGCCGACACGTGTCATGCGCTCCGCTGGCGGCACTATGTGATGCAACATCAGCGGCTCGGCGACGGTCTGCCCGATCGTCATCCGCGGATTGAGCGATGCATACGGGTCCTGGAAAACGAGCTGGATCTTGCTGCGCAGCGCCAGTATTTCGCGCGCGTTAAGGCTCGTGATATCGGTGCCATCAAGAATGACGGTTCCGGCGCTGGGTTCGATCAGGCGCATGAGCATGCGCCCGATGGTGGACTTTCCGCAACCCGATTCGCCCACGATCGCCAACGTTTCTCCTGCCGCAAGCGAAAGCGAGACGCCATCCACTGCGCTTACGCGCGCGAGCGGGCGACCGAAAACCGAACGTTTGACCGTAAAGTGCTTTTCGAGATTGGAGGCGGTCAGGACCGGATCTGCCACAATTTCCGCAATAGGCTGGCTATGCATCGGCGAGTTCCTCAAGCGGTGCGCGCCAGCAGCGGCTTGAATGACCATCGGCAATTTCGCGCAAGGGCGGCATCTGGGCGCATTTTTCGATGCGGAACGGGCAACGCGACTGAAAGCGACATCCGTCCGGAGGATTTGTCATATCGGGCACACTGCCGCTGATGGCCACGAGTTCATCGCGATCTTCATCAAGTCTGGGCAACGAGCCGAGCAGACCAATCGTATAAGGATGCTGGGGGAATCTGAAAATCTGCTCCACCGCCCCCCCTTCTACCACCTGGCCGGCATACATGACGATCACGTCATCGCAGGTTTCGGCAACAACGCCCAGATCGTGCGTAATGAGTACGATCGCGGTGCCGGTCGTGGTCTTGAGATCATCGAGAAGCGCCAGAATCTGGGCCTGAATGGTCACATCGAGCGCTGTTGTCGGTTCATCGGCGATCAGTACTTCTGGCTCGCACGCCAGAGCGATCGCGATCATGACACGCTGCCGCATGCCGCCGGACAGGTTATGGGGAAACTGCCGCGCGCGCGTTTCAGGCGAGGGCATGCGCACCATGCGCAGCATCTCGACTGCGCGGTCCCAGGCTTCTTTTCTTGAAATCTGACGATGGCGCAGGATCGTCTCGGCAATCTGATCGCCGACTGTGTAGGAGGGGTTGAGCGAAGTCATCGGCTCCTGAAAGATCATGGAGATCCGATTGCCCCTGAGGTTTCGCATGTCCGGCTCGCTGATCTCAAGGAGATCGCGCCCGTCGAAGGTAATTGCACCCGATATCCTGGCACTCTCGGCCGGTAACAACCGCATGACTGCAAGCGAGGTGACGCTTTTTCCGCTGCCGGACTCGCCCACCACGCCAAGGCTGCGCCCCTTGCCGAGAGAAAAGCTGACCCCGTCGACCGCGGTTGTGACAGTTCGATCGCCCTTGAAAGCGACGCAAAGGTTTTCCACCGTCAAAACCGCGTCCGTGGGCACGCCGGCCCGGAGAGTCCGGGCCGGCGGCTCATGGGAGAGCGGTGGATGCTTTTCGTCCATCGCCACGACCTGAATTACTCGGTCATCGTGACGCCGCCCAGACGGATGATCCCGTCCGGGAAGGGATCGAACCCTTCAAGTGCCGCGTCATGAGCGAAAATCCACTGCGAGTGATACAGATAGACGATCGGCAGATCAGTGAGCAGCAAATCGACCGCTTCGGAATACTTTTCCTGGCGGGTCGCCACGTCGCCGACTGCGCGGGCTTCGGTGAGAATGGTGTCCAGTTCTTCGCTGCAATAATGCGCATCGTTGCCGGCGGCGCCGCAGCTGAGCATTGGCGTGATGTTGAGATCGGGATCAACGCGGCCGGACCAGCCAACCAGATGCGCCTCGAAATTGCCCTCACGAGCGGTATCGAGCAACGTCATCAGCTCGGTCGGACGGATTTCGACATTGATACCGATTTCCGCCACCATCGACTGGATGAGGGTCGCAACCTGCTGACGCTCTGCGTCCGTTGGCACCAGAAGCTCAAGGTCGATCTGATCGATGCCGGCTTCCTCCATCAGCGCCCTTGCCGCCTCGACGTCGCGCGGCTGCACGGGCATGTCCTGATTGTAGTAAGGGCTGGTGGGCGGGAACGGCTGATTGCCGACGGCAAACTGACCCTCGAATACCACCTGATTTATCGCTTCACGATCGATGGCGAGACTGAAGGCTTCGCGAACCGCCTGTTGCTGGCTGAAGTCGGGGTCGGCCCCCTCGCCACCGATGTCGATCGTGATGCCGTAATAGCCCAGGCCGACGACCGGAGCGGTTTCCAGCGCCGGATCGTCATCGACCGACGCCACGTCGGTGGCGGCAAGACGCTCTATCAGATCGAACTGGCCCGAGCGCAGATTGAGCAGTCGCGTATTGCTGTCGGGCATGCCGCGGAAGATCAGGCGGTCGAATGCATAGTCATCGGCAGCATAGTAGTCATCGAATTTTTCGAGCTCGATATAGTCCTGCGCGACACGCTCGACGAACTCATAGGGCCCGGAACAGACCGGGTCATTGGTAAAGTCCTCACCCAGTTCTTCGCCAGCCGCCGGGCTGATGATCATGCCTGCACGATCGGTCAGCGCCGCCAGCAGCGGAACTGACGGTTCGGAGAGATTGATCTGAACTGTGAATTCGTCAACCACCTCGACCGATTCTATGGCGCTGATTTCCGAAGCGCGGCGCGAGATTTCCAGGGTAAGGGCGCGATCGAGATTATACTTGATCGCCTCGGCATTGACCGGAGTGCCGTCGTGGAAGGTCGCGTCTTCACGAACATTGAGGGTGAGCTGGGTGCTGTCCTCGTTCCAGGTCCAGTCGGTCGCCAGCATCGGCACGATTTCGTTGTTGCCGTTGATGTCGACGATCTTGTCGCACATCTGCTGGAGAACGTGGCGACCCACAAAGCTCCAATTGGTCGCCGGATCGAGCGTATCGGGATCGTCCTGCAATCCGATGTTGAGCACGGTGCCACCGTCCTGCGCGCTTGCGGGCAGAGCGGTGAGGCCGGTCATGGCAATGGACGCCATGAGTGCAAGATAAAATGGTTTTCGCATCTTTGTTTCCTCTCTTTGATGATGGTTAGCGGGCTATCGCGTAACCCTGCATCCCTCTGGGATTGGAGCCGGCCATTACGATCTGGTCGTCTCCATCCAGTTCTCGACCGACAACACTCAGGCGCCCTTCCGCCCAAGGGTCGGCGATTTTCACGTCGTGGCCGCGCGCGCGCAGGTTCTCGACGGTTTCAGGCCCGAACCGCTCCTCGAGCGTGAGCGAGGCGAGCCCCACCTCGCGCGGCCAGAACGAGCTGGGCAGATGGTCTGTGTGAAAGGCCGGCGCGTCGATAGCGTGCTGGATATTGTAGCCGGCATGGATGTGGCGCAGCAGGAACTGAAGCTGCCACTGATCCTGCTGGTCCCCACCTGGTGTACCCAACGCAAGATAGGGCATCCCGTTTCTGAACACCGTGGTCGGCGTCAAGGTCGTCCGCGGACGAACCCCCGGCCGCAGGGACGAGGCAAGACCTTCCATGAGCCAGAACATCTGCCCGCGAGTCGTCAGTGAGAAGCCCAGGCCGGGAATGACCGGACTGGACTGAAGCCATCCACCAGAAGGCGTGGCCGAAACCATGTTGCCCCAGCGATCGACGGCACTGACCTGCACCGTGTCGCCCCGTTGCGCCCCTGTTTGATCGAGCGCGGGCTCCCCCATTCTGTCCGTCGGAGGCGTGATATCTTTTGCCACCGTCGGCTCGCCACCACCCATCCCAGGTTGCTTGATGGTCCCAAACGGACGCTGCGGCGGGAAATTCGCATTGCGCCCATCGGGCGCCCCGGGCTCGATGACCTGCGACGCGGTCTCGCCGATCAATGCTTGCCGCTGGGCAGTATATGGCGCGCTCAACAGCGTTTCGATCGGCACGTCCGCGTCGTCGCCATACCAGGCGTCGCGGTCCGCCATCGCCAGCTTTGTGCTCTCGGTGACCAGATGCACGAAATCGGCCCCGAGCGGATCGACTTCGGCAATCGCGGTGCCAGAAAGAAGGTTCAACGCCTGGAGCAACACCGGGCCTTGGGACCATGGCCCGCACTTGAAGACCTCGTAGTCATCATATTGGACAGAGAGCGGCGCTTCGATTTTCGGGCGCCAGCCCGACATGTCATCTGCGCGCAGCAATCCTTTGTGATGGCGACCGGAAACGTCCCATACGGACTCGGTTTCGCAATACTGGCCGATCCGTTCGGCTACCGGGCCTTCGTACCAATAGGCCAAGGCTGCCTCTATCCTCGCCTCCCGGCTCTGTGCCCCGTTCGCCTCTTGGAGAATCAGACGATAGAGCTTTGCCACCTCGGGATTGCGGAACAGCTTACCGGCCTGCGGCACCTTACCATTGGGCAGATAGAGAGCCGCGGAAGACGGCCAATGGGTATCGAACAGCTCGCGCATCGTGCCGATGGTATTTGCGATGCGCGGAACTATGGGATGACCGTGCTCGGCATAATGGATGGCTGGCGCCAGAACGTCCTCCAGCTCGGCAGTTCCGTAGTCGCGCAAGAGCGTCAGCCAGGCGCCGAATGCCCCCGGCACGCATGCGGGCAACAAGCCGGTGCCCGGCACGAGGTCCAGACCGAGTTCTGCGAATTTGGCCAGTGTCGCACCGGCCGGGGACGGCCCCTGACCCGAAATCACGATGGGGCGCTGTCCTGCGGGTGTCACGATGATGGGCACCTCGCCACCGGGGCCGTTAAGATGAGGCTCCACGATCTGCAGGACGAAGCCGGCAGCAACTGCTGCATCAAAAGCCGTATGGCCACTCTCGAGCAAGGACATGCCTGCGGTCGAAGCAAGCCAGTGCGTTGCCGAAACAGCGCCAAGGGTGCCGCGAAGCTCCGGTCGGGTCGTAAACTGGCTCATGGGCACACCTGTTGCGTCGGTCGACAAAAGCGAATGAAAAATGCCAATTTGCACACAAAAATGTCGGTTGTTGCTTTGAGATCGATAAGTGGGAAGAGGCTGTCGCCCCTTTGACGACATATTGTATACTTTGATTGCGGATTGCAACAGTCTTGTATACTCATTGCCGACATTGACGGGTTTCGCGGCTGGAAAAGTCGGATATTGCGAAGGGAGGCAGGCATGCTTGATGACGTTACGAGAAGTCGCAGAGTTCAGAGCGATATCCTCGTTGAACAGCTCGAAGCCGATATCATTTCAGGTCGAATCGAGCCGGGAACCAGGCTCGACGAAAATTCGCTCGCCCAGCGTTTTGGCTTGTCGCGCACGCCCGTGCGCGAGGCGTTGCACGCTCTGTGTGGACGTTCGCTCGCAGAGCGCGTGCCATACAAGGGCGTTCTCGTCGCCGCGCTCTCTCCTGAGCGTATCGATCAGATGTTCGAGGCCATGGCGGAGATGGAAGCGACCTGTGGAAGACTCGCGTCACAACGCATGACAATGAGCGAACGCGCGCGTCTGGAGGCCATGCATCGGGATATGAACGCCCTGGCGGAAGATGGCGATTTCAACGCCTATGAGAGCGTCAATTCCGACTTTCATTCGCTGATTATGGCGGGGAGCCATAACCTCGATCTGGTGGCGCTGGCTGACGCCATGCGGCTCAAGCTGAGGCCCTTTCGAAAGTACCAGTTGCAGGACCAGGGCCGCTTGAGGCGTTCGTGCCAGGAACATCAGGACATCATTGATGCCCTGCTGGACCAGGATGCACAGCGCGCCGGAACAGCGCTGCGAAGGCATCTGGTTTCCGCCGCTCAGGAATTCCTGATGCGTCGCACCGCGGAGCAAGCCAATGAGCGATAGGCAGGAGATCGCCGCCATTTACGCGGTGATGGCAAAGATGCAGGCTGCGTGGAATACAGGCGATTTCGCCGGCTACATGAAGGGATTTTCCAATCCCGATGTAATTTTTGTTTCCCGGGGTCAAATTCAAAGCGATTGGCAAGCGACTCTCGATCACTACGAACGCGATTATGGCGGTGGCCCGGGTCGCCGCGGTCACCTTGAATTCTCGGACATGAACGTCGTGGTGTTGGCCCCCGGCGTCGCACAACTGGTCGGGGCTTACACCCTCGTCCGGGACACTGGCACCCAAACGGGCATCAATACGCGAATATTGCACAAGCGCGCCGAAACCGGCTGGGTCATCACCCTCAATCACGTCTCGGCCCGCACCTAAGGCCGGAACACATTCTCCCATCCAAAAAAGAAAAAATCGCCATGGCTACTCTTTTCGATGAACGCATCGCTCGTCTGCGCCAGCGTATGCAGAAAACGGGCACGGATCTCGTCGTGCTGGGACCGCACTCCCATCTGCTCTGGCTTACTGGCGTCGAGGCCCATGGGGACGAGCGTCCATGCCTACTACTGGTTTCGGACGACCGCGCCGGATTCCTGATGCCGCGCCTTAATGCGTCAGACTGCCGAAAGGACACCGACCTGCCGTTTTTCGAATGGTCCGACGCAGACGGACCGGCCAAGGCCTTTGCCGACCTTTTGGACCATATGGACGCCGCCAGAGCCTCGACCGTGGTGATCGATGAAACAATGCGCGCCGATTTTGCACTTTTCGCGCTCGACGCGCTGCCGGGTGTGTCTCGGCGTTTTACCGACGATACAATCGGTTATCTTCGCCGGCGCAAGGATGCGTTCGAATACGAGCGTCTCAAAGACAGCGCCGGCGTCAACGATCGCGCATTTCAGGCTGCGGTTGCAGGGATCCGTCCAGGCATGAGCGAACGTGAGCTGGCCAAAATCATTGCCGACCACTATCCGCTCGAAGGTGCACGTGCTGCCTTTTCCATCGTTGGCGCTTCCGAAAACGGCGCCTATCCTCATCACGCGAGTTCGGAGCGCACATTCCGCGCCGGCGATGCGATCGTGGTTGATATCGGCGGACGCAAGGCCGGCTATCCATCCGACATGACACGGATGATCGTTCTAGGTGAACCGCCGGCGCAATATGAACAGGTGCATGAAACCGTTGAGCGCGCAGTTCAGGCCGCGCTGGCCGCCGCCCGGCCGGGTGCTCGGGCGTGCGATGTCGACAACGCCGCCCGCACGGTGATTGCCGATGCCGGGTTCGGCGAGTTTTTCCTGCACCGGACCGGGCATGGAATGGGCCTCGACATCCATGAGCCGCCCTATATTACCGAAACCAGCGACACGACGCTTGAAACGGGAATGGTGTTTTCCATAGAACCGGGAATCTATTTGCCGAACCGGTTCGGCGTGCGCCTCGAGGATATCGTGATCTTGCGCGAGGACGGCCCAGAAATTCTCTCCACGCTGCCCCGCACCGCTGCGCGGGTTGACGTTTGAAAGACGTCATTCTCCTTTTGCATCAGGCCCGCACCTCGGTGCCGGCAAGCTGACCGAGGATGGGGCAGTCGGGACGGTTGTCGCCTGAGCAGCAATGGGCGAGGTGCTTGAGGGTATCGGCCATTTCCTGAAGCTCGGTGATCTTATTTTCGAGCTCGGCAATATGGTTGGTGGCAATGGCCTTTACGTCGGCGCTGGCGCGGGACTTGTCCTGCCACAGGCCCAGAAGCGCCGCTGTTTCGTCCATGGAAAAGCCCAGCGTGCGGGCGCGTTTGATGAACCGCAACGTGTGGATGTCGTCAGCACCATAGACGCGGTAATTGCTCTCGGTCCGGTCGGCGGGGGTGATAAGGCCGATGGATTCGTAGTAGCGAATCATCTTGGCCGTCACGCCCGACGCTTTTGCAGCCTGTCCGATGTTCATGCTGTCGTGCTCCTACGGTCCGCGACCAGCGGTGGCCGATAGCCCCGCAGACGCAGGGCATTTGTGACCACGCAAACGCTCGAGAGCGCCATGGCACCTGCCGCCAGCATGGGCGAAAGCAGGACGCCAAAGGCGGGAAAGAGTACCCCGGCGGCGACCGGGATCAGCAGCGCGTTATAGCCGAAGGCCCAGCCGAGGTTTTGGCGGATATTGCCCATCGTGGCGCGCGAGATCGCGATGGCCTGCACCGCCCCGCGCACATCGCCCCCCACCAGCACCACGCCGGCGCTTTCGATGGCCACGTCGGTGCCCGTGCCGATGGCGATGCCGACATCGGCGGCGGCCAGCGCAGGCGCGTCGTTGATGCCATCGCCGACGAAGGCGAGCTTTCTGCCCTCCGTCTTGAGCTTCTCGATGGCTGCGACTTTACCCTCGGGCAGCACCTCGGCCACCACGTGGTCGATGCCGAGCTGGTCTGCTGTGGCGCGCGCCGTGTTGACGTTGTCGCCGGTTATCATCGCCACCTGCAAACCGAGCGCATGGAGATGGGCAATCGTTTCGGCGCTTGTGGGCCTGATGGGATCGGCCACAGCAACGATGGCCGCCAGTTTGCCATCGATAGCGGCGAAAAGCGGGCTCTTGCCTTCGCGACCCAGTCTCTCGATGTCGGGCGTGAAAGCGGCAAAATCGATACCAAGACGCTCCATGTAGCGGTCTGCGCCCACCTCGATCCTGCGGCCCGAAACGTTCGCGACAACGCCAAAGCCGGGCACCGAGTCGAAATCTGCACTGTCCGGCATGACCAAATCCCGGTTGCGGGCTGCTGTAACGATAGCCTGGCCGATCGGATGTTCCGAGTTGGCCTCAACCGCCGCGATGAGCGAAAGTACCTCGCCGTCCTCGAACCGATCAGCAACGATCAGATCGGTCAATTCGGGCACGCCCTTGGTCAGTGTTCCGGTCTTGTCGAAGGCGACGATGCCGACGGACTGGAGAAGCTGCAGCGCCTCGCCCTTGCGGAACAGCACGCCGAACTCTGCCGCCCTGCCCGTCCCGACCATGATCGAGGTCGGGGTGGCCAGTCCCATGGCGCAGGGGCAGGCGATGATCAGCACCGCAACGGCGTTGATCAGCGCGAAAGTGTATGCCGGGTCGGGCCCGAAAACGGCCCACACCACAAAGGTCAGTGCCGCGATGGCCATGACGGCCGGTACGAACCACGCCGTCACCTGATCGACAAGCGCCTGAACCGGCAGTTTGGAGCCTTGCGCCTGTTCGACGAGCTTTATGATCTGGGCGAGCATTGTATCGCCACCGATTTTGGTGACTTTAAACCGAAAACTGCCGGTCGTGTTGATCGTGCCGCCGATCACGGTATCGCCCTCGGCCTTGGCCACGGGTGCCGGCTCGCCCGAGATCATTGCCTCGTCGATAAAGGACGTGCCCTCGGTCACAATCCCGTCGACCGGGATTTTCTCGCCGGGACGGATGATGATGATATCGCCGACGCAAACGCTGTCGAGCGCGACTTCGATGGTCTCACCACCCCGCAACACGCGGGCCGATTTGGCCTGCAGACCGACGAGCCGCTTTATGGCGTCGCTGGTCCGCCCCTTGGCGCGGGCTTCAAGCAAGCGCCCGACCAGAATGAGCGTGACGATGACCGCCGCCGCCTCGAAATAGATGTTGCGCGCCGTATCGGGCAGAAATTGCGGGGCGAAAGTGACGACACTCGAATAAAGATAGGCTGCACCGGCTCCGAGCGCCACCAGAGAATTCATGTCGGGAGTGCGCCGGAAAAGCGCCGGAACGCCTTTGACAAAGAACCGCCGTCCCGGCCCGAACAGCACGGCACTGGCCAGCACGAAATAGGCCGGATAGAGCCATCCCATGGGCACCGTCTGCATCAGCCATTGATGGAAGGGCGCGTAGAAATGGCTGCCCATTTCCAGAACGAACAGCGGCAGGGTAAGAAGGCCGGAAATGACGACGTCGCGCTGCAGCGCGCCGATTTCATCGGCCTTTGCCTGTTCGCGACTTTGGGTGTTCTGGTCCGACAGACGATGGGGCGTGTAGCCAGCCCCCGTGATCGCCGCTTCCGCCGCGGCAAGACCGGCTTGGCCACCCACGATATCGAGCGTTGCCCTTTCGGTCGCCAGATTGACAGAGGCGGACACGATTCCGGGCGCACCAGCCAACGCGTCCTCGACGCGTTTGACGCAGGAAGCGCAGCTCATCCCTTCGATGCCGATTTCGAGCTTTTCGACCGGCAGTTCGTACCCGGCGTCCTTGATGGCCGCACGCAAGGCAGTGGCGTCGAAGTCGGGGCCAGGGCTGACGGTCAGGGTTTCATTGGCAAAATTGGCCCGCGCCTCAACGACGCCCGGCAGTTTGGCAGCCGCCGTTTCCACACGCTTGACACAGGACGCGCAACTCATCCCTTCTACGGGAAAGCTCAGCGTTGTCGACTGGCGGGAAACCGGGGCGTTCATGGCGTAATCCTTGACTGTGTGAAGCCACGGTAAGGCTTCCCATCATGGTAAGGTCAAGCCTTCATATAGGGTGGTCGAGGCGACAATTACAGGGCGAAAATGGCGCTGGTGCTCGAGTTGCGCACGCGGTCGACGCGCGTGCCGTCCCAGTGGAAATCGAAATGATCACCCTGAACCGGTATTTCCATGAGGTCTGGCCAGAAGATGCCGACGCATTCGCCGCCCGGCGCGCGCACGCTGCGGTAAACGACGCCATTGCTGCCGGCCGCGCGCAACGTTTTGCCGAGCGCTTGGGGCAGTCCGTAATCGTCGGGCAGGTGACAGTCGGGCCGCTCACGCACATCGTGCAGGTCGAGATCGAGCGCGTTGACCAGAACGCGAAATTGCGCGGTCCAGCCGGGCTCCTCGGCGCTGGCCGCCATGGCGATGGCGTGGTGGTGGGCGACCTCGCGGATGGCCACTTCCTCACTGCTGCCGGCGCTGTAAACGCCGTAGGTTCCGTCGGTAAACCGACCCGGTCGATCGGTGCTGACATGAACGAAAGGCGCCATCAACCAGCTTGCCCCCTGCCCGGCCACGCGGCGATGCGGCGGGATCAGATCGAGCCGGCCCAGGTGCTCCCAGACACGCGGGTTGGTTTTCGATTCCGCCGAAGCCAGCGCCTCCCAATCGGCCGGGTCGGCGATGTCCTCGAACAGGTCGATTGGCGGATAGATCGTGCGGATAATCCGAAACGCCCTGCCCCATTTTATGTGGGCAACCGCAACGCTCACCAACCGCCCCGTTCAGCGTCGAGATAGCTGCGGATGCGGGCCAGCGCGAAAATGGAGCCCTCCGCCATGATATCGACCGGAGTGCGACCGCCGAGCGCGCTATTGGGCTTTTTGACCCACCCATAGCCGCGTGCCGGATCGGTAAAGAGATAGCGCAACCCCTTGTGGATACCCATGAGCAGCGACAGGCGGGTCGCCAGATCGCGGTCGATCCGCCCCACCTCCCCTGCTTTCCAGCGCGCATAGGTGCGGGCAGCAAGGCCGCCGAGGATTTCCCGCGCCTCGGCGTCCGAGAGATCCCAGCGGTCAAACAGATTCACGACCGTGCGCGCCATGGCGGCGGCCTCAGCCGCCGTGATCTGGGGCCGCTCGGGGGCGGCGTCGGCTCTGGGCAGTTCGTGCAGCATGACTTCACCTCTTGGCATAAAATATGAGGAATAATGCCATTTGGCAAGATCAAGGACGAACGAGACCGCCAGCTAATCGTTCAGGGCGGCTAAAACAGCAGTTCGGAGGTGACTTCGAGGGCCTTGTCGTCGCGCACGGCGATATCGCCCTCGGGGCGATGCGCGGCCAGGGTCCGGTCGCGTTCGTGAACCAGAGCCCGGATTTCATCGTCATAAGCGGCCAGCACCGCCGTCAGCCAGCGATTGACCAGATAGGACGGGCGCGGCATGTGGACGTCGAATTTTTCCAGCAGCGCAATTGTGGGCTCTGCGTCGAGCCAGTCGTCGCCCACCACCCACTGATTGACCGTGAACAGCCGTTTGAGCTTGCCGAAGGGATCGACGCCAATGGCGATCAGATGGTGGATCGGGCCGTTGGTGCCCTGCGGGCGGACGAAACAGTGAAAATGACCGTGCTCGATCGCCCCGTCAGGGTCGTCGGCGGGGTGCGAATGGTAGAACCATTGCGCCCCGGTCTCGGGATCGAAGACGTCGTCTTTGGGATAATGGGTCCAGACCGAGATGTCGGATGCATCGCGCAGGGTTTCGGTCAGAACCGTGAGCCCGCCCTTGGCGAGCACGGATTCGCAGAAGGCGATTTCGTGCAGGGCCTGCTGGCGGGCATCACTCATCAGTTCACCACGAGATCGGGGGCTTCGGTTGCCCCCTCGGGCATCGTGGCTGGAGGCGGAGGTGGCGGGGCCATTTCGGGCTCGGCCTCCTCCGGTTCGGGCATGGGTGCGGGCGGCGGAGGCGCGGCGGCTAGCTGGCTCGCTGGTTCCTCGGGCATTGGTGCAGGCGGTGGCGGGGCGGAAGCCATCGGCGCTCCAGCCGCGCAGGGGGCCGTAGCAACGGGAGCCCCCGCCGCACAAGGGGCCGCAGCGACCGGCGCACCGGCCGCGCAGGGGGCGCCGGCCGCACAAGGCGCAACGGCGGGACTGGCGGTGCCCGCCTCGCTTTGCGCCACGGGATTGGAGGCACGGACGACCGGGTTGGAGATATGATCGGCGGCGATAGCCACCGTGCCGACGGCCAGCGCCGCGCCAAACAGGAGGGTGTTACGTCCGGTGGTCATTTTTTGGCAAATCCATCAAGTCCGAACAGGGGGCGGGCCCAGATGCCGATGAACGAACCGACAAAGGCACAGATAAACCACAACCAGCCATGCAGGCTGCCCGAGGCGATGCCGGAAAACAGCGCACCGATGTTGCAGCCGAACGAGAGCCGGGCACCATAACCCATGAGGATACCACCGACGGCGGCGGCGATCAGGGAACCGAGGGGCAGTTTTGCCTTGGGGGCGAACTTTCCGGCCAGCGCGGCGGCCAGACCAGCACCCAGTATGATGCCGAAATCCATGACCGATGTGTTGTCGGTCAGGACCGAGGAATTGAGCGCCTCTGCCTGAGCCGGCCAGGTCCAGAATTCCCAGGTCGCGACAGGAATGCCAACGGCATCGGCGATCTTGGCGCCCCACAACCCGAAGCCATAGGTGATCGACCACGGGTGGCCGGCCACCAGCAGGGTCGCGACATTGAGGATGGCCAGCACCAGCCCTGCCCCGACCAGCGGCCAGGGACCATAGAGCAGCCAGGTCCAGCCCGGACGCTTAGGCGCAGGCTCGGGTTCGAGATTGCCGTGCGCGCGCTTTTCGATCACCGCGGTAACGATGGCGACGAGCGCAAGGGCGATGATGGTCAGCCCGATGGCGGCAGGAAGGCCGAACTGCACCCGTGCGTCGATGACCCCGAGCGAGGGCGCTTCGAGCCAGAACGGCAGGTGGGCCGTGCCCAGGACAGCGCCGACGATAAAGAAGCCAAGCGTGACCAGCATGCGAGCCGATCCGCCGCCGACCGTAAACAGCGTTCCCGATCCGCAGCCGCCGCCCAATTGCATGCCCAGGCCGAACATCGTCGCGCCGACGATGACGGACACGCCCACCGGCGCCAATGCACCCACGAGCGGCTGTCCGCCGAGATTGCCGGCTGCAATCAGCGGCATCATGGCAATGGCGGTGACCCCGATCATCAGCATCTGGGCGCGCATACCGCGACCGCGTTTTTCCACCACCATGCGGCGCCAGCCGCCGGTAAAGCCAAAGGCACCGTGATAAAGTGCGGCACCCAAACCCCCGCCAATGGCGAACAGGGAGGCCTGGCGCAGATCGACGAGATACCAGATGGCGATAAAACCGAGGATCAGCCCCAGCCCGGTCACCAGCGTGGGAGCCCGATCGGACACCGCAGCGGGCAGATAGGATGGACGATCGAGAGCGACGTCAGACATGTCGGTCTTTCAAAGTATGAGGTCCTGAAATGAGACAGATGCCCCGAACGCCGGGGCATCTGCAAGGGTCAGACCAAAGGTCGACCGATTATTCGACCGGACGCGAGGAGTCCGCTGTCCATTCGGCCATCGAGCCGTCATACATCGATGCGTTTTCGTTGCCGAGGATTTCGTGCAGGCCGAACCAGGCGACCGAAGCCCAATGGCCGGTGTTGCAGAAAACGATGCTGTCTTCGTCCGATGTCACATTCACGGCTTCGAGCAGCGCAGCCACGGTATCGGGCTGGGCAAAGCGTGCATATTCCGAGCTGTAGAATTCGGAGTGCGGAATGTTGACCGAGCCGGGGATGGTGCCCGCGGTGGCAACCACCGGGCTCTTGGACTGACCCAGATGCTGTTCCACAGGACGGCCATCAACCAGCGCCGTGCCGTTTTCGAGCGCTTCGAGAACGTCGTCGGTGGTGGCGATCAACTCGGGGCGCACTTCGGCGGTAAATTCGGCCGCTTCGGGTGTTGCCAGTTCAGCGACGCGTTCGCCGCCGGCCGCGTCGAACTGGCGCCAGCCGCCATCGAGGATCGAAACCTCGTCATGGCCGAGATATTTGAAGGTCCAATAGACACGGGTGGCACCGCCGATTTCCGAAGAATCGGTACCCCAGGGCACGATCACAACGTGATCGTCATTGTCTATGCCGAGCGAGCCGATCAGTTCGGCAACCTGTTCGACGGGCGGAATCTGGCCCGGAACGCCCTGCACCTCGGTGCGCCAGCCGGCCGAACCGTAAGGCGCAACGACCGAATTGGCGACATAGGGCAATTCGCCCAGATCGGTGCCTTCGATATTGTCGCGAATATCGAGGATGACGACATTTTCGGCGCCGGCATTTTCGATCAGCCAGTTCGCATCGACCAATGGCGTGACTTCAGACTGAGCGATGGCCGGCACGGTCAGTGCTGCGGAAATGGCCATTGCCGTTAAGGTCAGGCGCATAAGAAATCTCCCGGTTTTGAGTTGCCCCATTATCGCTCAATGACGATGAAGGTGCGAGGGCTGGACGATCAAAATTTGCGTGAGGCGCAAAATAGCCTGCCAGCAAATCGTTCGCCGAGAGCATGAAATTGCACGCCGCGACAAATCCCTATTGTTCTGGTAGCGCTTGGCCAAACGTTTGGAGCCGTCTAGACAAGGACATTCCTCGTTATCCGGACATCCATGCTCGCCCTTATCTTCTCGGCTCTGTTGCCCATCGCACTCATCATCACACTTGGGCACCTGCTCAGGCGCTTCGGCTTTCTGGGCGAGGGTTTCTGGCCCCAGGCCGAACGGCTGGCCTATTTCGTTCTGTTGCCGCTGCTGTTCGCGCACGGTCTTTACAGGGCCGACCTGTCCGACGCCCCCATAGGGTTGATCGCCGCAGGGCTGGTCGGCCCGGCGGTTCTGGGGACGCTGGTTCTGCTTGCGGCCAATCGGCTGACCCGGTTCGACGGCCCGATCCTGACATCGGTGGTCCAGGGCGGCATAAGGTTCAACAATTATGTCGGTGTCACCGCCGCGGTGGGGCTGCTGGGCGTATCGGGCGCGGCGCTGGCCGCCGTGGCCAACGCCATTCTGGTTCCCACCGTCAATATCGTGTGCTCACTGGTCTTTGCCCGTTACGGCAGTCGCCAGCCATCGGCCGTGAGCGTGATCAAGTCCATAGCGCTTAATCCGTTGATTCTGGGGTGCGTGGCCGGCATCGTCCTGCGTTTGACCGGCATCGTGTTGCCCGCCGGCATCGAAGGTTTCATGCAGGCGATGGGTCAGGCAGCCCTGCCGATCGGCCTGTTGTGCGTCGGAGCCGCGCTCAACTGGGAGGCGCTGGGGCGCGGCATCCGGCCTGCGCTGGCCGCAACGGCCGCGCGTTTCCTGCTCATCCCGGCAATCACTGTGGCAATCTGCTTGGCGGTCGGACTGACCGGCCCGGCGGCGCTGGTCGTGCTGTTGATCCAGTGTCTGCCCACGGCCTCGTCGGCCTATGTCATGGCGCGGCAACTGGGCGGCGATGCACCGCTCATGGCAGGCATTATCGCCTTCCAGACGGTGTTGGGGGTCCTGACCGTTCCGATCACCCTGGTGTTTCTCGCGCCGCTGATTGGCGCCGGGCTTTAGAGCGTGTCCAGCAAAAGTGGAAACGGTTTTGCGGTTCGGACACGCGACAAAACAGGGGTTTAGAGCCAAGGATTTGATTCAATCAAATCCTTGGCTCTAGCGCACCGACACATACCCGCCCTGCAGCCCGTCCTTGGAATAGACCACCTGCCACAGATGCACCCAGCGGGCCCGGAAGATGGCGGCGCAGCTGAGCAGGTAATAGCGCCACATGCGATGGAAGCGCTCACCGTAGTTTTCGGAAATCTCGGGCCATGCGGCTTCGAAATTCCGATACCACGCCATGAGCGTCGGATCGTAATCGGCGCCGAAATTGTGCCAGTCTTCCATGACCAGCTTGCCTTCCACAGCGGTCGTGACCTGTTTGGGTGATGGCAGCATACCGTTGGGGAAGATGTATTTTTCCAGCCACGGCTCACCGGCACGGCGGGTCAGGCTGCCCCCGATTGAGTGCATGAGGAACAGCCCGTCATCGGGCAGCAATTCACTGACCTTGGAAAAATAGGGCCGATAATTCTTGTAGCCCACATGCTCGAACATGCCGACCGAAACGATTCGATCGAACTGGCCATCGACGTCCATATAGTCGAGGAGCTTTGTTTCGATCGGCAGGTCTCCGCGGGTTTCATTGGCGTATGCCATCTGCTCCTTGGAGACAGTGATGCCCACTCCCGAAACGCCGTAGCGCTCGGCGGCAAATTTGAGCAAACCACCCCAGCCCGAGCCGATATCGAGGATGCGCATGCCCTCCTTGAGGCCGACCTTGCGACAGATCAGATCGAGCTTGGCTTCCTGGGCGGCATCGAGCGTTTCAGCCTCGCGCCAATAGCCGCACGAATAGATCATGCGCGGGTCGAGCATGCGCCTGTAGAGGTCATTTCCGATGTCGTAGTGTTTTTCGCCAACTTCGCGCACATGCAGCCGCTGGGGATTGAGCACCATGCCCTTGATGGTCAGAAGTGCCAGAGCCGGATCGAACTTGACCCGATTCTGCAATTGCCCGGTCAGGCATCGGTATAGAAACTGATCGACCGCCTCGCTGTCCCACCAGCCGTCCATATAGGCTTCGCCAAGCCCCAGGGTCCCGTGGGTCATGACGCGGCTGAACAGGCGGTCGTCGTGAACCTGGATATCCCAGGGCCGCGAGCCGCCTATTTGGATATCGATTTGCGCTAGAAGATCGGTAATAAACGACTTGAACTTTGCCGACATGGCCCCGCTCAAAAAATATTAGTGACGCGCCAAGGCGCGGGGAAAGACACCTACATCACTAAAATTTGTGCGTGTTGTCCAGTCCCTTGGTGGGCTTACTGCACCCAATCGTCCGCCTGGCGGGTCGGCGGCGAGTACCCGTCTTCATCATCTGCCGTTTCGAGAATTCCGATCAACTCGGCCACTTTGCCGGTCGGCAGATGATCGCCCTCATTGACCCGCGCCTCATCGGCGTCCAGCCAGACCAGTGCCTTTGTCAAATCCGCTTCGGTGGCTTCGGTCGCCGCTATTTCGGCGGCCAGATGTTCGTCTATGGGACCGAGTACCCGCTCGATTTCACCGCGCGTGAGTGTCATGGCCATATCTCCCAAAAGACCTGCTCACCGATTAATGCGGTGCGCGCCCGATGGGTTGCATGCCGCACTGGCAATAAACGGCAACCCGATGCAATCTGGCTTTCCCTATAACCTATGGAAATTTTCGCCCGCCCTGTCGGATGCGGCGCGCCGGGTGCGTCCTCGCCATACAAGGAGTTTGGCCATGCTCTACGCAATCCTTTGCTACAACGACGAAGCCGCCGTTGGCGGATGGTCGAAAGAACACGACGACAAGATCATGGCCGATCTTCTCGCCGTTCAGAAGCCGCTGGTCGAAGCGGGCAAGATGGGACCGGTGGCTCGGCTGATGCCGACGACTGCCGCCACGACCCTGCGCAAGACCGCTGGCGAGCCGATGGTGCTGGACGGACCTTTCGCCGAAACCAAGGAACAGTTTCTCGGTTTTTACGTCATCGACGCGGAGAGCCTCGAAGAGGTTGTGCAGGTTGTGCGCGATCTGGCCGAGGCCAATCCGGGCATGGGGTCCTATGAGATCCGCCCGGTCCGCGACTTCTTCCCCGGAGCGCAAGCAAAGTGAACGACAAGGATGCCGACTGGATTGGCCTGACACTGGCCGGTGCCCGCCCCCGGGCGGTTGCCGCGCTATACAGGTATTTTCGCGACCTCGACATGGCCGAGGAAGCCTTCCAGGAGGCATGCCTGCGTGCGCTGAAATCGTGGCCGAAAAACGGTCCGCCGCGCGATGCGGCGGCATGGCTGATCCTTGTGGGTCGCAATTCGGGCATCGACAACGTCCGCCGCCGCGCGCGATTTACCGAATTGCCCGAAGAAGATAAGATTTCCGACACCTCCGATGCCGAAAGCAACATTGCCGAGCGGATCGACGATTCCCATTATCGCGACGACATCCTGCGGCTGCTGTTTGTGTGCTGTCATCCGGATCTGCCGGCCACCCAGCAGATTGCCCTGGCCCTGCGGATCGTTTCGGGGCTCACGGTCAGGCAGATCGCCCGTGCCTTTCTGGTCTCGGATGCGGCCATGGAACAGCGCATTACCCGCGCCAAGGCGCGCATTGCCAAGTCTGGCGCAAGCTTTGAGACACCCGACGCCGCGGATCGCGCCGAGCGGGTGGGCGCTGTGGCGGCCATGGTCTATCTGGTGTTCAACGAGGGCTACACCTCGGCCGGCGAGCGAACGGAAACCCGCAACACCTTCGCTCAGGAAGCGATCAGGCTGGCCCGGCTGCTGCTCGGGCTGTTCCCGACTGAGCCCGAACTGATGGGCCTTCTCGCCCTTTTGCTTATTCAGCAATCGCGCGACGCGGCGCGGTTCGACACGACCGGCAACATCGTTCTGCTCGACGATCAGGACCGCGCGCTCTGGGATCGCCGCATGATCGACGAAGGGCTTGCGCTTATCGACAAGGCGATGCGGCACCGGCGCCCGGGTGTGTTCCAGGTTCAGGCGGCCATTGCGGCGTTACATGCCCACGCGAAAACGCCCGCCGATACCGACTGGACCGAGATCGAGCTTCTCTATCGGGTGCTCGAAGCCCTGCAGCCCTCCCCCGTCGTTACCCTCAACCGGGCCGTGGCGGTCTCAAAGATCGAAGGGCCGCAAGCGGCGCTCGACCTGATCGAGCCCCTCGCCGATGCGCTGGGTGGCTATTTCTATTTTCATGGACTGCGCGGCGGGCTGCTCAAAGACCTCGGGCGCATCGAGGAGGCACGCATCGCCTTCGACATCGCCATTGCCCACGCCAACACCACGGCAGAGGCCGTTCACATTCGCGCCCATCTCGACAAACTGGGCGGGTCGCCCTCGGGCGCATAATTTTTTTCTCACTCTTGTCGGGGCGCCAATTGGCCGTCCGTCCTATGGGCATCTTACCCAAGGAGGACATCATGTTCATCAAGACCGCATTTGCGGCGATCGCCCTGGCGACGCTTGTTTGTTTCCCCGTCGGCGCACAGGACGCCACCATGGCAGAGACGTTCGATCCCATCGAACTGAGCACGGACGTGCCCGTCCCCTCCGAGGACGGGACCGTCAATATCGACGGGCTGGAGATGTATTATCAGGTCCATGGCGAAGGCGAGCCGCTTGTGCTCATCCATGGCGGGCTGATGACCATCGAGGCATGGGGGCCGATCCTCCCCGCGCTTGCCGAAAACCGCAAGGTCTATGCAATCGAACTCGAGGGCCATGGCCGCACCGTCGATCTCGACCGCCCCCTGTCCATGCAGCAGTTCGCACAGGACGTTTCGGGGTTCATCGAGCAGATGGATCTGGGGCCCATCGATATCGTGGGCTTTTCCATGGGCGGCGGCACTGCGATGGGCGTGGGAGTCCTGCATCCCGAACTGGTCAAGAACCTTGTCATCATTTCGGCCTCCCACCAGCCCGATTCGATCTGGGATTCGGTGCGGGCCGGCTGGCCCTATATGACAGCGGAGATGATGGAAGGCACCCCCATGCTGGCCGCCTATGAGGCCGTTGCGCCTCAGCCCGAGCGGTTCTCCGGATTCGTCGACAAGATCAGAGAATCGATGGTTTCGGGAGAGCAAAGCTGGACCGACGAACAGATCGCCTCGATCCCCGTACCGGTTCTGATGATCATCGGGGATACCGACCTCGTCCAGTTCGACAAGGCCCTCGAGATGTTTCGCCTGCTCGGCGGACAGTCTTCGACCGGTCCGATGGGTCCCGCGCTCAACACCGCACGCCAGTTCGCCGTGATCCCTGGGGCGACCCACTACGATATCATGTTCAAGACCGACCTTATGCTGCCGCTGATTGAAAGCTTCTTTGCCGCGCAGGCCAGTTGATAGATAGATTCAAGTGGCTGACGGCCGGATTCAGATGTATCGTATTCTGAATCCGGTCTCTGGCATTAGATATTGAAATAAAATGCTTTTTCCGAGTTCGGCCCGAGGAGGCTCCACATGAAGATCACCCCCTATCTCAACTTCGCCGGCGATTGCCGCGAGGCGATGAGCTTTTACCAGTCGGTGCTGGGCGGCGAACTTGAAATGACCGCCCACAAGGATACGCCATCGGCCGAGCACGTCCCCGCCGAGATGCAGAACCAGATCATGCACGCGGCCCTGACCTGGCCCGACGGCACGATTTTCGCCTCCGATGCCCCCATGGCGCAGGCCAATTCTTTTTCCGGCGTCTATCTTTCGGTCCACCCCGAAACCGTCGAGGACGCCGAGCGCATGTTCGCCGCCCTCAAGCAGGGGGGCGAAGTGGAAATGGAACTCGAACAAACCTTCTGGGCCAAACGGTTCGGCATGCTCTATGACCGCTGGGGCGTCAAATGGATGTTCAACGTCGATTAGGTGCAGTGGGGCAGTGATGGGTGTCGGGTCATCCTCTCGGCTTCATCACCACCATTCGCCCCACCCCCATCGTCATCCTCGGGCTTGACCCGGGGAGTGAGTGCCGTCCGTAGGCAAATCGCTCCGGTGGAGCGATTTGAGGCGCGAACGCCCGGAGCGCTATGCGCGAGGGCAGCAACGCCCGAGGATGACGCGGGTGAAGTTGGAAACGCTGCGTAAAAAACTTTATCCCCGTCCCCAGTCCCTCGTGCCATTCTCCTCGCACGGCCGCACCAGAGACGAGGATGCATACGAGCTTCCGGTGAGGGCAGGATGGAGAAAGGGGAAGCATGGGTCCGAGCCTAGGACCACATCGGTCTCCAGGCGCTCCAGAATGTCCGTTGGCCGATCCGGGTTCCATGCGGGTCGCCGCAGGGAAGGCCCAAAGCGGACGGATGGCCGGGCGAGGATGGGAGTCCACGTCGTACTCCCGAAAGGGAGAGGGGCACCGACGGGAGGTTGGCAGGGAAAGTGGGCACCGGTTTCCCGGTTCGCCAACCGACCCACCAAAAATGCCAATATCCCGGACGACAAACCCCAGCCCGAGACGCCGCCATAAGCCAAAAACCCCGGATGCGTGGGGCGATGATCGCTTCATATAAAAACTAAATCATGCGGAGCGTTCATCGCCCCATGCCGTCTACTTCGATCCGTCCTTCGGCCAATCGTGCCGGTGGCACGATTGGAGGTGAGAAGGCCAGGAGAGCTAAGCTCGAATGGCAATCAAAGCCCGAGGCGATCTCGCCGTCGGAGGTTTTGTCATGCGCGGCTGCATAAGCGCAAACTTATCCACCATCCTTCCAACGGATGCGATAAAGGTCGAAGCGGCGGTCGCGCAGGTTGCGCACCGCACCCTGCGAGCGGGCCCATTGCAGGGTCGAGAGGTTGAGATCGGCAACGACAACCATCTCCACGTTCTCGCTGGCTTCTGCCGCAATCCCGTCGCGGGCGAAGGGCATGTCCGAGGGCGTAAAGATCGAGGAATGAGCGTAGTTGATGTCGAGATTGTCGACATTGGCGAGGTTGCCGGTAATCCCCGAGGTCACGACATAGCACTGGTTCTCGATGGTGCGGGCCTGGCAGCAATATTTCACCCGCAGGTGACCCTGGCGCGTATCGGTGCAGTAGGGCACGAACATGATGCGGGCGCCCTGATCGGCGAGACGCCGGGCCACTTCGGGAAACTCGCTGTCGTAGCAGATCATCACCCCGATCGGACCGCAATCTGTATCGATCACATCCACGGAATCGCCGCCCACGATGCCCCAATAATCCCGTTCGTCGGGCGTGGGATGCATCTTTTCCTGGGCGTGGACGGTGCCGTCACGCAAAAAGACATAGCAGACGTTCTGGATGTCCTCGTCTTCGGTGATCGTGGGATGGGTGCCACCGATGATGTTGATGTTGTATTTGAGCGCCATCTGCTGCATGCGCTCGATAAATTGCGGCGTGTATTCGGTCAGCCGCAGGATCGCCTCATGGGGCGGTTGCTCGGGTTCGCTCGAGAGCAGCATCAGTGTGAACAGTTCGGGAAAAACCACGAAGTCGGATGCGTAGTCCGCCGCCACGTCCGCGAAATATTCCATGTGCGTAAAAAACGCCTCAGCGTCGGCGAACCGGCGCGCCTCGAGCTGCACCGTGGTCACGCGCACGGTCTCGCGGCTGCGCCGGTGGGCCGGGCGTGCCTCGTCTTCTTCGTCATAGCGCGGATTGCGCCACACCATGAGCGCAGCGTGGCCCCCCGAAGCCTTGTCGTCGGGATGGTAATTGCGCAGCAACAATTCGGGCTCAAAGCCGAGCTTCATCTGAAAGCTGGCCACCGGATCGCGCACTTCGCGGTCCACCACAGCCTGGAAATACTGACTGGCGCGCGGATAGTCCTTCTTGTTGCGCCGATAACCCGGCAGGCGCCCGCCAAAGGCGATGCCCTTGAGCCAGAGTTCCTCGCACAACCGCTGGCGCGCCTCATAGAGCCGCCGACCAATTCGGCTGCGCTGGCGGCCCGGATCGACACACACTTCAACGCCATAGAGCCATTCGCCCTTGCCATTGTGGAGCGAGCCATAACCGGCCCCGGTGATGTTTTCCCAGGTGTGCTGCTTGAAGATCTGCTTTTCGGCCAATTGCAGCGTTGCCGCATAGCCCACGATCTGCCCGTCATAGACGGCAACGAACTGGCCCTCGGGAAAGGCGTTGATCTGCCCGCGGATCGTGCCGGGAAGGTAAGGTCCTTCTTCGGGGTACACCCTCTGGGTCAGCTTGATGATGGCAGGGATATCGCGAATCTTGGCAGTCCGCACCTCAAGGAGCGGCTTGTCGGAAAGTTTGGGCACGGGGTGGAAACCTCGTTATCGATCAAATCAAAAATGGATTGTGCCGGCGGCGCGCCGTCAGCCTATAGCATGACAACGCCTCACCGCCACTTTTGCTCCCTTAGTGCGTCTCTTGCGCCACCAACTCAAGCGCTCGTCCATAAAGCGCCTCGCCGTCGATGCCGTTTTCAGCGGTTTCGGCAAACCAGTTGTCGATGGTTATCTGCGCTGCAGCACGCCAGCGTGCGGTCTCTTCGGCGTCGAGGGTCACTATCGTATTGCCTTCGGCCAGCGCCTGATCGCGGGCGACGATGTCATCGGAATCGTTGGCCGCTCCGAACCGTCCGGCCCATTCGATTCCCGAATTGGCGTCGATCACCGCCTTGAGGTCATCGGGCAGGCTCTCGTAGCTATCGCGGTTCATCACGAAGGCAAAGGTCTGGGTATAGAGCCCATGGTCACCCGAGAACTCGGTATGGTGGGAAACGATCTCGCTGGTGCGCAGCGCCATGGTCACCTGCCAGGGAATGGTTGCCGCGTCGATCACGCCCCGCGACAGGCTTTCAGGCACCTGCGGGACGGGCATGCCGATGGCCTCGGCCCCCAGATCGGTCAGCATGGCCGAGATGACCCGCGACCCACCGCGTACCTTGAGGCCGGCAAGATCCTCGAGTGTTTCAATGGGGCCGGAGGAATGAAAAACGCCAGGTCCATGGGTATGGACGGCAATCAGCTTGACGCCGGCAAACTCGTCCATGGCATTTTCTTCGACAAAGCGCTGGAAGGCACGCGAGGTGTCCTCGGCATTGGTGACGAGAAACGGCATTTCGAACACTTCGGACTTTGGAAAGCGACCGGGGGTATAGCCGAGCACCGTCCAGATCAGGTCGACAACGCCGTCCTGGGCCTGATCGAACAGATTGGCGGGCGCGCCGCCGAGGATCATTGAAGGATAATATTCGATCTTTATCCTCCCGTCCGACTGGTCCTCTATAGTCTCGGCCCACGGAATGAGGCCCTCACGCGGTACGCTGTCGGTCATGGGCAGGAATTGGTGCAACCGGAACGTGTACTCTTGAGCCGGCGCGGACGAAATAAAGGCAGCGCCACAAAGCGCTGCCGCGAACAGGGTTCTGGTGATCATGAATGGTCCCCAAATGCGCGGGACCAGCAAGGGTGCCTCTCACCCTGTGCGAGTTCGATCCCGCTCCGGGCGATCGGGATGGCCCGGGCGCCGGTTCCCCCGACGCCCGGATTGATTAGCCGATCACTGCTCCGGGCTCAACCGCAGAATCTGCCCCGGATCGGCGTCGGTAATGAGATAAAGCGCGCCATCAGGTCCCTCGGTTACATCGCGGATACGATGGGGAAAACCGTCTCCGAACAGGAACTCGTCGCCCAGCACCTCTTCGCCCTCGAGGTCGATGCGGATCAGGTCGGTGCCGGCAAGAGCCCCCATAAAGGCGTCACCCTGCCATTGGGGGAACAGATCGCCCGTGTAGAACGCCAGCCCGGATGGCGCCGGGGATGGTACCCAGGTCCGTTCGGCTTCCACCAGGTCGTCGGGCAGGTCTTGAGGCGGGTTGATGGGATCGCCCGAATATTCGGTGCCTTCGGTCAACAACGGCCAGCCGTAGTTTCCACCGGGCACGACCTTGTTGAGCTCGTCGCCGCCGCGCGGTCCATGTTCGGCCACCCAGAGCTGATCGGTTTGAGGATGCATGTCGGCACCCTGCATGTTGCGATGACCATAACTCCAGATTTCGGGCAACGCGCCTTGTGTATCGACAAAGGGGTTGTCCTCGGGCACCGACCCGTCGGGCAGGATGCGGATCACCTTGCCCAGGTGTGAATCGAGATTCTGCGCCTGAACGCGGAACTCGGCATCGGACCGCTCACCGGTGGTGATGAACAGATAGCCATCATTGTCGAACGTCAGCCGGGAGCCAAAATGCAGCGTCGAGGGCAGCTTGGGCTGTTGAGAGAAGATGACTTCGACATCGGACAATTGCCCCCTGTCCTCGCTCAGAACCCCGCGTGCCACGGCCGTGGAATTTGTCCCGGCCTCATCGCCGGGTTCGGCGTAGCTCACATAGACATAGCGGTTGGATTCAAATTCGGGATCGAGAGCCACATCGAGCAGACCGCCCTGCCCCTCGAAAACCACTTCGGGCACCCCCGTGATCGGATCGGAAATTGTCCCGTCTGCCGCAACATGGCGCAAATTGCCCGACCGTTCGGTCACCAACATGCTGTCGTCGGGCAAAAATACCATGCCCCATGGAAACTGCAGCCCCTCGACAACCGGATCGAGCGCCACAGCGCCGGCTTCGGTTTCATAGGTTTGGGCGATAGCGGGAGTCGTCAGTGCCGTTGCACACACAAGACCGGCAAGAGCTTGGCGGAACATTGGTTTCTCCTCTTGGATTGGCATAAAATGCCAACCCTGCGAGGCATGTCCGGTTCCGCTCGCCGGCGATCACGATGGTGTCAGTAGCCCGAGCCGCCGCCGGCCCCAAACCATTTTTCATAGTCAGAAACCAGCAGATGGATCGGATCGACGTCCTCCTCGATTGCGGCGAACCGCCCGATGGGATCGAGGAACGTGTTGTCGGTCCTGTCGTCGTTGACCGTTGAGACCTCGCCGATCAGCACGTCGCCCCCCTCGCCCCAGAATTTGTGCCAATTGCCCGGCAACAGGGTCACGCTTTCGCCGGGTGAGAGTTCGAGAATACCACCCGCAGGCAGAACGCGGCGGATGCCATCGGTAAACACCTCGACCTCCCCGGATGTATCGATGCCTTCGCCCGTTCCGTCATCATTGTAGAGCTGGAGCGCCAGCGTGGCGCCGCCGCGATTGATGATGTCCTCGGCCTTTATGGTGTGGCGGTGCATGGGCGAAATCTGGTCGTGACGCGAGATCATGATCTTTTCGGCATAGAGCATACCGCGCCCCTTGCCGAGATCGGCCGCATCGCCGTTGCGGACGGTGAACAGGAACAGGCCGAGCGCATCGAAATCGCCCTGCCCGTAATCGGTCACGTCCCAGCCCAACCCGGAGCGCAAGATATTGTCAATCTGGTCCTGCTTGTCCTTCATTTCGGACGGTGTCCAATATGCAAAGGGGGGCAGGATATAGCCGAAAGAGCGGATGAATTCGTCCGCTTCGGAAATGATGTCATTGACGCGGGAACGCTTCATCCCGTGATCTCCGTCTGCTCAATATGTTTCCGCCAAATGGCTGATCCGCAAACTGTTTTGGAGATCGTCCAGCCCCGGCGCCGCACCCCTGCGAGGCGAGAAGCTAAGGGTTGCCGGACGACCGGGCAAGAGGGTGATACAATTGTCCGAGAAATATCGCGCAGGTTCGACTTGCGCCGTGACAAAGAAGGCACACGCGTCCGATTGCAAGGTGAGTTCAGAGCCGTTTGCGCATCAGAACTACCCCTCCGCAACAGCCTCGCGTGATACGCGAGCCAGTTCAGGTGCTGATTCAAGTCCGATAGAAACATCGAGTCCGTGCAAGGGTTTGGCAGCACCCTCCATATCCAAGGCAATCATATCGAGTGTGAACTCCGCACATGCCAGGCCCTCGCTCATGCCCTTGATGACGACATCTAATTTAGTTCAATGTCTGGGCGAAATGGAAAACTCCAATGACGGACGCCCCGGGAGACAATGATGGACGAGAACGAGCGCGACAATCCCGGCCTTCCCCACCTGCCGCCGACCTATCCGGTTGGCTTTCTGGCTTTGGCTATCATTTTGGAGTTCTTGGTTCCACTCCGGTTCCTGGCCGCTCCGGCAGTGTTCTCGCTGCAAACACTGATCGGCGGCGTGCTGCTCGTCTTGGGCCTCTCGCTCGACATCTGGGCCTTCCGGCTATTTAGGGCCGCCGGGACCAACCCCGAGCCTTTCAAACCGACCACGGCAATCGTCGCACGCGGCCCCTACAGGTTCACGCGCAATCCTATGTATGTGGGCTTCCTGCTGAGCTTTACGGGCATTGGCCTGCTGTTTTCGCTGGAATGGACGCTGATCGCGCTGCCTGTCCTGTGGTTCGTCCTCGATCGCGTAGTGGTGCAACGCGAAGAGGCCTATCTTGCCCGCAAGTTCGGGGCCGACTACGAAACATTTCTCGCAACGACCCGCCGCTGGCTCTGACTATTCGGCGGCTTGCTCGTCCTTGAGGTCGAGGAAGCCGCCGGATTGGCGTTCCCAGAGCCGGGCATAGTGGCCACCCCGCGCCAACAGCGCCTCATGCGTACCCTCTTCGACAACACGCCCATGATCGAGGATGACCAGCCGGTCCATGGCGGCAATTGTCGAGAGGCGATGGGCTATGGCAATCACCGTCTTGCCGTCCATGAGCTTGTCGAGCTGGCTCTGAATGGCGGCTTCCACCTCGCTGTCGAGGGCAGACGTTGCCTCGTCGAGGACAAGGATCGGCGCGTCCTTGAGCAGAACCCGTGCTATGGCGACACGCTGGCGCTGCCCGCCGGAAAGCTTGACCCCGCGCTCGCCGACCTGCGCGTGATAATCCGTCCGGCCGCGGCTGTCCTTGAGATCCATGATGAAATCATGGGCTTCGGCGCTCTTGGCAGCGGCGATCATTTCCTCCTCGTTCGCTCCGGCCCTGCCGAACAGGATGTTGGCCTTGACCGAACGGTGCAGCAGGGCCGTGTCCTGGGTCACAACCCCGATATGGGCGCGAAGAGATTCCTGGGTAACCTTTGAAATGTCCTGTCCGTCGATCAGGATGCGCCCGCTTTCCAGATCGTAAAAACGCAGCAGCAGATTGACCAGCGTGGATTTGCCGGCGCCCGAATGACCGACCAGCCCGATCTTTTCGCCGGGGCGCACGTTGAGATCGACGCCCTCGATGATGCCCTTTTCGCGGCCGTAGTGAAACCTGACATTTTCGAACTTGATCCCGGCGCCTGTGACCTTGAGCGGCCTAGCGTCAGGCGCGTCCGTCAATTCGAGAGGCTGGGCGATGGTTTCCATCGCGTTCTGGGCAACGCCGAAATGGCGCATCATGCCGTTGAGCTGCCCCATGAGGCGCCCCTGCATCATGTTGAGGCGCAGCACCAGGCTGAGCGTGAAGGCGATAGCGCCCACGGTAATGGCGTTTGCCGTCCAGAGCTGGATGGCCAGCCAGCCGAAAGCCATGATCATTACGGTGCTCAGCAGGCCCATGGAGGCCCGCATGCCCGTCACGAGACGGGCCAACCGGGTCGCGGAATCGAGGAAACGCTCGAACCCCTTTTTGACGTAGGTGTCGTTGTCTTCGGCGTTGCCGAACAGACGCAGGGTCTGGACGTTGGCGAAGCTGTCGGTGATCCGGCCGTTGAGCACCGAAGCATTTTCGGCGTTCTCTGCGGCGCGGGAGCGCATGCGCGGCACATAATAGCGGGCCATCAGGAGAATGGCAGCGATCCAGATCACCACAAGCGCCGCCATGCGCCAGTCGAGCTGGGCAAAAAGGAAAATTGTCGTGCCGGCAAAAATGGTCAGCGCCCAGCCGATCTGGATGACGCTGGCGACGAAATCGTTGAGCGATTGGGCGGCCTGGGACACCTTGGTGACCAGCCGTCCCGCGAAATCATCGTTGAAAAACCGGATAGACTGGCGCGATACATAGCCATAGGTCTGCCAGCGCACCATTGTGTTGAACCCGCGCCCGATGGTCTGTTCCTCGACCAGCGCCTGCAACGCGGGCGCCGCAAAGCGCCCCACCACCACAACGACCAGCATCATGGCAAGCTCGGTGCCGTGGGCGGAAATCAGCCCGGCCCAGCCGCCCGCTGCATCGGTGCTTTCCAGCAGATCGATGAGCCGGCCCATATAGAAAAAGAACAGCGCCTCGAACAGCGAGGTGAGGCCCGTAAACAAGAGGACCGCGAGGTAGGGCGCCTTGGCCTGGCGGATATAATACCAAAGGAACGCCCAGATCGTGTCGGGCGGCTGGATATCTCCCTTGTGCTCGAAGGGCATGATCCAGGTTTCGAAGATTTTCGAGATGCGGGCGGGAAGGCTGAGGGTCTCTTGCGTCATGTTCTGATAAATGGCGTCGGCGAGAGATTATGTCAAGATATATCTTAGAAACACGCTTACGCCGCCACCAGCCTTCCCGTCTTTCACGTTATTGCGCGGCAACCTCCTCGGCATCCGCGTCGATGAAGCCGCCGGACTGGCGGGCCCACAGGCGGGCATAGGTGCCGCCCGTTTCCACAAGCTCGGCATGGGTGCCTTGTTCCACCACCCTGCCCTCTTCGAGGATAATGAGCCGATCCATGGCGGCGATCGTCGAGAGCCGGTGGGCAATGGCAATCACCGTCTTACCTTCCATAAGCATGTCGAGCTGGCTTTGAATTGCCGCTTCGACTTCGGAATCGAGCGCCGAAGTTGCCTCGTCGAGCACCAGGATCGGCGCATCCTTGAGCAGCACGCGCGCAATCGCAATGCGTTGGCGCTGGCCGCCCGAAAGCTTGACGCCACGCTCGCCGACATGAGCATCGTAGCCCTTGCGGCCCTTGGCATCGACCAGCGTCAGAATGAAATCATGGGCTTCGGCCTGCCGCGCGGCGTCGATCATCTGCTCATCGGTGGCATCGGGGCGACCGTACTTGATATTGTCGGCCACCGAACGGTGCAGGAGCGATGTGTCCTGGGTCACGACCCCGATGTTGGCGCGCAGCGAATCCTGGGCGACCGATGCCACGTCGGTGCCATCGATGAACACGTGCCCGCTCTGGCGATCGTAGAAGCGCAGCAGCAGATTGACGATCGTCGACTTGCCCGCCCCCGAACGTCCGACAAGGCCGATCTTTTCCCCGGCGCGGATATGCAGGTTGAGCCCTTCGATAACCTTGGAGCTCTCATCGTCACCCTTCTTGCCGTAGTTGAACGCCACGTCCTTGAAAACGATATCGCCCTTAACCCGTTCAAGCCTGGGCGCATCGGGTTCATCGGCGACGATCGAGGGGAGCGAGAGCGAATTGATGCCGTCGCGCACCGTGCCGATGTTCTCAAACAGCGCCGACATTTCCCACATGATCCACTGGCTCATGCCCTGGAAGCGCAGAACGATGGCAGCGGCCGCCGCAACGGCACCGGCGCTGACCAGATCGTCGAGCCAGAGCCAGATGCCGACAAAGCCCACGGCAAACAGCAACAATCCATTGAGAATGGTAATGCCTTGGTTGAGGATCGTCACATAGCGCATCTGGCCGTGGACGGTATCGAGGAACTCGTCCATTGCTTCTCGGGCGTAGGTTTCCTCGCGGCTCGAATGGGAGAACAGCTTGACCGTCGCGATGTTGGTGTAGCTGTCGACAATCCGGCCGGTCATCATCGAGCGCGCGTCGGCCTGCAGTTCGGAAATCTTGCCCAGTTTGGGCACATAATAGCGCAGCAGCAAGACATAGGCGATGACCCAGACAATGAAGGGCAGCGCCAGCCAGACATTGTTCATGGCCGCCAGAACCACGGCACCGATGAAATAGACAATGACGTAATTGAGCACGTCGAGCAATTTCATCACCGTTTCGCGTACGGCGAGCGCTGTCTGCATCACTTTGGTGGCGATGCGGCCGGCAAATTCGTCCTGGAAATAGCTCATCGATTGGCGGATGAGATAGCGGTGCGCCATCCAGCGGATACGCTGGGGAAAATTGCCCAGAAGCGTCTGGTGGATGATCAGGTTCGAAATCAGCACCAGCGTCGGCACGACGAGCAGCACAAACAGGCTCATCCAGAACAGCATCGGACCTTCCTGGGCCAGGAAGGTGTCCTTGTCGGCAGCCGAAAGCCAGTCGATCACGTTGCCGAGGAACCCGAACAGGGCGATTTCGGCCAGTGCAACCAGCGTCGAGAGCACCGCCATGGCAATCAGGGGCAGCTTTACGCCGTCCATATAGTGCAGGCAGAAGGCCAGCAGCGTATTGGGCGGCTGCGAAGGCGCTTCGGGCGGATAGGGATTGAGCAGTTTTTCGAACCAGCGGAACATCGGACAACCAGAAGGGAAGAGAACCCGGCATTCCCGCCCGCGCCTTCCCACATGCGCAAGCGGAACCTGAGGTGATTAATTTAACAAGATAATACTTGATAAATTCAATTCCGAAATTCGTCAAGCACTGACCTTGCCGCAAGGACGCTGCAGCATCTGTAAATCCGACACCGGATAAATCCGTTGGACAGCCGCATAGAATAGCAGCCTTGGGAATGAGTCGCATGTCTCTTGGATGACACCGGCCCAGCGCAGCGCGACCCTTAACAAAGTGGAAATATTTTTTTCGGTCCTAAGTGACTCTGCCGACTCGACAATTCCGGTCCGCGCAAATACCGGCAAAAAATGCCTATGGACAAGAGTCATGCAACCGATTCAAAGTCTTAGCATCACGAAATTGGTAGGGGCAGCCGCTGGAACGCGGTTGATCGGGCATGGGTTCGGCGGAGACATCCGGCGGCAGCGATATGGGATTCGGGGACCAAGCCAAGGGCCTGGTGCAGCGTCTTCTGGCCGCCGGGAATCTGCCGGTTCCTGCCCTTTTGGCGCTCGTTGCGACCCTTGCCTCGGCGGCGCTTTTCATTGGCAATGATTTTGCCCGCTCACAGATCGACCTTGAGAAGCGGGCTCAACTGGTTGCTGCCCTTGCTGCGGCCCAGATTGCACCGGACCACTTCGACACCCTGCCCTCCAGCTTGCCCTTGCTGCCGTCCGGATTTGCGGACAGCACCCATTTTGTTGTTCTCGGCGCCGATGGGCAGGTGCTCCTCGGTGTATCGCCCGCAGCGACGGGAGACGATGCCAGCCCACTCCTGCCGCGAGATCAATATGTTCATGCCAGGGCGCCGCTCACGAATGACGCGGGCGAAGTCGCTGTGTTCATTTCCCGGTTTTCCGTTCTCGACGATCTCGCGTGGCGCCATGGCTGGATTCTTGCCGGCCTGTTGTTGGGCGCGGGGCTGATCGTTCACACGAGCTACCGGCGGACCAGACGTGGCGCGGCCCTGCTTCCAGCCATCGAAGCCGTGCCATACGGACTGGCACATTGGTCTGAGGACGGGCTTCTGGTCTGCACCAACCCCGCTTTTGCGCGTCTCTTGCGGCTTGATCGGACGGCAACAATGCCCGGCGCCTGTTACTCCGATATCAGCGAAACGATTTCAGGCGAAGTTTCCGCCCGTCCGGTCCTTGATACCGAGCGCCAGCGTGTCGTCGAGGTGGCGCGCGAGGATGGCTCGGTTGTGATGCTCGACGAACGCCCCTGCCCGTCCGGCGGCTTCATCACCATCGTCACCGATATTACCGAGCGCAAGGCCGCCGACCGGCTGCTGGGTTCGATCCGGGAAGAACAGCGCCAGCTCGCCCGGCGCTACCACGAGGAAAAGGTAAAGGCCGAGGCTTCAAGCCGTGCCAAGACGAGTTTTCTTTCCCACCTCTCCCACGATATCCGCACACCGCTCAATCACATAATCGGCTTTGCCGACATGATCGCGCTCGAGACCTTCGGTCCCCTGGGCGACCCCAAATATCGATCCTATGTCACCGACATCAAATGCGCCGGTGAAAAGCTGCTGACGTCTTTTGCGGAAATTCTTGAATTCGCCGAACTCGAAGGTGGCCGTAAGACTCTCAAAAAAGAGACCATCGCCATCGACGATCTGCTTTCAGGCTGTTCGATCCGCTTTGCCGGTCGCGCCGCCAAGGCCGGCGTACGGCTCGACGTGGCGCGGCGCACCCAGGGCGACCTTCTGGCCGACCGGCATTATCTCGACCGCATGCTCGCCAATCTGATCGAAAACGCATTGCGATTCACTCCGGCCGGCGGCTTGATCCGGGTCGCCGCCTGGCCAGCGGACAATGGCGTCGTGCTTGAAGTGACCGATACCGGCGCGGGCATGAGCCAAGAGCAGATGAGCAAGCTCTCCCAGCCTTTCGCGCTTCCCGATGCCGCGTTCACGCGGGACCATGACGGCGTCGGCCTGGGCATCGCCATCGCGCGGGCCGTGGCGGAACAAAGCGGTGGGCGGCTGGCCATAGATTCGCTGGAGGGCATCGGGACCACTGTGGCCATTTCCCTGCCCATGGCGCCGGCGCAGGAACACAAATTGCCAACCCCGATTTCAATTGCCACGGCGCAGGCGGCCTAGCCTCTCATGTTCTTGTAAAATTGAGCGGCTGCCGCGCTCACTTCCGCGCGCATCGCCACGATGTCGGCCTCCAGTCTGGCGAAATCGGGATAGTTGGCACGGCGCGCCACCAGTTCACGGAAGGCCGGTGTCCAGCCCTCGTCCTTGAGCGGATCGAGAAGGCAAGCGCTCATCAATTGCAGGATCGTCGCATAGGTCGCATGGATTTCCGCGAGGCGCTCGCCTTGCGGAAGGGTGCCTGTTTCCGTCAGCCTTAAGAGCACTTTGGCTGGCGGGGCCTGTGGTACATCGAGCTTTGCCCCTTCGAGAAGTTGCGCCGTCTGGGCGACAAATTCCAGATCGACCAGCCCGCCATCATGGAGCTTGAGATCGAAAGGGTGACGCGGCGGACGCTCCCTGGCCATCAGGGCGCGCATGTCGAGAACATCTCCCACGATTTTTGCCCGGTCGCGCGGAAGCGCCATGATGCGGGCAATCTCGCTATCGACGGTTTCGGCCAATCCCTCATCACCGATCGCCACGCGGGCGCGGGTCAGCGCCAGATGCTCCCATGTCCAGGCCTCATCGCTCTGATAGGTGCGGAAGCGTTTCAGGCTGGTGGCCAGCGGTCCGGCATTGCCCGAGGGCCGCAGCCGCATGTCAGCCTCGTAAAGCACCCCTTCGGCGGTTGGCGCGGAAATGGCAGCAACGAGCCGCTGAGTGAGGCGCGTGAAGTAGGTGGCGACGTCGAGCTCTCGCTCTCCATCCGACCCTGTCGTGCCCTCGGGTACATCGTAGAGCAGTATGAAATCGAGATCGGAGGTCAGCGTCATCTCCCGGCTGGCCATCTTGCCGAAACCGAGCAGTCCAACCTGCGCGCCGGGGACCGATCCGTGCCGTTGCGCAAAATTTTCGCGCACAGCAGCAAACAGCCGGGCCAGCAGTGTTTCGGCCAGTGCCGTAAACTGGCGGCCCGCCTGTTGCGCCGACAACGCGCCGCCCACAAGGCCGGCAGCGATGAGAAATTTCTGTTCCTGCCCGATGATGCGCGCCCGGTCGATCAGATCCTCGAAGCTGCGGGCTTCGCTCAGAAAGGCATCGACGCTGGCCACAAGGTTTTCCGAGGTTACGATATCGCCGGCGAAGGACGGATCGATCAGCCCGTCCACCACATGGGCCCGATGGATCACAGCCTCGGCCAGCCTCGGCGCCGAGGACATGAAATCGAGCAGCAACTGGCGCAGATGGGCGTGATTGCGCAGCAGCGCAAACATCTGCACGCCCGCCGGCAGCCGGGTCAGGAAATCGTTGAACCGGGCAAAGGCGATATCGGCGTTGCCGCTATCGGCAAAGGTCTTGAGCAGCCCGGGGATCAACTCGGTCAGATGCTCGCGCGCCTTTGAGGCGCGGGTTGCCGCATAGCCCCCATAATGCCATTTGCGAATGGTGGCCGAAACGGCAGCGGGATTGGCGAACCCCAGATTTGCGAGGGTTTCGAGCGTATCCGGGTCATCGTCCGAACCGGTAAACACCAGATTGCCCAGATCTCCCGAAAGGCTCTCGCCCTCGGAAAACAGCTCGGCGTAATAATCGGAAACCCGGGCCAGAGCGGCGCGATAGTCGGCCTCGAACGCCTCGCGGGTCGCGCAGCCCATTAGCAGCGCGATCTGCGCGACGCCCTCTTCGGTCTCGGGCATCACATGGGTTTGTTCGTCGCGCAGCATCTGGAGCCGGTTTTCCACGGCCCTCAGGAACCAGTAGGTTTGCTCAAGATCCTTTGCCGCCTCGGGGCTGATCCATTTGCCCTCGACCAGCGCCGCCAGCGCCTCTACCGTTGGCCGGATACGCAGGGCGGGATCGCGCCCACCGGCGATCAATTGCTGGGTCTGGACGAAAAACTCGATCTCGCGGATACCGCCGCGCCCCAGCTTGACGTTATGGCCCAGCACACGCTGTTCACCCACCTTGCGGTGAATGTTGATCTGACGCTTCATGGCCTGAATATCGGCGATCATCGCGAAGTCGAGATGTTTGCGCCAGATGAAGGGCGCGAGTTCCTTTAAAAACTGATTGCCCACTCCGATGTCGCCGGCGCAGGGCCGCGCCTTGATCCAGGCCGCCCGTTCCCAGTTCTGGCCGCGCGATTCATAATAGCCCAGCGCTGCATCGAACGATATCGCCACCGGGGTCGAGCCCGGGTCGGGGCGCAGGCGCACGTCGGTGCGGAACACATATCCGTCGGCCGTTCGGTCCTGCATGATGGACACCAGCCGGCGGATGATCCGGACATAGAATTTGTTGTGATCGGCATCCTCGGGCAGCACCGCCACCATCGGATCGTAGAACGCGACAATGTCGATATCGGAGGAATAGTTGAGTTCCTGCCCGCCATGCTTGCCGAGTGCAAAGATCGCAAGACCCGAATTGGCGGCGCTGGCCTGTTCGACTCCCTGGGCCAGCTTGCCCTCGCGCGCGGCCTCGTCCATCAGGAAATCGAGCGTTGCCTCCAGGGCTGCGTCCGCAAGATCTGACATGCAGCGCGTGGTTTCCCGTGATGTCCAGACACCGCCGATTTCGGCCACCGCCGACAGCAGTGCCCCGCGCGCCTTGCCGACCCGCAGCCGCTTTGCCAGTTCGGCCTCGGTCTCACAGGAGCCCGCCGAAATCATCTCGGCGATCACCCTGGAAAAAGCCGATTGGGGCTCATCCTGCAGGGCCTCGGCGAACCACTGGGCATGCTGGACTGCGAGGTCGCGCAGATAGGGGGCGGTCGCAAAGATCGGGCCCAGAGTGGCCGCAGCGGTTTCAAACGCTGCACGCTCGCTCTCGCCCAGTGTCTCGGTCACATCGTCCGGCAGCGCCATGTTTTCGGGCGCTGCATCGAGTGCACGCAATCGCGGTCCCAGTGCCGTCATGGCAGAACCACTCTAGCCTGCGGGAAAGGTAATGACAGCCCTGGCGCCGGGCGCATTGTCCTCAAAGCGGATATCGCCCCTGTGCAACCGCACAACCGCCGAGACAAGCGCAAGTCCCAGCCCGGCCCCCGGTTCGGTACGACTGGTTTCCAGCCGCGCGAAGCGTTCAAAGACCCGTGCACGATCGGCCTCGGGTATGCCCGGCCCCCGGTCAGCAACTTCAATGATGATCCTCCCCGCTTCGCGGCGGGCGGAAATCGATATGCCGCCGCCTTCGGTGCTCCGACCGTACTTTATGGCATTTTCGACAAGATTTACAAGGGCTTGACCGATGAGTTCGCGATTTGCGTCAAGCGTGATTCCAGGAGTGATGGCGGTTTGCAGCGTGATCCCGGCGTCCTCGGCCACCGGGGTGTAGAGTTCGGCCACATCGGCCACCACTTCACTCAGGTCGATATCGGAAAACGCCCCGGTCGAGGTCCCCGCCTCGGCCCGGGCAATGAGCAGCAGCGCGTTGAAGGTGCGAATGAGCTGGTCGGATTCGGCGATGGAGGTTTCGAGCGCCACCCGCCGCGCTTCGGGATCGGGATTGCGCAACGCCGCCTCGGCCTTGTTGCGCAGCCGGGTCAATGGGGTCTTGAGGTCGTGGGCGACATTGTCTGTCACTTCCTTGAGCCCGGCCATCAGCCGCTCGATGCGTTCGAGCATGGCGTTGAGGCTGGTGGCCACCGCGTCGAATTCGTCATTGCGGCCGGTCACCGGCACGCGCTCGGACAGATTGCCCGACATGATCTTGTTGGAGGTGTCGGTAATGGCGTCGATGCGGCGCAGCACGTAGCGTGCGGTCAACCCGCCTGCCAAAACCGACAGCACCACGATGCCGATAACGCCGCCGAAAAAGGTCCGCAGGATGATGGCGTTAAAGCCGCGCCGCTCGCCGACGTCGCGGCCGATAATCAGCCGCAGCCCGTTGGGCAGTTCAAGCGATTCCACCATGGCCGTGCCGCTCGTGGGCACGGAGTCCTCCGGCCCGCCGTAGATTTCCCGGCCGCGCTCGTAATTGAGTTCGTAGCGTCCGGGCTCGGCGAGGACGATGGCGGGAAAGTCGGTGACGTTACCGGCGATCATGACGCCGGTGGGGTCGCCGAGATAATAGATTCCCGGTCCAGGTCTGTCGGCCAGCCTTTGGACGGCGAAGGCGACGGCCCGCACGCCCGACTGGTTGGCGAGCAGGCGAATCTGGGCAATTTCGCGTTCGACATCGCGCAATTGCTCGCGCTGGATCTGGATAGCGCTCTGATAGGCGATCAGGCCCAGAAGGACGATGGCAAAGCCCACAAAAATCGCGATGAACATCGCCGTGAGCCGGACCGTCGTGGTTCGCCACAAGGAGCGCAGACGAAACGGTCTGGGCGTCGCGTCAGTCACGGATCATGTACCCCGCGCCGCGCACGGTCTGGAGCAGCTGGCGCTGATGGCCCTTGTCCACCTTGCCGCGCAGGCGCGACATATGCACGTCGATCACATTGGTCTGGGGGTCGAAGTGATAATCCCAGACATTTTCGAGCAGCATGGTGCGGGTGACGACGCGCCCTGCGTTTTTCATGAGATATTCGAGGAGGCGAAATTCGCGGGGCTGCAGAATTATGGTTTCCCCTGCCCGCTCGACCTTGCGCGATAGCCGATCGAGGGTCAGATCGCCCACCTGATAGGATGTCGCGGCCTCGCTTGGGGCAGAGCGGCGCGCCATGACCTCGATACGGGCCAGAAGTTCGGAAAAGGCGTAGGGCTTGACCAGATAATCGTCACCACCAGCGCGCAGTCCGGTGACCCGGTCATCGACCTCGCCAAGGGCCGAGAGGATGAGAACGGGGGTGTTGTCGTCTTCGGCCCGCAACGATTCGATGATCGAAAGGCCATCGCGGCGCGGCAGCATGCGGTCGACGATCAGCACGTCATATTCCATGCCCGAAGCCATGGCGTAGCCGGTCTCGCCATCGCTGGCATGATGGGTGACATGACCGCATTCATCGAGCGCCTGAATGAGATAGGTGGCCGCTTCGCGGTCGTCTTCGATGAGCAGTATTTTCACTCTTGGCGCCCCCGCAAAAGGAGGGCCGGCCCGAGTCCCGGGTCGGCCCAAATGGCTCTTATTCCTCTGCGCTAAGAGGCACCCCGACAAAGCGGACCACCCCATCGCGGCTGATGCGGAGCGAGATCGCCGACTTGCCCTGTTCGGTGGCTGCGTCGATTGCCGCGACAAAATCGTCGGGGGTCGACACAACGCCGCCATTGGCCTGCTCGATGACATCACCACGGATGATGCCGCTGTTGGCTGCCAAAGAGTCCGGCTCGACCGACGCAACGACGATTCCGTCACCCTCGGGGTTGGCCATCACGGAAAGACCGATCTCCGAACCCGTGGCCTGGGGTTCTTCAGGCTCTGGCTGTTCGGCAGACGCAGGGGCTTCGGGCTCTTCATCCTCAAGACGGTCGAGACTAACCGAGATGTCGATTTCCTCGCCGTTGCGAATGATGCCGAGTTCGACAGTGGAACCTGGCGAGCGCTGCGAAATGACACGCGAAAGATCGCGACCCGATTCGACACCCTCACCATCGACCGAAACGATGACGTCACCGGACTGAACGCCGGCGTCACTGGCCGGAGCGCCTTCGATCGGCTGAGTGACCAGAGCACCATTGGTGTTGGCGAGACCCAACGCATCGGAAAGATCCTGATTGAGATCCTGCAGCGACACGCCAAGGAACCCGCGCGTTACAACACCGTCCTCACGCAACTGCGAGATCACATCGGTCGCAACCGAGGCGGGAATGGCGAACGCAATACCCACATTGCCACCGGACGGTGAGAAGATCGCGGTGTTGACGCCGACCACTTCTCCTTGGGTGTTGAACGAGGGACCGCCCGAGTTGCCGCGGTTCACGGCAGCGTCGATCTGCAGGAAGTCGTCATAGGCCGATGCGTTGATGTCCCGGCCACGCGCCGAAACGATACCCGCCGTCACCGTTCCACCGAGTCCGAAGGGATTGCCCACCGCGACGACCCAGTCGCCAACGCGAGCCTCATCGGCGGAAAATTCGACATAGGGCAGATCGTCCCGGTCGTCCTGGACCTTGAGCAGGGCCAGATCGGTTCGCGGATCGGTGCCAACGATATCGACAGCCAGTTCGGTATCATCCTCGAGCAGCACCGTCACTTCGGTCGCATCCTGCACGACGTGGTTGTTGGTCACGATGTAGCCGTCGGCCGAGATGATGAAGCCCGAGCCAACGGCCTGCATGAAATCACGCGGGCGGTTGGGCCGCTCCGGATTTGGCGCATTGAAGGGCTCTTCGAACTGGTCGAAGAACCGGCGAAGGGGGTGGTCTTCGGGCAGATCCGGGAACTCGAACTCGAAGTTGGGGCCACGCTGGATCTGCTGAACGGGAACCTCGGCGCTGACCTGCACGGA
This sequence comes from Pelagibacterium nitratireducens, assembly GCF_037044555.1. Lineage (NCBI taxonomy): Bacteria > Pseudomonadati > Pseudomonadota > Alphaproteobacteria > Hyphomicrobiales > Devosiaceae > Pelagibacterium > Pelagibacterium nitratireducens. The sequence continues at coordinate 2,604,469 of NZ_CP146275.1, forward strand.
AACGACGGCCGGCGAAACCGACTCGACCAGATCGGCGAAACCGCTCATCGGGGGCGATCCCACATCGGTTCCAACCTGTTGGGCAATTGCGGGCTGGGTGTTCACGAAGCCGGCGCCAAGCGTACCTGCCGCGACAGTCATTGCCATTGCAGATGCGGCGATCCACTTGCGCTTCGGGGTAGAAAGCATGTTGGACATGTTGGAAAGATCCTCTCAGTTACAGACAGTTTGTTTCTGCTGCTGGCGTCTATGTAATACGCGCGGGCTTTCCGCACAGTTGCACGCGAATTAAATCTTGGTAATGGAGCGGGCCGAATTGTGGCCGGACGACCCCGCCGATAGGGCGGCTCTAGCCCCAGACCGCCTGTCGCAGCATTTCGAGCGCCATCAGGGTCAGAATGGTCTTGAACCCCCGGCGGAATGTAACCTCGGATACCCGATCCAGGATGCGGCTGCCCACGATGGTTCCGGCAAAGCCGGTCAGGATCATGGCCAGCACCACGGGCAGATATTGCGCAAATGCAAACCCGAAAAATGTGAAAGTTGCGACCTTGGCAATGTTGTTGAGCGTCATCAGGCTTGCCTGAGTGGCGATCAACTGACGGCGATCATCGAGCTTGCGCAGAAAATTGGCGACCAGGGGCCCTACCGCCCCAACGAACATGCCGACCCCACCGATGATCGTGCCCGCGGCGAAATTTGCAATCGGCCCACGTCCGGTCACACGTGGTTGGGGCACCCAGACGCAATAGAGGATGAACAGCCCGATCACCCCCTGAAACAGGGCCTCGGGGATCGATACGGCGAGGCTGCCGCCCAGAACGATGCCCAGCACGCTGCCCGCCCCGAACCAGGCCATCAGATGCCACTGTATATGGGCGCGCTGGATAATGGCGCGGCCGCCATTGGATCCAAGCTGGACGAGCCCATGGACTGGAATCACCACAGCGGGCGGAAACACCAGTCCCAACGTTGCCAACATGGCAATCCCGCCGCCCAGAGAGAACATCGCGGTTATCATCGATGTGATGAAGCTGACGGCGATCAGCGCCAGCGCTATGGGCAAGGACAGGCCATCGGGCAAGAGCTGAACGGCGTCGAAATTCATATGGCAGGCTCCCTGCCCCTTGATGGCAGAGCCCGCGCGCAAGAACAAGCGCGCTGGTTGGCCGGATTTCCGCGCTGTGGGAAAACGTGCGCCTCAGCTCTTGCGGAGCCTTTCGAGGGCGCTTTCCTCTTCCGCAGAGAGCCCCGATTTGCCCGTGACCGTCTTGCGGCGGCGGATGGCCCATATGGCCAGACCGATCAGCCCGCCGCCCAGCAGAATGGGTGTTGCGACCCACAGGATGATCGTGTGCCCGGCAAAAACCGGATTGAGCAGCACGAACTCGCCGTAGCGCGCCACGACGAAATCATAGACTTCCGTGTCTGTGTCGCCCGCCACCAGCCGGTCGCGCACCAGCAGCCGCAGGTCGCGGGCCAGTTCGGCGTCGGAATCGTCAATCGACTGGTTTTGGCACACAAGGCAGCGCAGATTGCCCGAAATCGAGCGCGCCCGCTGTTCGAGCACGGGATTGTCGAGCACTTCGTCGGGCTGTACGGCGCCGGCTGTCATCGGCACCAAGAGCGCCAGCAGCGTGGCCAGGGCAAGGACGAAACGCTTCACTGGCCCGCCTCCGCCGGCTTGGCTTTGGCCCTGGCAGGTGCGCCGATCCGCATGCGCCGGTCACTCAGCGAGAGGAACCCGGCTCCCGCCATCAGGACGGCGCCCAGCCATATCAGCAGTACGAAAGGCTTGTGCCAGAGGCGCACGACCCTACCGTCATCGCCGAAACGCTCGCCAAATTGCACATACATCTGGCTGAACCCGTAAGTCGCGATCCCCGCCTCGGTGGTCGGTGTGCCGCTGACCGCATAAACGCGGCGCTCGGAGGTCAATTGCCGGTCACCGCCCCAGGGTGCATCGATCCCGAACGTGCCCTGATCGGCGGTGAAGTTAGGCCCCTCAAAATGGGCCTCACCCTCATAGGTGATCGAATAGCCCGCGATCTCGGCGGTTTCCCCGGCCTGCATCGACGTGACGGTTTCGGTCTGGAACGCCGTGGCGCAGACAATGCCGATCACCGACACGCCAACGCCGAAATGGGCGATGGAGGTGGACCATGCGGTCTTGGGCAGGCCCTTGAGTCGCTGCCAGCTTTGCGCCCACTTTACCTTGCCGATCGCGGCACGTTCGGCCAGTTCGGCGATGGCGCCGACCATGACCCAGATGCCGATGCCGAGCCCGATGGGCGCGAGTGAAATCGGAAAGCCCAGAAAGCCGAAGACCACGAGGGTCAGAACCAGCGTTACGATAATCGCGCCAAAGAGCCGCTGGCCCACGGCAACCAGATCCCCCCTCTTCCAGGCGAGGAACGGGCCAAACGGGATCAGCAGCAGCAGCGGCACCATCAGCGCGCCGAACGTCAGATCGAAGAAAGGCGCTCCGACCGTGATGCGCGCGCCGGTCAGGGCTTCGAGGACCAGCGGATAGAGCGTGCCGATCAGAACGCCCGCCGTGGCCGCCGAGAGAAACAGATTGTTCAAAATCAGCGCGCCCTCGCGGCTGATCGGTGCAAACAGGCCGCCATGGCGCAGCGTGGACGCGCGCAGGGCAAACAACGTGAAGGCCCCGCCGATAAACGCCGCGAGCATGGCAAGGATTATGATTCCGCGCGTTGGGTCCGAGGCAAACGAATGCACCGAGGTCAGGATCCCCGAGCGCACCAGGAACGTGCCAAGCAGGCTGAGCGAGAATGTGATGATGGCAAGAAAGATCGTCCAGATCTTCAGCGCATTGCGCTTTTCCATGACGACGGCCGAATGAAGCAGGGCGGTGCCGGCCAGCCAGGGCATGAAGCTGGCGTTTTCCACCGGATCCCAGAACCACCAGCCGCCCCAGCCCAGTTCGTAATAGGCCCAATACGAACCCATGGCGATCCCGAGCGTCAGGAACGACCAGCTTGCCAGCGTCCATGGCCGCACCCAGCGCGCCCAGGCTGCATCGATCCGCCCCGATACCAGCGCAGCCACAGCAAAGGAAAAGCAGATCGAAAAACCCACATAGCCCAGATAGAGCAGCGGAGGATGGATGGCGAGGCCGATGTCCTGGAGGACCGGATTGAGTTCGGTTCCGTTGAACGGCGCCGGATCGAGCCGCCAGAACGGGTTAGATGTGAACAGTACGAACCCCGAAAACGCGGCGACCATCAACCCCTGATTGGAAAGCACCAGCGTCTTGAGCTCGTTGGGCAGGTTGCGCCCGAACGCGGCCACCGCCGCCCCGAACAGGGTCAGGATGACCACAAAGAGCAGCATGGAGCCTTCGTGGTTTCCCCAGGTGGAGGTGATCTTGTAAAGCATGGGCTGGAGCGAATGGGAGTGCTCGACCACCAGCCGCACCGAAAAATCGTCGACGGCAAAAGCCGAAAGCAGTGCGGCAAAGGCCAACCCGACCAGCGCGAACTGCAATATCGCCGCCTGGGAAACGAACCGTTGCGCCAACTCGCTCTGCCGCCAGAAGGCAAAGCCCGCTCCCGCCTGTACGATGGCCAGAACGAAGGCCAGAACGAAGGCAAAATGTCCCAGTTCGATGGTCACGCTGCGCTATCCTTCCTCGCCCTGCCAGACGCCTTGCGCGCGCAGCGAATCGGCGACCTCACGGGGCATGTAGGTTTCGTCATGCTTGGCGAGCACGTTGGTCGCCAGAAACGTGCCATCGGGCTGCACGCTGCCCTCGGCCACCACGCCCTGTCCCTCGCGAAACAGGTCGGGCAGGATGCCGGTATAGCGCGCTGTCATCTCTCCGGCCCCGTCATGGACGACGAAAACATTGTTTTCCCCATCCTGTTGCCAGCTGTCCTCGAGCACAAGCCCCCCCAGCCGGATGGGCGTGCCGGGGGAAATTCCCGCTTCGGCGATCTCGGTGGGTGAATAGAAAAACACGATCTGGTCGCGCAGGGCCGTCAGGATCAGGCCCGCTGCCAGGGCGAGAACGACACCGAGGCCGGCAATGACGCCGAGACGTTTCTGTTTGCGTGTCCAGGCCATCGCCTTACTCCATCAATCCGGTTTCGCGCCCGAAATCTTCCAGCGCCAGTCTTTCCTGCCCCGAAAGTGCGGCAAGACCGCGTTCGACATCGGCGCGTGCCGCTTGTTCGCCATCGAGTTCGATGCGCGAGCGGACCAATTGTATCCATTCGGCCGCGCTACCACCTTCATCGTATAGCCGCGCGGCGAGCCCATCGACCATGCCGCGGATCATCACATCCATTGTGGCATCCGGCTCGCTGTCGCCAAGCGTTCCGCTTTCAAGCCCGGCCTGTGCGGCCACCAGCCCCGAGCGCGCCGTGTCGATCCAGGCTTCCTCGCCCGTCGCAAGACCGAGCAATTGGTTCCAGAGCGCCACGGCCTCCTCATATTGGCCCGTTTGGGTCAATTGGCCAGCCAGATAAAAACGCGAACGGACATGGATCGGATCGGCTTCGACCGCGCTGCGCAAGAGCGTCATCGCTTCGGCGTCGGCCACCCCGTCATTGCCCAGTATCAAGGCCTCGGCCAGGTTGGTTTCACGGTCTGCCGTGGGCGGTTCGAGCGCGAGGACGCGTCGCCAGGCATTGGCTGCTTCGGCAAAGCGTCCCTGTTCCATATAGATCGGCGCCAGAACCAGCCAGCCGCGCACATCGTCGGGCGTCTGCTCCATCTGCGCTTCGACAGTGGCAACGGCCGCCTCGATATCGCTGGCCGATATCTGGGCTGGCTGCTCGCGTTCGGCCAACGGCAGGGCCGGCAGGTCGGCCCGCCCGATCCAGGCGTAAAGCCCCAGACTGGCCACGGCGACAACCGGCAGGGCCGCCAGCATTACTGCCCGTCCGCTGAACCCGCCCTTTTTGCCTCCGGCTTCCTTTTCCTGAGCCATCACTTCACGCGCCAGTTCGGCCCTGGCCGCTGTCGCTTCATCGGCCGAAAGCCGGCCGGCGGTCAGATCGCGCTCGATCCCATCGAGCTGATGGCGGAAAAAGGCTCGCGCCGCATCGGGGCTTTCGCCCGTGGGTTCGGAGCGCGGTGCACCGCGCAGCCCGGCGCCAAGCACACCCAGGCATGCCAGAACCAGCAATATCGCGAAAATCCAGAACAAGTGTGAGACTAACCCTTGAAAACCAATGAGATGCCGTTTCTATAGGCCAAATTCGCGCAGATTGCAGTCGGCGATTGGCGCGCGCTTTGCCGCACCGCAGAGTAAGGGCCGGACGGGACGGACATGACCGAGCAAGTCAAAACCATTGCCGTGGTCGGCGCCTCCCCGTTTGCGTGGCTTCTAGCAGGGCTTTTGGCTTCTGACCATTCACGAGCAATTGTGCTGCTCAGCCCGCCGCCCAATCCCTACGCCCTGCGCGCCCTGCCCTCGCTTTCGCTCGCCCCGGTGACACGCCCGCAAACCTGGTCGATGCTTCTCGGTCACGCACGGCCCGCAGTGCGGCGCCTGTCGCGCATCGTGCCCACAATCGGCGAGCGTATCGACGTTCGCATGTTCGCCCGATCCCCCGAGGCGTCCACGGCGTTGAGCCATATGCGCCATATCGCCGACGGATTTGGCTATCCCGCCGATCCGGTTGAAAAGACACCCCTTGGCACAAGCGTCGGACTGCGCGATGTCCGGATGATCGATGCCGGTGCGCTCCACGCTGCCGCGCCGTCGTGGCTCACCGCGGCCAATGTCGCCGTGCTCAATTCCATGGACGGCCTCAAGATCAGACGCGATGGCAGCGCGCGGTTTGGCACGACGGCGATCGATCAGGTGATTCTGGCCGATGACGATGCAATCGTTCAATGGCTGGACCCCGATGAAATCGGCACCTTCGCCCGCCTCGAGACCTGGACCGGCGTCGAAACCGCTCCCCAAAGGCATGCGCGCTACCGGGCGGGGTTCGATCTCGATACCGGAGCGGTCTTTGCCCAGGCAAGCGACGGCGTCGTTCGCGCCGCGGCGCGCAATGACGATGGAAAGGCGCTGACCCGCATTGCCGATTGCCTGACGCTGGACCCTGCGCCGCGACTTGCCGCCCAATCGGGGTTTACGCGGCTGTGTTCCCATGATGGCGCCCCGGTTCTCGGCCCCACGCGCCGTGGCAAACTGTTTGTCGTCGCCGGGCTCGGCGTACTCGATCTGGTCCTTGCGCCTCTGGTCGCCGGCATCATTTCGGAGCGGGCAAGCGGGGTCGAGGTGGAATGGGCAGCGGCGCATGGCGCCGACCTGCGCCAGCCCCGGCGCGAAGTCGCCGAATTTCATCCCGGGCGCCTTGCCGGGGGCGCCCCATGAGCGAAAGCGCACGCCTTTGCGGCGCCCTGCCGCCCGAATTTTCGCGCCCGGTCATCGATCGCACCCGCCCCGTGCGGTTCCGGCTGAACGGGCGCGCGTTTGCCGGCTTTGAAGGCGACACCATCTTCACCGCGCTTCTTGCCAACGGCGTTCACACCGCCGGAAAGTTTGGAGCCGATAGTGTCGCGCTCGACGCATACACCGCTCCCCCCATCGCTTTGGAAGGCAACGAAGGCCGGCCCGATCTCGCCATGCCCATGACGATCTGCCCGGCCGTCAATGGCGCGTCCCTGGTCTCGGCCGGCCCGGTCCCGGCCGTTACAAACACGCTGGCGGCGCGGCTGCTGCCCCGACGCAAGGATACGCTGGGCCTGGTCTACAAGACCGGTGCGGCTGAGCCGGGCGGATGGATCGACAGCGCAGCGACCCGCACAATCTGGGCCGATGTTGCAATCGTGGGGGGCGGTGTTGCCGGGCTCTCGGCAGCCCTTGCCGCCGCCCGCAAGGGTCTGCGCGTCTGTCTTGTCGAAAAGGAAACAACGCTTGGCGGCCTGTCGGAATTTTTCGGCAAGGCCGAGGGCGAACCGGACCCCGAGGATACGATAAGCCAGCTGGCCAGCCAGATTGGAGAATCGGGTCTGATTACCCTGCTGCTCGGCACCATGGCCTTCGATCTTTCCGGCAAATCGATCCGGGCCATTCGCGTCCTTAGGACCGGTGCTCTTCCCCAGCCCGAGCATCTCTCGATAACAGCCGATACCATCGTTCTGGCCACTGGAATGGTTGGCCGCATGCCGATCTTTTCTGGCAACAGGCTGGCTGGCGTCGACGAGGCCAGCGCCGCCTGGCGGCTGGCAGCGCGCCACAACATATGGCCGGGCGCCAGCGCGCATATCCATTCAACCACCAATGCGGGCTACCGCATGGCGCTGCTCGGCGCGGCGAGCGGCAAATCGATCGCCCGCACCAGCGATCCGCGCATCGATCCGCAGACCCGGTTCATCGAATTCTGCAAGGCCTATGGTTATCGGCTCGGCTGGGGCATGACAATCGAATCGGCGGTGCCGGCCCGGCGCGCCGGGCTTGCCATCCATCTGGCCAATGCGGAAAACGGAGCCCCGGCCGACGACGCCATTTCTTGCGACCGCCTGATCGTTTCTGGCGGCTGGCAGCCCGATCTCGATCTATGGCTCAAGGCGTCCGGGCCGGTGAGATGGGATGGCAAGGCACAGACGCTCGTCCCGCATGGCCCGCTCGACGGCGTGGTTCTTGCTGGCAGCGTTGCCGGTTATCTCAGCCTTGCCGGCTGCATCGCGCACGGCAAGGCGGCGCTGCAAACAGCCCTTGATGGCCAGGATCGCCGTGTCGACGATCCGCGCATCGACCCGGTTTTCGATACTCCTGATGGGCCGTTGCTCGTTTCGCGCCCCGGCCAGCCCAATACCGCCGCCGCCTTTATTGCTCCGGGCGCCTCAGGCGCACTGTCCGCTCCGGCGGCGCGCGGCTGGGCCCGGCTCGCCGGTCCACAGCAAAACCATGCCAGCGCCGCCCTTGCCGGGCCACTCGGTCCGCTGGAGGTTGTGGGCGAAATCGTCGCCCAGCGCCTCGATCCCGCCTTGGCACCGACGCTGTGCGCCGAACGCTGTATCCTGCCACGCACACTGCACAGATCGGCGGATAACGCGCCTTTTTCAGCCCATGTCCCCGAGGGCATCCCGCTCTTTCTCGAACACCGCTTCGGTGCCGACCAGGTCCAATGGCTCGTCATCGTCGGCCAGCCGCGGCACTTCGATCCGGGATGTCTGGTTTTCGCCAACACGGACCATCGCTCACCACTCGAGGCGATTGGCGTTGTGCTCGCCGATGAGGGGGACAGGCTTCGTGTGTTGCTCGCCAACATGGCGATGACCCCGGGCGCCACCGTTTATATCCGGGACGGGCTCACCGTTCTTGCAGCCCGTCTCGAACGGACGGTCTAGAGCCGTTCAGGATTTGATTGGATCAAATCCTTGGCTCCAAACCCTTGCTTTGTCGCGTATTGCGAACCGCAAAACCGTTTCCATCCCCGATCGCGTCGAGGACATGGTTTTGCTGGACACGCTCTAGCCTTGAGCGGTCCGGCGCTCGGCCCCGTCGCGGGCCCGGCGCAAGATATCGGCATATTCGGGATTGAAGCGGATCTCGGCCATCTTGATCCCGGCGTCCAGCCGCTCGCGCGCCACCGGATCGGCGGGTGCTCCGCGATACATGTCGAGCGCGCGGGTCACCAGCACCTCAACGGTCTGCCCCGTATCGGCCCAGGCCTGATCGAGCAGCGCATTGACGGCCAGGGAGTCGCGGCATTTCCTCACGGTCATGAGCAGATAAAGCCCGTTGAGCGCGGCCAGCACGTCATCGGCGTCGACCCGATCATTGCCATCCCGGGGCCGCCGCAGCGCCTGGGTGACATTGAGCGTGATTTCTTTCATCGGGCGTTCGAGCCGTTCGGACAGCCGCGCCGTCAGATCGGTCATGATCGTGCCCCACAAGGACCGCCGCTCGATTTCGAGATTGTAATTGATGGCCCGCATCAGCCTGTGAAACCGGTCGATCGCCTTGCACGAAAAGTCGACGTCGGAAAACAGGTTGGGCTGGCTGGCCAGCTTGCCGATCTGGCTCTGGGCATGGCTGAGCACGGCCTCGACCAATGCGCCATAGCCGGCGTTGGTGATCCGCGTTTCGCCATTGCCGCCCGCGATCGCCACCGCGGCGGCCATGGCGCGGCTGGGGTTGGCCATGTGACCGACCATGACCTGCATCCAGAGCGCCCGGGTCAAAGGATTGGTGATCGAGATCGATTGCAGTGCCGTGGCCATCGCCGCTTCATCGGACATCGAGCCGACAGCGATGCCGAATTTGCCAGCCTGCGCCAGCAGGGGACGGCGGCGCATGGCCATGATGACGGCTGCGAGGCGCTGGCGCGCTTCTTCGCCCCCCATCTGGATCGAATTGCGGCGCTCGAGTTCGCGATCGTCCTTTTCGGCGACGGCGTTGGCTTTGAGTTTTTCGAGTATCTCGGGCAGCAGCAGGTCGAAGGCCTCGACCGCGTCAGCACCCGAATCAATGGCATCGGCCAGCCGCGCGGCTTCGTCATCGGCGATGTCGCGCGCCATCCATGTCCATATCTTGCCCGCCGTCTCGCGCTCGATGGCACCGGCAAACGCATGCGGAACGGGCGGATCCACAAGAATTCCCTCCAGCGCTTCCAAAAATGCGTCCTTGCCTGCGTCGATCCGGCGCTTGGCGCCGCCTGCGCCGTGCGGCTGGTTCTTTACGCCGGGAAATGTATCGGGGAGAGCCATGAAATCCTGTAACCGGTGCGCTGCGTGAGGGACCGAAGGCCGAACGTATCCGCAATGGGGTAAAAAAACCTTTCAAGGTGTTAAAAAAAAGGGTGCCGCCAGCGGCGACACCCGTCAATCATTTTTGCGCTGGGGCAAATGTCTACGCAGTTACACCCCAGGCTCCGTCGACCTCGCGGCAGGCCTGTCCCGAACGGGTGTAGGTCTGCCCGCCCAGGGTCACGCGGTGCGAAAATTCGCGGCAGTCGAGATTGTTGACCCGCACATAAGGACCCACCGAAACCTGACCGGTCGCGCCGCCCGAAGACCAGGTGCGCGGAGCACCGGGGCGCCCGAACTGGAGGGCGTAGAACTGGGCATCATTGGCGGCCGAGCGCTGGGCCGGCGTCAACTGACCGAGGATCGAGGAATCGATATATTCATAGCTGCCCGGCTCCAGACGCGCCTGCTGAATCGGCGTCGAATCGGAGGGTGTGTTCACCGTGGGCTGCTCGGGCAGCGGATCGGTCATGACAGTGGGCTGCGGCATCATGGGCTGGTTCGTCTGGAAATTGGCCGTACGGGTACAACCGGCGACCACCAGAGCCAGCGAAACAAGTGCAATCGCCCTCAACATCTTCATTGCGCAATACCTTTCGTAACGGCCAATAAGCCTTTTAATGTCTATCTCAGCCAATACGGCCAAATTGCGGTTTGTCGCCGCCGGTTCAAGTCTGTTGCCGTGCCTGTCGCGCAGCAGGAAGCCGAAGTGTTGCCCGAAGGCCACCCAGATCCGAGCGTGTCAGTGTCAGATCGCCTCCGTAAATATCGACGAGTTCCTTGACGATATCGAGTCCCAGTCCGCTCCCCGGCGTTTTTTCGTCCAGCCTGACCCCGCGCCGCAACACCTGCCCGGCTTCGGCCGCGGTCAGACCCGGTCCGTTATCTTCAACGACGATCTCGACGCTCCGGTTCCCTGAATTGCTGGCCTCGCGCGCCGAAAGGCGAACTTCCGAGCGCGCCCATTTGCAGCCATTATCCAAAAGATTGCCGGCCATCTCCTCAAGATCGCTCTCATCACCCCGGAACCAGGGCACATCGGACGGCAGGTCGATGGCGATGTCGCATTGCTTGTTGAGCTTGCCCATCACGCGCCCCAGCCGCTCGAGTACCGCACGGGTATCGGCCCGCTTGCCGACCACGCTCGAGCGCGCCGCCAGCCGCGCCTTGTCGAGATAGGTCGAAACGATGCGGCTCATATTGTCGGTTTCGTGCAGCACCGCCGTGGCGAGTGCTGTCTTGCCCCCGTCGGCCTCGTTGCGCAACACGGCCAGCGGGGTTTTCAGCCCGTGGGCGAGGTTGCCCACCTGGGCGCGCGAGCGTTCGACAATCTGGGTGTTGGAGCGCAGCAGTTCGTTGACCTCGTCGGCGAGAGGCGCGATTTCCTGAGGGAAGCTACCCTCGACGCTGGGCCTGTCGCCTTCGCGCACCGCCTCGATGGCCTCACGCAGCCGCTCGATCGGCCGCAGCGCAAAGCGCGCGATCATGCCGCTCATGGCAGCCAGGATCAGGGCCACAAACGCCAAAACGATGATCGCCTGCCCCCGAAACGCGGCGGCGCGGCCTTCCACATCGGTGTAATTGCCGGTCACCGTGATGACATAGCGCCCCAGATCGTCCAGCGTCACCCAGCGCTCAACGGCCCGCAATGTCTGGTCGCCATAGTCGTCGGCGATCATGCCCGAACGGGTTCCCGAAGCATTAAAGGTACCCTCGAGATCGGGCAGCACCGTTCCAACCATCGAGGGAGAAAAATTGACCAGCGCGCCCGCCTCGTTGCGGATCTGCCAGTACCAGCCGGAGGTGGGGCGCGAAAATCGCGCATCGGCCAGACCGATCTCCCCGGACGCCGCCGAATCGAGTTCGAGAGTCTGCCCGACCAGCGATGAAATCTGTAAATCGAGGCTTTCGGTCAGATCTCTGTCGAGGGCCTGCGAGTAAAGCTCGGTCAAAAGAAACGCGGTCGCGACGAGCGCAACGATCAGCCAGCCCGCCGAAAGCCAGAACAGCCGGAAAGCGATGGAGCCACGAGTCACGAGAGCAGGTCCAGGAAAAGTGGGAACCGGTTTTCCGTCCGGACCTGCGACCACAGGGAAAATTGAGCCAGTTTCGGGTTTCGCAGAAAGCTGAACACGGCTCAATCCGCCAGGATCTGATAGCCGAGCCCGCGAATGGTCTGGATCAGTTCTTCGGGCAGCTTCTTGCGCAGCCTGCCAACAAACACTTCGATCGTATTGGAATCCCGATCAAAATCCTGATCGTAAAGATGCTCGGTCAACTCGGTGCGCGAGATCACCTTGCCCTTGTGCATCATGAGGTAGGACAAAAGCCGGAACTCGTGGCTGGTCAGCTTTATCGCCTGCCCGCCCACAGTCACCCGGCCCGCCTTGGTGTCGAGGCGAACATTTCCCGCTATGATCTCGTTGGACGCATGGCCCGCCGCCCGGCGCACCAGCGCGCGCAGCCGCGCCAGCACTTCTTCCATATGAAAGGGCTTGGCCACATAATCGTCGGCGCCCGCGTCGATGCCCTGCACCTTGTCGCTCCAGCGGTCCCGCGCCGTCAGCAGCAGCACCGGCATCATGCGGTTTTCGCGGCGCCAGGCTTCGAGCACCGAAATCCCGTCCATACGCGGCAGCCCGATATCGAGCACCACGGCATCATAGGGTTCGGTATCGCCCAGGAAGTGTCCTTCCTCGCCGTCCGTGGCGCTGTCGCAGACATAGCCTGCGTCGGTCAGCGCTTCACAAATCTGCCTGTTGAGGTTTTCGTCGTCTTCAACAACAAGAATTCGCATGGTCCCGCCCCGCCCGCGTGTAGGCTATTGTGCATTCAACGTCAGATTGCGCGCCTGGCCCGAGGTTTCCAGCACCGCAAGCACATAGACCAGCGCTCCGCCCTGCTCACAGACCTTGACGCTGAGCACTTCGGTCGAAGGATCGATCCCCTCGCGTGAGAGCACTGCAGCCACCGGCTGTATGCGCCCCTCGGCAAGGGCAGACTGGATGGCCGAATTGTCCCAGCATCCTTCCTGCGCCAAGGCTGGCATCGCGCCCAGCGGCAAAGAAAGGCTCAAAGCCAGGGCCAGCGATGTGAGTCGGGACAGGAGAGCGTTTTTCATGCCCCGACTATTACCGTCAGTTTGCTGAACTGCAAATGAATGGTTCGCCCAAATTGTGGCGGAGGTGCCTAGGGTCAGGACCTAGCCTTTGCCAAGTTCTGTCTTGAGCCCGCGCCGCAGGAAGATGATCGCAAGCGCCTCCATCACCATCTGCGGCCCCGAATATTCGCCCAACATGGCAATGTCGATGCCAAAGCTCTGGGCGATGCCGACAACCAGCATCAGTGCGCCCACGATATAGGTCTTGTAGCCCTCGAAAATCGTCATCTCGTTGATATCCTTTTCGGTTTGAGATGGAGGTTGCAGCGTGACGGCCGACAGTGCCGTGGCCCGAATATCGCTGACGCGGCTGGTCCAGCCGCGCCCGAAACTGGCCCAATTGGCCAGCCTTTGAAGAAATCCCATACGCTGGCCGCACAGCGCTTCGATCAGCGCGCGTGTGTCGCGCCTTTCAACCGCCGCGAGCGTTAGCGGCCCGACAAACCCGTCCTGCACCACGCCCACCAGCGCCTGCAGCACCCGCACCGCGCGGTCGGGTCCGGAATTGACGCCATAATCGAACACCGCAAGGTCCAGTCCCGCCGGAAGCGAGCCCGCCTTGCAGCGCTCCCAGTACAGCGCCTTGTAGATTGCCGCGGCCTCGGCCCGCTCCAGCGCCCGGACCTCCGATTTCGGCAGATCCCACCACGGATCGATGCCGCGCCATCGGGCGAGCGTCTTGTGGGTGATCCCCATATTGGTCGCCCCACCGGGATCGGAGGGATGGTCGGCATAGCCGCCCTCGTGCTCCAGAATCTTGGCAAGGCAAAGCGTCCAGCGCGAAGCCGGCATATTGCTTCTCCCTTTTGAATCAAAAATTGGACAAAGCCCCGCCTAAACCACACCCGTCACCCCGGCCTTGAGCCGGGGCCCAGTACAGTCTGCGTATGAGACAGAACCACCAAGGCTGCCGGTTACTGGGTCCCGGGCCTTCGCCCGGGATGACGCTGGAGAAGAGCAAGCTCAGGGGGCTTTTCCGGCACTGCCTTAAGATCAGCCGTTGTCGGAAAACGAGAGTTCGATCCAGTCGCTGCCGCGCCTGACCAGCATCAGAGCATCCTCGAAAGCGTTGAGCACGCGGTTGCCGCCCAGCTTGAGATTGCCGGTCCCGTCGCGGAAGGTCAGCGCATTGCCCGCCGTTCCCGTGACGATCAGCACGGCGCCATCGAACCCGCCCTCGATGGTATCGATATCGTCGGTCGTCCCGCTTTGAGGTGCCGGAACCACGTAGCCGCTCTCAGCCGCCAGAACGCCTCCGGCAATCGTGGGGAAGCTCACGGCGCACCCCGCAAAGCTTGAGAACCGCACAAACCCGGTCGTGCCCTCCAAACGCATCGCGGTTTTGAAGTCGGACCCGTAGCACCTAAGGAGGGGATGAACTGAGGTCATCGAGAGAGCGTTGCGCGCAGCTTTTCGCTGCAGGCGCGCAACGCTTGAGGTGGCCATGGTCAGTCAGAGTTTCTCTAGAATGTGAATGTCACAACCCATTCCGGAGAGACCGACCATGACCACTGCAAAATCTATACCCCCCGATGCCGTGCTGGTAGCCATCGACATTGCCAAAGTGCGCAATGAAGTCTTGATTGAAGCATCTGGCCACAAGCGTCGCCGCCGGCTGCAGGTCCTCAACAATCGTGCCGAGCATGACCGGCTGATCGAGGTGCTGCTGGATTACGGCCGGCCTGTAGTCTGCGGCTTTGAGGCGACGGGCAACTATCACAGGCCCATCGCGTGGCGCCTAGCTGAAGCGGGCTTCGAGGTGCGGTTGATTTCGTCGTTGGCGCTCGCCCGAACCCGCGAGGCCTTGCACAACAGCTGGGACAAGAACGATCCCAAGGATGCGCAGGTGATGCTGCACATGCTGAAGATCGAGGCAACCCAGCGCTATCACGATCCGCTGCGCGCCGGCATAAATGACGTGCAGGAGTTGTCGAAGACACATGAGGCGATCGCAAAGGCTAAGACCGAGATCCAGCACCGCATTCTGACACACTACCTGCCGCTGTATTTTCCCGAGATCGATCGTTTTCGTGGAAACAGCCGCAGCGATTGGTTCTTCGCTTTCCTCGACGCCTTTCCGACGCCAGCAAGCATCACGGCGCTGACGAAGGAGGAGTTCATCAAAGCAGCTTGGGATGTCGTCGGCCGCAAGGTCAGCAAGACACAGATTCTGATGGATATTTACGAGACGGCGCGCACCTCGATCGGCCTGCCGTTGCCGCTCGATGCCCCTGCCATTCATATGTTCCGCATGGTTATTGCAGAGGCTCGTAGCCTGATCCGTCAACGCAACGAGATCGAAGCACAGGCAGATGATTTGCTGCGACACAGCCAGGATTACCAGCTCCTGCGACAGATACCTGGCATAGGGCCGATCAATGCGTTGACGATCATTGCCGAGGCTGGAGACCTACGCCGCTTCCACCATCATCGCCAGTTCCTCAAGTTCTGCGGACTGGATCTATCGACCCAGCAGTCCGGTCAGTATCGAGGCCAGACCCGGCTTTCCAAGTTCGATAATGCCAGGCTGCGCCGCACCTTGTGGATCGCCGGGCAGGTCGCCATCCGCCAGCGGGAGAATGGCTTCCGGCACAAGTTCGAGCGATACATCGCGCGAGATCGCGACAATCCAGACCTACGCCGCAAGGCGATGACTGCAATTACCGCCAAAATGGCGCGTGTCGTACACGCCGTCGTCAAAAGCGGTTCAGACTACCGGCCCTTCATCGAAGGGCGGGTGCCAGGTGGAAGGACCTCTGTCAGTTAGGGCCGTGAGGGCATCGCTTCGATGACCCTGTAGATAATGTTCGGGTCTTCCACCTGGATCAGAAGCTCGTGTTGAGGACGGTGAGGGCCGCAATCGGCGTACCCTGTGTTTGCTATGGACGAGACCTTATCCCTTGCCGGTGGAAGCCGCCTGGTTCGACAATGCAACTTGACGAGCGTCACGCAGCGAGAGCATGCTGACGAACAGAGAAACTTTGCCGGTCTGCCCCATTTCTTTCCGCTCTTAGGACGTCATCGGAGACCTTGAAGGTGAAATCATCGTCCCCCGCCAGCCCGATCTCGGCTCGCCCAGACCAGCCCGACTGGAAGATCAACGTCGCGCTGTCGGCCGCGTCTTCCTTGTTCAGCGTCAGCCGCACATTGCCGTTGCCGCCTTCCGCATCGGGGATGGCAGTAAACAGCGCCGCTTCGGAGCGCACGGCCAGCCGGTTGGTCGCGTCGGGCTCCGTTCCGACCCCCAACCCCGCCACTCCATTGAACAGAGGCGCCCAGTTCCCGGCCCGAAACATCACCGGCTGCCCGCCGCCGATATCCCACGCCAGCCACCCCTCAGCCGGCTCGGCAAACCGCCAGCCACCCTCGCTCCAGGCCGCCAACTGCCCGTCACGGCCCTCCCACGCGCCGGTTGCCGCCACCCCGATGCCATAGGTGTCGCCAGCCTCAGGCTCGACCGGCGGCTCGATCACCGCCAGCCCGGCCAGCCGGATCTGCACCAGTGCATCGAGCAACAGCAGCGCCTCATTATGGGTTACGTGTTTTTGCGCCTGCTCGGAGGCGATCAGCGGCAGATCGAGCCGCGCCGTCGAACTCATGGGTAAACTCCCTGTGCGGCCAGCCCACCGCCCAGCACCGGGCTGACCTGTTGAATTGTGAAACCGAACGCGCCCGCCGGTCCCTCGAAATCGGCCATTTGATCGGCCGTCGAATAGGTCCAGCCCGCCGTCCCCACATCCTCGACGCGCACCGCCGATCCGCCATCGAAAATGGAAACCCGATACCACTCAGGGGTGACGTCGAGCGCAATATCGCCATAGGTCCAGCCATTGCCGCCCACCCGGCCCCGCCGGATCCAGCTCAAGGCAATGTCCCCGCTCGGATCGCGAACCGCCCGCAAATGCACCGGCGCCAGCGGCAGCGCGGTCCCGATATCCACATCGACGTCCAGCGCCGTGCCCTCCGCATCGCGCAATCCGGCATAGGCCAGAAGCGTCCGCGTATCGCCCAGCCCGCTTTGCGGCACGGCGAGCCGCGCGCAATTGGCGTTCACCATCATCACCCGACTGCCCGCCGACGCGCCGCCAACCCGCGTCCCGTCCTGCCCCCGCAACACCCCCGTCAGCCGATAGGTGGAGGCCCCGACAAGGTCGGCCCGTTCAAACCCGATCAGTTCCCAATGCCCGGCATCGGTTTCCACCGCCAGCCGGTTGCTCGCTGCCAGCACCGCCTGCGGCTCGGCAGACGCCAGATGCCCGCCATACAATGACAGGACGATCTCACCGCCACGGTCCCAAATCCCTGTCGGCCCAACCACCAAAGGCTGCGCCAGAACGCCCAGCGTCCCCGCCCCGGTCAGCCGCGCCAACTCGGTTCGCGTTTCGGAATCGCGCAGGCTGATCGGCCCCGGCCAGGGATCGCTCATGGCCGCCGCCACAAGCTCGGTCCCGCCATCGCTCGCCGGCAAATGGGCAATGGTGATAACCGGCGTCGCGGCAACCGGCGGGCTGATCTGCGGCATGCGCCGCTCGGTGGCGCCCGTCACCCCGTTGATCGTTCCCCCGAAGGCCGCGGCCGAAACCTGCCGCAGTGCCCCATCGCGCACCGTGCCGATCACGAACGGCCCGTCCGCCTGCCCCTCGAGCGCAACCATGTCGCCCGCTTCCAGCGCCAGCATCGAGGGCGGCAGCGCAAAGTCCAGCCCGTCCTCACCCTGCCGCATCGCCCGCAACATCGCTTCAGCCACGGCCCCGGCATCCGCCGGATCGAGCACCAGCCCCGTTTCCGCCCCCGCGTAACGCTCGCCCTTCGGCGCCACGGCCAATGCCGTCGCCGTCTGATAGTCGCGATCCCTGTCGAAATAGCTCAGCGTCAGCCGCCCGGCCCGCTCGGCCCAATCCCCGCGCTTGCGCGAAACGATGGCCCCCTCGCCCGCCGCCAGATCGGCCTGCGCCATCTCGACAACCGAGCGTGTATCCCCGGCCCGCCAGACGATTCCCGTCTCTCCGTCGCGCACCGAAAGCCCCAGCGCCTCGACCAGCCCCGCCGATGCGTCGCGCAGGCTGGTCACCGCCTCGATGCCCAGCCCATGCACCATGGGCGCCCGCGTATCGATCGCCTCGACCGGCACACCGAACGCATTTGCCATGGCAGCCAGAAGCTCCTCGGCACTCGCCGCGCCCAGCCGCCCGTTGAGCCAATGGCCGGTGTCGTAATTGGCCGCATCGGACCAGATTTCGGGCATGCCCGGAAACGCCGGATAGGGCCGCGCGTCCCAGCACCACAAATATATCCGTTCGGCATCGAGCATCGGCGCCCCATAAATGCCTGACACCGGATTGTGCGCCCCCGTTTCCTGCCAGTATTGATGGCACGCCCGCAGCATTTGGCGCTGGATCAGCGGATCGGGCGCCCCGCTGGAAAAGGGCGGCCGCTTGTCTTCGGCGCTTTTGGGGTCGCCAAACGCATTGGGCGCGTTCGGCCCCTTGTCCACCGCCCCGCATCCCAATTCGGTCAGCCAGATGGGTTTGGACTGCGGTACCCATTGCGTCGGCGTCGCAGAGCGCACCCCACCCACGCGGTTGTGGTGCGGCTGGGTCCAAAAGCTCACCAGATCCTTGTAGCGCCACACCCAGTCCTCACCATGCGCGCCATCCACTATAGGCGTGCGCACCTGATCGGCCCGGTCGGCGTCCGAAGCGTAATACCAGTCGAACCCCTCGCCGCCAGCGATATTGCCCTTGAGATAATCGAGGTCGTAAATCGCCCCCGCCACCGCAGCATCGAGATGGCCCTCCCCATCGCGCCAGTCTGCCATGGGCATGTAGTTGTCGATCCCGATGGCGTCGATATTTGCATCGGCCCACAGCGGATCGAGATGGAAAATCCGGTCCCCCGATCCATCGTCGGGCTGATATCCGGAATATTCCGACCAATCCGCCGCATAGGTGATCTTTGTTCCCCCGCCCACAACAGCCCGCACCTCTCCGGCAAGCGTCTTGAGCGCATCGACAAAGGGAAAGCGCGTCGCCCCCGAGCGCACCCAGCCCAGATGCCGCATTTCCGAGCCGATCAGCATGGCATCGACCCCGCCCGCATCCTGGGCCAACTGGGCATAGTGCAGGATCATGTCGCGATAGCCATTGGCCATGAAGGCATCGACCTGGCTCGCCGCCGCGCCCGTTCCATCGGGAGACCCGGCAACACCGGGCGCCGGATGACAGGTGATCCGCCCCCGCCAGGGATAGGCCGGCTGGCCGGCGCCCAGCGTATAAGGGTCGGTCTTCCCGTTGCTTTCGGCAATATCCATCATCACGAAGGGATAAAGCGTAACCTTGATGCCGCGCGATTTGAGATCGCCAATCGCCGCCCTGACGCTGGCATCCGACGGCGTACCGCCATAGGCCGCGCCGCCATCATGATCGCTGACGCGGTTGGCCTCGGCGCGCCCCAGCCCCGCCACTGCCCAGCTGGTGCCCTTCACCTCTTTACTGGTGCTGTCCACCCTCGGCTCGACAACGCATTCCCCGCAGCGCAGATCGGTCCCGAACCAGGCCACCACCAGTCCCACATGTTCGAGATCGGGACACAGCGCCGTCAACTCGTCGATGGACATATCCCAGTCCGAGCGCGCCGCGCTCAAATGGCAGTTCTCCGCCACCGCCCGCCCCGGCCCCAGAACCCGCACGCGCGGTTTGGGGTCGTATCCGAACTCGGTCGAGCCGGGGATCAGGCATACGGCGCGAATGTCGCGTTCAAGATCGCCGACGGGTCGGCAGATTTCCACCGACAAATTGGGAATGCGGTTGCCGAACGGGGTCAAATCGAGCCGCTCGAACACCAGATAGCACAGCCCGCGATAGGCGGGCGTTTCGCCCTGCTTGCTCACGATCAGCCCGTCGCGCGGCTGGTCCATCGTGCCACGGTAAAACCGTATATCGAGCCCGTCGGTTTCCAGAAGCTTGCCATCGGCCCAGATGCGCCCGAAATGGGCGACCTCCCCCTCGCACAGCGCCAGAGCGAAACTGGCGGCAATCGTTTCTTCCTCGGTCCCCGACGCCCCGAACCCCTTGGATCCCGAGCTTTCCGGCGCGATCCGTTCGAGCTCGGTCGCCCAGATAATATTGCCCGAAACCCGACCCCAGCCATAAATGCGCGCGATCGCTCCGCCCTCGCTCGATCCGATCAGCCTGATATCGGAATGGGCGCGCGAAGCGGGCTTTTCACCAAAGATCTGCGCATCGATCGCGCTCCCCGCCAGCGCCCCCAGCGCCCGCCCGATGGTCGCCCCGATCGGCCCGCCAATTGCGCCACCCACCACCTGCCCGGCCAGCGAAAGTGCCAGAGTTGCCATGTGTCCTGTCTTTCAAAAAAGTGTCGTGCAATTGGTTCGGAGCAACGCCCAAGGCCCTCTCACGGAAACCCGAACACCCCGGCCACGCGCCGCGCCCAGCTCTCGCCCAGCGCGGCCTCGACCACCCCCACATGCTCTTGCGCATGCACGAACCGGTCCGGCGCCACCATCACGCCGCAATGGCGCGCCGGCCGATGCCGCATCAGCTTAAACAACACAACATCGCCCGCCTTCGGCACCCCGTCCCGCGCCACAAGATGCCGCCGCGCCGCCGCTTCCAGCGCATCGCCGACGCCAAAATCGCGCCAGTCGCTGCCATAGGCGGGCACCGGCCCGGCCTCGCCGCCATAAAGCTCTCGCCAAATCCCCCGGATCAGCCCCAGACAATCGGCCCCCGCGCCACACCGGCTCGCCTGATGCCGATAGGGCGTGCCGATCCAGCCACGCGCCAAAAGCGCAATTTCCGCTCCCGGTCTCACCGCACCACCGCCCTTCCGTCCAGCCGATCCTCGGTGCCCGGATAGCGCAGCACGAAGTCATTGCCCGGAATGTGCGGAAACCCCTGGAAGTTGACGGCATTGGAGAACTTGGACCCGCAGGTTGCAAACCGCTTGTCGCACCCGGCATAGACGGTCAGCGTATCGCCGATCTCCACCCAGTCGCCGACCGGCCGGTCGAACGCAATTGTCCCGCCATCCTGGCGCGCAATCGTCTCCTCGATCCCCATCCTCATGCCGCTGTCCCAGCGCGCCACCCCGTGGCTGAACCACCCGGCGTCAAACCCCTCGAGCCCGCTGACCGTCACGCTTGTCGCATCGGACTTGCCCGTCACGATTGCGGCGGCCCGAAACGCTCCTGTCTCGATATCCTTCCCGCAGCGCCCGTCCCCCAGTCGCGCGTCGCACATATGCTGATAGAGCCGCCCGCGCGGCACGTTCATCGCGTGCTGGCCCGAGCGCAATTCGGCCCGGAACACCCCGTCCTCGCGGGTAATCTCGCCGATTGTATCGGTCCGGATCAGCTCGCGCTGTTCGAGAGCCCGCCAGTTCACCCGCCAGCTTTGAACCCGCGCGCCATCATAGCGGCCCAGCGCAATGTCATCCTCGCTGATCGCCTCGGAATGGAGCACGCCAAGCACCTCGGCGGTCTCGGTCTGCGCGCCGAGCTTTTGCACAATCTCCCCGCCATCGAGCCCATGCGCAGGCGCAAATTCGGTCCCACCGAACCCCAGCGTCACGTCGTGGTCGGTAAAGCCCAGCGTCACCCCATCGGTGCGCTCAATCCGCCAGCACCAGCACAGCGTTGTCGCCCCGCTTGCGATATGGGTGGCAAAATCGTCGCCAAACTGTCTCATTCGCCAGTCACCTCGATCAGGGGGATGGCGGGCGCAACGGCCGCGTCGAACCCCGACATCTCCACGTCGAGCCTGTCGGTATCGAACCGCACCGGCACGTCGAAGAAAAACCCCGCCGTCACCACCGCGCCCGCGTCCGGCGCCTCATCGAGCGTCACCACGCCCGTGAGCAGGTCCACCGAAAACGCCCCTGCCCCCAGCACTCCGCCATCCAGGGCCACCGTCACACTGCCCGCCACCGGCTTGGTGATCGGGCGCAGATAGGGGTCGAAACTCGCGCCATAGCGTTTGACCAGCTGAAACGCCGTTGCCTCTCCGTCGCCGACCCCGATTTCCTGATCGGTCGCCGCCGGCGTCCCGCCATCCGCACTGGAGGAAAAATCGATCCCATCGCGCCACAAAAACGAATGAAACCGCCCCCGCCGCTCCTCGAAAAACGCCAGCACCGCCAGCATGTCGGCCCGCGATTTGACGCCATACCCGGCATTGTAGCGCCGCCGCGCATGGGCCCAGCGGCTGTTACGCTCCTCGCGCCCCGACGCGAGTGTCACAACGTCGGTCGCCCGCACCGGCCCACCCTGCGCCCCCAGCGCAATATCGAGCGGAAACCGCACCTGATGAAACGCCATGGTCCCTTGTTCCTTCTTTTTTCAAATTGCCCGGCACCCGCGCCTGCGCGGAAGAAAGGCCCCCTCTCCCGTCTGGCTGCGCCATCCGACCTCTCCCCCAAAGGGAGAGGTGGTTCTCGGCGCTTGCCGCATTCTTACCTCTCCCTTGGGGGAGAGGTCGGCGCGAAGCGACGGGTGAGGGGGCCTTTCCTATCTCGCTCTCTGCCCACCAAATCCGCTCGCTAACTCCCCCGCGTCCCGCGCCGCACAACGCGCAACAGCATGGCGCTCATTTCGGCTTCCGCCGCCGCAAAGCTGCGCGCATCGTTGGCCGTGACGTTGAAATTGACCGTCACCGCCTGCCCGCCGCCCGAAGCGACCCCCAGCCGGCCATCGGCGCCGCGCGCCAGCGGCAAAATGGCTTCTGGCCCGGCCTCCCCGGCCAATCCCCATTGCCCTTGCATGGGAAAATAGGTCGGGCTGGCCAACACCCCGCCCTTGGCGAACGGCTTGACGCTGGCCAGTGCCGGATTGAACCCGGCAAACAGGCTCTCGATGCCGCCCGAAACCAGATCCCCCAGCGGCTTGAGCGCGGCTTTGAGTGCAATATCGGCAAAGGCCCGCCCGATATCGGCGAGCAGCGTCCGCAACGACCGCCCCTCCATGATCGCCCCGCGCAAACTGCGCGTCAGCGTGGCGCCCACCGAGCTTCCCAGATCGCGAATGCGTTCGAGCTCGACGGAGACATCGCTCATTTCCGCATCGAAACTCTGGCCAAATATCTCGCTCATTGTCTCTCTCCGTCAGGATGGCGCGCCATCAGCGCCTCGAGATCGTTCCGCTCCAGCGCCGCCCCCTTTCGCCCGGCTGCCCCGTCATGCGCCGCCGCCAGCTCGCGGGGCGTCATCGCCCAGAACGCGCCCGGGGACAGCCGCAACACGCCCAGCCCGAACGCCATGACCTCGCTCCAGGGAAATCCGCTCATTGGGCCTCCCCGAATGTCGCCTGCAAAAGCCGCACGCAAATCTGCGCCGCGCCCTTCAATCCCCCTTCGATCGAAAACCGCGCCAGATCGTCATCGGTGATCGGATGGCCCGCCCCGCGCAGACCGGCCCCCAGGATCGCCGTCAGGTCGCGGGCCGAAACCCGCCCCTCGGCAAAGCGCTCGACAAGTCCATTGAGATCGGAAGCCTGCAGCCGCGCCTCCAGTTCGGCCAGCGCGCCCAGCGTCAGGCAAAGCGTTTTCGTCTCGCCGCCGATCTCGGCGTCGATTTCTCCGCGTTGCGGATTGGCCATTTCATGGCTCCCTGAATGTGCTACGCTCGTTTGAGCGATTGGGTTGTGTTGTGATGTGTACAAATGGAGCGCGCCAGAATGGCAAAGCCCTCGACCACGCTTACCGTGCGTTTGCCCAGTGAAACCCGGGCCAAGCTCGACCGGCTGGCCGATCTGACCCAGCGGTCCAAATCCTTCCTGGCCGCCAAGGCGCTCGATACCTATGCCGAGCGCGAGCTGGAAAAGTTCGAACGCATCGAAGCGCAACTCCGCGCCACCCCGGACGCGCCCGACCCCGATGCCGACGAAATCTTCGCCATCATGGAACGCGCCAGCCGCAACGGAAGCAGCTAGGATCAAGTCCCGTTCCCCCACCAAATTGTCATCCCGGGCGAAGACCCGGGATCCAGTAACCGGCAGAGTTGGTGGATAAGTCTCGAACGCCGAGTGTAGTTGACCCCGGGTCTTCGCTGGGGTGACACGATGGAAGGTTGGCCAGCACCGCCCCCTTCGCCTTCCCGGACTTGATCCGGGACCCAGCAGCGCTGAAGAAAAGGCTGCCGTGCCAGATCCACTGAACCGCCACGCAACTACAGCGCCGTAAACCCGATCTCACCGGCGCTTTCCAGCGCCAGCTCGAACGTCACCTCACCCGCGTGATCGCCGGAAAATTCCAGCGCCACGATCTGAAACGGTCCCTCGACCGTTCCGAAATCGGGCAGGATCAACTGCCAGTTGCGGATCGTTCCGCCGAAAAACAGCTCGCGCACCTGCGCATCGGACGTCTTGTCCTTGAAAATCCCCGACCCCGAAACAGAGGCACGCCTGATCCCGCCGCCTTCGAGCAGTTCCCGCCAACGCCCGGCGCTTTCGGCATCGGTGGTATCGACGCTTGCCGCGTTGAAGGCGAGCTGCTTGGTGCGCAATCCCGCAACCGTCAGAAAACTCCCCGACCCGGTCTGGTCGAGTTTCAAAAGCATGTCCTTGCCGCTCTGGGCCGTCATCTCAATTGTCCTTTGGTTCGGAGAAAAGCCGCAACTGCACCGCCGCCCGCGCCCGCCCCGTCGCCAGGTCGATGGCGGTTTCGGTGCGCACATGCCGCCTGTGGGTCAAAACATGGTCCTGGGGCGCCAGCGCCCCCATGACCGCCACCCGCTCGATCCTGTCGGCAATCTGGATTGCCGCCGCGCGCGAGGGTTGCGGGCTCCAGCAATGAATGGTCAGCCGATGCTCGCAACCGGGCGCCTCGTCGCCGTCGCGCGGCACCGCGTCGTGGCGCAAGATCGTCACGTAGGGCGGCTGTTGTCCCTTGGGCGGCGCATCGAATATCGCACCCTCCCCGATCAGCAGCGCCAATGGCGCATCGGCTGCCCAGGCGGAAACCAACGCGTTCTGAATATCCTCGAGCGCTTCCATCTAGCCCACCATCGCCGTTTCGGCGCACAGGCAGGACAGGTACGCTCGCCGCCCGTTCAGATCTTCTACTTCGACGATCTCCAGCGCCCGCCCGCGATAGACGATCCGGTCGCCGGGCCTTAAATCCTTGCGAAACCGCAGAACCACCGCATGCGTCGAGGTCGCCGCGCGTCCATCGCCCTCGCGCATGATCCGCGCCGAGCGCGAGCGCACCCGCGCCCAGACCGAGGTGATGGGCAAAAACAGCGTTTCGTGCCCGCCATCGGGCATCAGCGCCATGTCGCGGTGTTGCAGTTGCACCCGGTCGCGCAGCGTGCCGACCGGCGGCACCGCGCCCCTCACAGCCGCACCCGCTTGTGGCTGGCGATCAGCCGCTCGAACCCGGCAGGCACCGAAGCCCCCGCCCCGCTCACCAGCACCGCATCGCGGTTTTCGTACCAGGACGCAGCCAGCGTTTTGAGCGATTGGACCAGATCGGCCGGCACCTCTTCGGGCTCTGTCCCGAACCCGGCGACATAATCGATCTCGATCCCCATCCGCGCGCGCAACACCGGCGCCCCAGCCACCGTCACGGGCAAAATGATCCGTGCCGGATTGGCCCGTCCATCGGGCAAGACCTCATTGAGATCGATCTGATGCTCTTCGCCGTCAGCGTCGTAGCAGCGGATTTCGCTCAGCGTCACCATTGGCGAGACCGGCAGTTTGATCACCCGGTCCTCCGGCCAGCCATCGAGCACAACCCGCCAGGTCTGGGCCAGCAGCGCCTTGCCCGTCAGGCTTTCGACATGGACCCGCGCCGCCACGATCAGCGCCTCGATCAGCCCATCCTCGGCCTCGTCCTCCACCCGCAGATGCGCCTTCATCTGCACAAGCGAAACCGGCTCCTGGGCGGGACCCGCCAGAAGGTATGATGTCATTTTTGTTCTCTTTGATTTGTTGTGTCGTGCCAGCGGCAGCGACCCGCCCACGGCGAGCCGCTGCCCGGAATGGATCAGGGCGTGGCGAAAGACGGGATCTGCGAGAACCGGAGCGGAGCGTACTTTGGTACGTGAGCACCGGAAGCGCAGGTCAATGCCGTTTGCAGCCCGCCCTCATTCATTCCTACGCTCCGAATTTGAGGAGCTTGATGGCGTCATAATCCGCAATCCCGCCGCCGACGCGCTTGGTCGTGTAAAACAGCACATAGGGCTTGGCCGAATAGGGATCGCGCAGGATATTCACCCCCTGCCGGTCGACGATCAGATAGCCGCGCCGGAAATCGCCAAAGGCGACCGAAAGGCTGTCCACGCCGATGTCGGGCATGTCTTCGGCCTCGACCAGCGAAAAGCCCATCAGGCTCGCCCGGCCATCGGGCGAAGCGGCGGGCTGCCAGAGGTAATTGCCCTCGGCATCCTTCAACTTCCGCACCGCCCCTTGCGTGCGCCGGTTCATCAGCCAGGTCGCGTTCTGGCGATAGCCGGCCTTGAGCGCATAGACCAGATCGACCAGCGCGTCGGCCGGATCATTGGCGTCGAACCCGGCATCCGCCCCCGTCGAAATGGTGCCCAGCTTTTCCCAGGCCCAGCTCGCCTCATCGACAGTATCGGCGTCGAGAAAGCCCGAAGGCTTGTTGACCCCATCGCCGAGAATGAACGCCGTCGTTTCCTGCTCGGCGAAGGCGGCATTGACCTCCTCGGCAATCCACTGGCCCACATCGACCGCCGCATCGTCGAGAAACGCCTGGGTCGCCGCCGGCATGGCGTAAAGCTCGGTCGTGGGAAATGTCAGCTCGTCGATCACCTGGGAATTGGTCTGGGTGCGCGCCGCCGTCTCCCCGACCCAGCCCACCTGAGGCCCCGTCACCGTGATGGGCTTTTTATAGACCGAGGAGGACACCTGCCGCACGCCGCAGATCGCCCGCATGGGCGAAATGGCTGTCAGGAGCTTGGTGATCTCGGTTTCGGTTTCCCCCGGCACCAGATAACCGCCATCGGGGTTCGAGCCGATCGAAAGCGCCTTTTCTTCGCCGCGCTTCACATAGGCGGAAAACGCGTCCTTGTATTCATCGCTGGCAACCGCCCTGCCCCCTTCGAGCGCCGGACGGGCCTTGTCCACCGCCGCCTTGTCGAGCGCCGATTTGTGCCCGTCGAGCACCGCATTGAGCCGATCGAGCTTGCCTTCGAGCAACGTATCGGCGGACCCACGTTTTTCCAGGTCGCCCAGCCGCTGGTCGTTGGTCGATTTGAACTCCTCGAAAGCTGTCATGAAATCGGCGAACAGGGCATCCACATCCCCAGCCGGAAGCGCCGCCACCTTGGTCTCAAGGCGCGGTTCGATAGATTTGGTCATCAGTTTTCCCTTGTTGATATTGCGTGGGGTCGCGGCCCTGCCTCCCCACCACTGTCATCCCGGGCGAAGACCCGGGATCCAGTATCCTCACGCGCTCGTGGTCCTCACCGGCATTGAGCGTACTGGGCCCCGGCTCATGGCCGGGGTGACTCCTGGAGAAGACGCAAGGCCCTACGACGTCATCAGTCGCGCCGCCGCGCCAAGCGTTGCGGCCAGTTTGGAGTTGCCGCCCGGCCCGGAGCCAATCCGAGCCGCCTCCATCATCGGAAAGGTGACGATGGAAATTTCCCAAAGGTCCACGGCCCACAATCGACGCGTCCCCGTCCTGCCCTCGCGGGTGGCCCGTACGGCCCGAAACCCGATGGAAAGCCCGTCGATTGCCCGCTGTGCGATCAGCGCCTTAAGGCTCGCCGCGCGCGGCACCCCCTCGAGCAGCCGCCCGGACACCTTGAGTCCGAACCCGTCCTCGGCAATCTCGTCCCACAGCCCGATGGGTTCCTTGGGATCGTGCTGAAACAACAGCCGCACCCGGCTCGCGCCGCGCGATTTCAGCGTGTCGCGAAACGCGCCAGGCATCACGATATCCCCGCCCCCGTCGAGCCGCCCGAACACCGAGGCGTAGCCCGAAAACCGCCCATCGGCGTCAATCGCAACGCTCATCTGGCGCTCTCCGGCTTGCCTCTTGCCGATTTGGTCGGCCGTTTGGCCAGCGATCCCGCCAGGTTCCAGGCAAACTGGCGAAACACCTGCGTGGCTTCTCCCGGATTGCTCTTTGCGGTCTTTTTTGTCCCCATCAGTCCTTGTCCCTGAACAGTTTGTTGAGGTGGGCGATTTCGGTCACGAAGGTGTTGAACCGCCGATTGGCCGCCGAAAGCTCCTTGAGCAGCGTAAACACCGCCACGCTCGCCCCGCCCGCCCACAAAAACAGCGCCACATGCGCCAGATCCCCCTTGGCGAGCACCGTCGAAATGATCGCGTCCATTTCCGTCCCTTTCTGGCGTCTAGGCCTTCGCCCCAAACCCCAACAGCTCCCGCTTCTCCGCATCGCTCAAGAACGACGCATTCCCCACCCGCTCCCAGTCCATCGCCCGATCGGCGGCCAGCGCCTCGATGCCGTCGAAATCGGGCACCAGTTCCACCCCGCCGAACCCCGGCGCCAGCCAATGGGTCAGCGATCCCACAACCGCCCGCACCAGCGGAATGACCGTCTGCCGCCAGAGCGCCCGGCTGGCCTCGGCGTAGTTCGCGTAAGTGTTGTCCCCCGGAATCCCCAGCAGCATGGGCGGCACGCCGAAGGCCAGCGCGATCTCGCGCGCCGCCGCGTTCTTGGCGTCGAGAAAATCCATTTCCGCCGGGGTCAGCGCCATCGCCTTCCAGTCCAGGCCGCCTTCGAGCACCATGGGCCGCCCGGCGTTGATCGCCCCGGCAAACCCCTCCTCGAGCTCGGATTTGAGCCTTTGGTACTGGTCCTCGGTCAGATTGCCCGCCGCCGCGTTGTAAACCAGCGCCCCCGATGGCCGCGCCGCGTTTTCCAGCAAGGCCCGGTTCCAGGCGGTCGCCGCGTTGTGCGTCTCAAGGCTCCCCTGTGCCGCCTGCAACGGCGCCTGCCCGTAATGATCGTCGAGCGGATCGAACAGGGTAAGATGCAAAACCCGCCCCACTGGCCCGGTATCGAGCATCAGCTTGTGGGTCCGCCCACCCGCCGTATAGGCATAGCCGATCGGCCAGCCATCCTTGCCCGCAATCACTGCCATGCGGTCGGGCCGCAATCCGTAAAGCCCCCTGACCTGCCCCTCGACGATCGCCGCGTCGAGATAGGCATTGCCGGCCAGTTGCAGATAGGAAAAGACGCTTTCGAGCAGCGCCTTGCCGTCCTGGCGCGGATTGGGGCGTCCGAGCAGGGCAAGCAGCGGATGCTCACTCAGCACCTTGTCTCCATCGCGCACCTCGAGCGGCACCCTTGCCGCATTTTCCGCCACCATGCGCACGCAGCGATAGACAATGGGGTTTTTCGCAAACCCTTCATTGGCCAGCGCCGCAAACCCCTTCTTTCCGCTCCCGCCAATCCCCAGCGGCGCAAGCTGAAACAAGGTCTGCGGCGCCGCCGATTTCCGTTCAGCGCCCACACGCGATCGCCCGCCCACAAGGCGCCCCAGCCAATCGGCCATCGTCCCATCCTTTTTGATTGTTGCTGGAGATCGCCGCAGCATCTCCATCATGGCTGAACCTTACCCCACCAGCGTGACGCGGGGATAAGTCCCAAAAAAATCAAACCCGCACCCGCGGCACCGGCCCATCGCGCAGCAGCAATTCGGTCACAGCCCACACCAGCGCATCGAGCCGGTCGGGCGAATGGCCCTCGGCCAGACCGTCCGGCCCGAAGGCGCACAATTCGTCCTCGAGCTCGGCAAACATGCCCGCGTGTTTCACCCGCGCCTGCGCATAAAGCGCCGCGACCGGTTCGGCGCGCACCCATTTGCCCCTGTTGGCCCGCGCTTCGCGCACCGGCACACTCGCATCGACCTGCTGCATGAGATTTTTCACAAGATCCCCGCCCTGGTTCACCTCGGCCAGGATCGTATCGGCATCGAACTCGTGAAACGCGGCAATCGCCACCCGCGCCCAGCCGACAGGGGTCACCCCCTGCACCGTCCGGTCGGCCAAAACCACCGCATTCTCCCCGGATCGGCCCGCAACGATGATCCCGCAGGCGTCCGAATTCTTGCCCCCCGTCACCGGCGGATCGACCGCCACCACGATCCGGGTCAACCCCGGCACATCGGCAATCCGCCCCGCTTCGATCTGGCTGCGGTTCCACAGCGCACCGGGCACCTCCTCGACCATCTCGCCATCGAGTTCCTGCCGTCCGAGCACCGTTTCATTGTATCGCGCCACGATCGCTTCGAGAAACGCAGGCGCCAGATTGTCCCGGTTGGCCTTCGTTTTCATTCGCGTCACCACCGTATTGGGGTCCGTCATCAGGCGCTTTAAAAGCCGCGTCGGTTTGGGCGTCGTGGTCACCAACTGGCGTGGCCGCGCCCCGATCCGCAGCCCGAATTGCAGCATGTCCCATGCCGCCTCGGCCTTGGGCCATTTGGCCAGCTCGTCGCACCATGCAGCGGCAAATTGGGGTCCGCGGAACCGTTCGGGATCGTTGGCCGGCATCAGCCAGGCTTCCGCCCCGTTGGGCCAGACGACAATTCCGCGCGCCTTGTCCAGCCTTGGCCGCTCGGACACCGGGTACACCGAAACGATCCCCGAAACCCCTTCCACCATAATGGCGCGCGCCTCGTGCATGGTTTCGCCCACCAGCGCGATGGGCGAAACCGGACGCCTGCCCGAGACCAGTTCGCGCACCCATTCGGCCCCGGCCCGCGTCTTGCCGGCGCCGCGCCCACCGAGCATGAGCCAGGTCGTCCAATCGCCCTCGGGCGCGCGTTGCATCGGGTGGCCCCAAAGGTCCCAGCAGATCTTGAAATTTTCGAGATCGGAGGCTTCGAGCACCTGCGCGCGCCGCATCATCTCGGCCTTGCGCGCCCTGGTCAGAGGCGGCAGATCAATCTTCGGTTTCAAGCTTTGAAATCCGGTCGACCAGGCGCTCGCGAATGGCTTCGAGTTCGGGGTCCATGCGCACCCGTTTCTTGACCACTTTCTTTTCCGCCGCTTCGAGCGCCGTGATCTTGTCGAGCGCCTTGGTCATGGATTCGAGCATGCGCATTTCGGTTGCACTCATGGGTTCCTCTAAAAGTTTGCGTTCGAGTTGGGTGATCTGGGCCTCGATCAGCCCGAGCATGCGGGCCAGAAGGCTCTGGCGCCGCTGCCGGCCCACTCCGGGCTTGCGCAGCACCCAGTGCTCCTTGCGGCGTCTTGTGTTGAGCCGGTTGAGCGTCAGCCCGTGGGCGGCAGCGATCTGGACTATGGGCGTGTCGGTGTCCTCATACTCTGCCCGCACGGCATCCCAGTCCGGCTCCACCGTTCCGCTCATCGCCCGATCCATCGCTGTCGTGAAAAAGGTCCGGTGAGACCCCGCGCCCCAGAGCACCGTGGAGGGGCCGCTGCTCTCGAGTGCGACCAAACACGATCGCGTCCGCAGTAATCTCACCGTGCCACAAACCTAACCGGGATGCGTGACGCGGGGATAAGTCCTGCGATATTTCGTGAAACCCTCCCCCGTCCGGCGCGTTGGAAACGCCACATGCCCATGCTCGCCCGTAAGGTCGTCGCGCCGATGCGGACTTATCGGACAGACGCTGATACGGAGTTCACTCATGCACCGCGCTCTCGCCACCGCCCTTCTCGCCTCGCTTTCAATGCCCGTCATTGCCCAGAATTCCGACACGCTCGATATAGGCCGGGAGCGCTCCGAAGCGTTCCTTGCCGGCGATCTCGAGCCGATCTGGGAGGACATGACACCGCAAATGCAGGACGGCCTTGGCTCGCTCGATGATTTTTCGGCCTTCCGCCAGCAGGTCGTTACCGACCTCGGCGAGGAAACCGCAGTCCTGGACGAACAATTCACCGCCGAAGGCGACTTTGGCGTCTATACGCGCGTTGGCGAATGGTCTTTGCTCGACACGCCCATCGTCATGCAATGGTCCTTCAATTCCGGGGGCATGATCGCCGGATTTTTCGTCCAGCCCCAGCCCCAAGCGGCGCCCTCGGCCTATCTCGATTATCAAACCGGAACCGATTTGCGCCTGCCCTTTGAGGGGGAGTGGTTCGTCTTCTGGGGCGGGCACGATATCGCCGACAATTACCATGCCGCCGATCCCGCCCAGCGCTTCGCCTATGATTTCGTGGTCCGCGAGGACGACCGATCCTACAGCGGCGATCCTCAACGTCTTGAGAACTACCACTGCTGGGGCCGGGAAATTCTCGCGCCGGCCGATGGACAGGTGATCGCCATGGTCAACGATCTGGCAGACCAGCCGATCGGGGAAACCGATGCGGAAAATCCTGCGGGCAATCACGTCATCCTCGCTCTGGCCGACAATGAATTCGCCTTTCTCGCCCATATGCAGCAAGACACGATCACCGTGCAGCGCGGCCAGGAGGTTTCGGCAGGCGATGTGCTTGGATTGTGCGGCAATTCGGGCAACACCTCCGAACCGCACCTGCATTTCCACCTGCAGACCACGCCTGACCTGAGCGAGGGCGAGGGTCTTCCCGCCCAGTTTCAGAACATCGAAATCGATGGCGAGCCCGTTGCGCGCGGCGAACCGGTTCGCGGCCAGACGGTCGCGCCGGCCACACCCTGAACTCGGGCATTCACTTGGGAAAATTAAGGAACCTGTCGGCGCCGATCGTGTTGTGCCCTGTGAGGCAATCGCACGGGAGAGCATCATGGACGACACGCATCGCGCGCGCCGCGGCTTCGGCTTTTGGGCAGCAATGGTCATCGGAGCCATCATCTTGATTTTCGGGGTTCCCATCCTGGGCGGCGGAGTCTGGCTCGCGGCACTTGGCGGATCCTGGTATTACATTCTGGCCGGTATCGGCCTTGTGCTCACCGCGTTTTTTCTGTTCCGACGCTCCATGCTCGCCGTCTGGGTTTATCTCGTGACCTTTGCGGGCACCGTCGCCTGGGCGCTCTGGGAGGCCGGGCTTGACGGCTGGGCACAGGTTCCGCGCCTTGTTGCGCCTACCGTCGTGCTCGTTCTGGTCCTTGCAACCATCCCCGCCCTGCGCGGACGCCTGGCCCGCCCTGTCGGCACCGCCGCCGCAGCGATTGCCGGCGGGCTGGCGCTTGTCGGCTCGCTCTCGGTTCTGACCCTGTCCCAGCAGGGCACCGCCATCGCCCAGGACGCCCCGGCGGCCGATGAGCCGGCGCCGATCGAAGAAACCCAAGCGCCGGTGACCGAAACTCTCCCCGAGGAGCCCGGCGAAGTGCCGGAAGGCCAGGTGCCTGCGGTCGAAGCCGAAGAACCGGCAGCGGACGAGGAGACTGCGCCATTGTCGCCCGAACCGCCGGCCGCGCCTGACGCCGCCGAAGACACCGCGACCGAGACCACGCCGACCGGCGTCGAGGCCCGCGCCCCGCTCGATACCATGGAGATCGGTGAGAACTGGCCCGCCTATGGCGGCAATTATCGTGGCACGCGCTATTCGCCCCTCACTGGGTTCACCCCGGAAAATGTCAGCGAATTGACCCGCGTATGGGAGTTCAATTCGGGCGATATGCCCGGAGAAGATGCGTCCAGCTATTCGCCCGAGAACACGCCGCTCAAGGTTGGCGACGATCTTTTTCACTGCACCGCCATGGGCATCATGGTGGCCATCGACGCGGCAACCGGCCTTGAGGAATGGCGCTACGATCCGGACGTCCCCACCGACGCCATTCCCTATGGCGCAACCTGCCGCGGCGCCGCCTATTTCGAAGTGCCCGACGCCGATCCGGACACCATCTGCGCCACCCGCGTCCTGTGGGGCACGCTCGACGCCCGCCTGATCGCCGTCGATACGCGCACCGGCCAGCCCTGCCCCGATTTCGGGATGAATGGCGAAGCCTATCTCGAAGACGGCCTGGGCGACACGGTACCGGGCTGGTACGCAATCACATCGCCCCCCACCATCGTGCGCGGCATCGCGGTCATGGGTGCCCAGGTCAATGACGGCCAGGCCGAAGACGCCCCTTCGGGTGTCGTGCGTGGCTATGATGCGGTCACGGGCGAACTCGCCTGGGCCTGGGATCTGGAAAATCCCGACAGCCGCACCGCGCCCCCCGAAGGCGAGACCTATTCGCGCGGCACGCCCAACATGTGGACCATCGCCGCGGCCGATGAGGAGCTGGGCCTGGTCTATCTGCCCCTGGGCAATTCGGCCGTCGATTATTACGGCTCGAACCGCTCGGACCTGGAAAACGAATACGCCACCTCGATCGTCGCCGTTGACGTGACCACCGGGGACGACGTCTGGCATTTCCAGACGGTCCATAACGATGTCTGGGATTACGATCTGGGCAGCCAGCCTGCGCTTGTCGATTTCCCCACCGGCGATGGCAGTGTCCCCGCCATCATCGTGTCCTCCAAGCAGGGCGATATCTACGTTCTCGACCGCGAGACCGGTGAGCCGCTGTTTGCCCCCGAGGAGCGCGAGGTGCCCCAGGGCGGCGTCGAACCCGAGTATCTTTCGCCCACCCAGCCCTTTTCGACCTATCACACGCTCGCCTTCGAGCCGCTGGAAGAAAAGGACATGTGGGGCATGACCCCGCTCGACCAGCTCTGGTGCCGCATCCAGTTCCAGCAGGCCCATTACGAGGGCATGTATACCCCGCCAACCTCCGATCAGCACTGGATCCAGTATCCGGGCTACAATGGCGGGCAGGACTGGGGATCGCTGGCCATCGACGAAGACCGCGGCATCATGATCGCCAATTACAATAACATGCCCAACCACAACCGCCTTGTCCCGCGTGAAGAGGCCGACGAAATGGGCGTGCAGGCCATTTTCGAGCCCGGCTGGGAGCGCGGGGCCGAAGGTCCGGGTCCGCAGCTCGGGTCGCCCTACGCCATCTCGGTCAATGCCGGCTGGCGTCAGTGGACCGGCCTTCTGTGCAGCGAGCCGCCCTATGGCGGCATCCGGGCCATCGATCTGGAGACAGGCGAGACCCTTTGGGACAAGCCCTTCGGCAGTGCCCGCAAGAATGGTCCCTGGGGCATCCCCTCCATGCTGCCCATCGATATCGGCACGCCCAACAATGGCGGCCCGGTCGTTACCGCCGGCGGTCTGATCTTTATCGCCGCCACCACCGACGATCTGATCCGGGCCATCGATATCGAAACCGGCGAAACGGTCTGGCAGGACACCCTGCCGGGCGGCGGGCAGACCACGCCCATCGTCTATGAAGTGGCCGGCCGCGAATTCCTGGTCGTCGCACCGGGCGGCCACCACTTCATGGAAACACCGGTCTCGGACGCCGTCATCGCCTGGGCCCTGCCCGAAACCGGCGAAGCGGTCGAGGGCGCCGCCAGCCAATAAACGAAAACACCACCCGCCTTGCCAGGCGGGTGGTCCCCCTGTCCTGTCCAGCCGCACAACCCGCTGACGCGTCCCTGCGCCACCAACGCCCCTTGACCGGCCCCATCAAATCCGATTTGGCTTGCCGCGCCCGAAATCACTTCAGGAACCTGTCCCAAGATGCGCGGCCAGCTCGCTCTCCTGCTCTCCTCCCGTCGTTGGGAGCAGTTCATCATCGCGGTGATTGTCATCAACGCCATCACCCTGGGGCTCGAAACCTCTCCCGAAATCATGGCCGCCATCGGCCCGGTGCTGATCGCGCTCGATGCGATCATCCTGACGATCTTCGTTGTCGAGATCGCATTGCGCCTTTACGCGCATGGGCTCAAATTTTTCCGCGACCCGTGGTCGATCTTCGATTTCGCCATCGTTGCCATCGCGCTCGTCCCGTCCTCGGGCCCGTTCACCGTGTTGCGCGCCCTGCGCATTCTGCGGGTGCTGCGCCTGATCTCGGTCATTCCCTCGCTGCGCAAGGTGATCGGCGGGCTCGTTGCCTCGCTGCCTGGGCTCGCTTCGATCTTTGTCCTGCTGCTGCTGGTGTTTTACGTTTTTGCCGTCATGGCGACCAAGCTCTACGGCCCGAGCTTTCCCGACTGGTTCGGCACGATCGGCGCTTCGCTCTATACCCTGTTCCAGGTCATGACGCTCGAAAGCTGGTCGATGGGAATCGTGCGCCCGGTCATGGAGGTCCATCCCGAGGCCTGGATGTTCTTTATCCCCTTCATCGCCTGCACCGCGTTCACCGTGCTCAACCTGTTCATCGGTGTGATCGTCTCGGCCATGCAGGAAGAACACGATTCCGAAGCCACCACGCAGCGCCAGGAACTGCGCGGCGAAACCGAACTCGTGCTGGCCGAAGTCCGCGCCCTGCGCGCCGAAGTCGCCGAGCTGCGCCGCGAGCGTTCGGCGGGGCAATAGCGGCGTCGGGCGCAAGTTTTCCACCGTCATTGAACCGTCACCGGCAGGTGACCTGACCGTCACACAAGCCAAATAGCGTCCGCATCGATCGAAACCCCATGGAGGCAACCATGTTTCGTCGGACGCTAGTGTCTACCCTTACCATCGCGCTTTGCGCATCCACCGCTCTCGCTCAGGACGTCGCCCAAAGCGGCAGCGAATATTTCACCGCCGGTCAGGACCAGATCGCCGAGCGGATCGCCGCAGAGCCCAATACCAACCAGGCCAAGAACGTCATCCTGTTCGTCGTCGACGGCATGGGCGTGAACACCAATTATGGCATCCGCCTGTTCCAGGGCCAGGAAATGGGCCTTCTGGGCGAAGAACATAACCTTCCCCATGATCTGTACCCGAACTCGGCGATCATCAAGACCTACAACATCAACGCCCAGACCCCCGATTCCGCACCGACCGCCGGCGCGATGAACACCGGCGTCAAGCAGGTCTTCAACACCATCAACATGGCCGACACCGTCATCCACGACGATTGCTCGACCGAAGCCCCGCTGACCCTGTTCTCGGAAATGCTTTCGGAAGCCGGCAAGTCGGTCGGCGTCGTTTCCACGGCCCGCATCACCCACGCCACGGGCGCTGCCGTCTACGCCAAGACCGCCAACCGCAACTGGGAAAACAACGCTCCCGAAGGCTGCGTTGATATCGCTACCCAGCTCGTCGACCAGATGGAAGCCGGCGTTATCGACATCGCTCTTGGTGGCGGCGCGCGTTCGTTTGCGCCCGAAGGCACCGAAATCGAAGTCGGCACCGGCAACCGCCCGGACGATGTGAACCTGATCGATCGCGCCACCGAAATCGGTGCCCAGGTCGTTTACAACGCCGAGCAGCTTTCTTCGACCGACATGACCGCTCCGGTCCTCGGACTGTTCACCAATTCGGACATGAACTACGAGCATGACCGTCCTGAAGGCGAGCCTTCCATCGCCGACATGACCGAAGCCGCCATCACGTCCCTGCAGGGCAACGAAGAAGGCTTCTACCTGATGGTCGAGCCGGGCCGCGTCGATCACGCCAGCCACGGCGGCAACGCCCACCGCACCTTCACCGACGGCGTCGCTTTCGCCGAGGCCCTCGCTCTGGCCGACGAAATGACCGATGACGAAGATACCCTCATCATCGTCACCGGCGACCACGAACACGCCATCGTCTTCAACGGCTATTGCGGCCGCGGCACGCCGATCACCGGTCTTTGCATGGACGTTGCCGCTGGTCAGGTCGAGCATTCGGGTGAACCCGTTCTCGCTGCCGACGGCAAGCCCTACACCGTCGTCGGTTTCGGCAATGGCGCCGGCTCGGTTCTGGTCGAACAGGAAGACGGCTCCTACTCGGGCGAACGTCCTGAACTGACCCAGGAAGAAGCTCAGGATCCCGATTACCTGCAGCAGGCGCTGATCCCGGCCTCCTCGGAAAGCCACTCGGGCGTTGACGTTGGTCTCTGGGCCAAGGGCCCCTGGGCGCACCTGTTCGGTGGCACGATGGATCAGGAAATGATCTTCCACGTCATGCACCACGCCACGCTGGATGCCGCTGCCGAATAACGGCCCCGATCACAAATTTCGGAGGGGCCGGATTTCCGGCCCCTTTTTCATTGGACTGTCACACAGCACGGCCCGCGACCTGTTAAAAGTGGTCTCGAACCGATTTCGTCCACTCCGGCACAAGGAATTTGAGTCATGAACAGACGCGGATTTTTTGCCACTGCCTCCGGCGCCGTTCTGGCCGCCCCCTTCATCGCCACGGGCGCCATTGCCGCCGAGCCTCAGGTGCGCCTGCGCGAACTCTATGAAAAAGACATGAGCTTTACGCCCTTCGCCCAGCAGAACGAGGGCGCGCGGGTCGCCATCGAGGGCTTCATGGCGCCCCCGCTCAAGGCCGATTCCAATTTCTACGTTCTGACCAACATCCCCATGGCGGTCTGCCCGTTCTGCTCGTCCGAAGCCGATTGGCCCAACGATATTCTGGCCGTCTATGCCCAGCGTGTGGTCGATACCATCCCCTTCAACGTCAAGATCATCACCCGTGGCACGCTCGAGTTGGGCACCTATACCGATCCCGAACTGGGCTTTGTCTCCCGCGTCCGCCTTGTCGACGCCGTGCAGGAACGCGCCTGACATGCGCCGGGCGCACCCAGCGCGGAGCGCGCCCGCCGGCTGGCTGACCGACGACATGCCGGCGCTCGTCGACATACCCGCATCGACCCCGCCCCCGCGCTTTCCGGGCGAGGGCCGGGATTCAAAGCCCGGTGCCCCTCTCAAACGGGTGCGCCGCCCGCAGCGTCGGGCCAGGCCCCTTTCGCCCTCCCGGCCCTTGTCCCTATCCGAACCGACCTGACCCCATGAGCATCGGCCTTTCCGTCAGCGGCCTCGAGGTCAAGGCACCTTCGGGCCGGACCCTTCTTGCGGTTCCCGATTTCGCGCTTGCCCCCGGCACCTGCCTGGGCGTGCGCGGTCCCTCGGGCGCTGGCAAATCGACATTTCTTTTCGCCCTTGCCGGTCTCGCGGAGAACGCCACGGGCTCGGTCGCCTGGGAGGCAACCGATCTGATGCCGCTATCGGCCGAAGCGCGCGCCAAATTCCGCCGCCACCATGTGGGCATGGTGTTCCAGGATTTCCTCTTGTTCGAGGAGCTCTCCGCCGCCGCCAACGCCGCCCTGCCCGGTGCCTACGCGTCCCGCGCCCGGCAGGCGGGCATTGCAAACACCGCCCGATCGGTCCTGACCCGCCTTGGCATCACCCATGGCGCGCGCACGGTCGAAAGCTTTTCGGGCGGCGAACGCCAGCGCGTCGCCATCGCCCGCGCCCTTGCGGCAAACCCGGAAATCATCCTCGCCGATGAGCCCACCGCCAGTCTCGACCGCAAGACGGCCGACGCGCTGATAAACGATCTGGTCGCCCTCGCCCGCGACGAGGGCAAGACCCTGATCGCCGTCAGCCACGATCCGGCCGTCTATTCGCGCATGGATCGGGTGATCGAAATCATCGATGGCCGCATCGCGTCGGACGAGGGCAATCCATGAAGCCCCTCGCCCCCCTTTTCCGCGCCATCGAATGGATGCCGGTGGTCTGGCAGGACGTTACAGTCCTTCTCGTCCTGCTGCTGCCCGCCCTCATTGTGGGCGCCCTTGTCCTGATCGGCTTTCGCCCCTTCACCCTGGTGCGCGCCATGCTGTGGCGCTTTCGCTGGACCAATGTGCTCTTTGTCACACTGATCGCCGTGTCCGTCGGCATCGGGGTGGGCCTGATCGCCCAGGAGCGGGGCCTGCGCCAGGGCACCGCGCGGGCCGCCGACCCGTTCGATCTGGTCGTCGCCGCACCGGGCAGCGAAATCACCATGCTGTTTGCAGCGGTCTATCTCCAGCCTTCGGACGTCCCCCTGCTCTCGGGCGAAATCTACGATACCGTCGCCACCGCGCCCGACGTATCGCTTGCCGCCCCCATCGCTTATGGCGACAGCTACAATGCCTTCCCCGTCGTGGGCTCGACCGCCCAGTTCGTCACTCACATGTCGGACACTCTTGCCGAGGGCGAAATGTTTGCCGCCCATACCGACGCTGTCATCGGCGCCCGCGTCGATCTTTCGATCGGCGACAGCTTCTCGCCCGCCCATGGCGTTGGCGATGCCGCCGAGGACGACGCGCACGCCCATTTCGAATATACCGTATCGGGCCGTATGGCGCCGACGGGTAGCCCGTGGGACCGTGCCATTATCGTGCCGGTCGAAGCGGTGTGGGAAATCCACGGCCTTGCCAATGGCCACGCCCCCGAAAATTCCGACCGGCTCGGCCCGCCCTTCGATCCCGATTATTTCCCCGGCACCCCGGCCATCCTGGTTTCCGCCGAACAGCTTTACGCCAATTACGCCCTGCGCGCCCAGTTCACCACATCGGAAACCATGGCCTTTTTCCCCGGCTCGGTTCTGGCCAGCCTGCACTCTCTGATGGGCGATGTGCGCCAGGTGATGAGCGTCATGGCGGTCGTCACCCAAATCCTCGTCACCGCCGGTGTCCTGACCGGCCTTGTCATCCTCACGCGCCTGTTCGCCCGCCGCCTTGCCCTCTTGCGCGCGCTTGGCGCCCCGGCCCGGTTCGTCTTTTCCGTCGTCTGGTCCTACGCGGCCACGTTGATCGTTGTCGGCGCCATTGGCGGTGTGGCCGTGGGCTATGCCGCTTCGGCGATCATTTCCCGCGTGGTGACAGAGCGCACCGATATTCTGGTCAATGCCACGCTGGGCTGGCCAGAATTCCATCTGGTTGCGGGCTTTGTCAGCCTCACGGTCATCCTGGCTCTCCTCCCTGCCTTCATCGCTCTGTCACGTCCCGTTGCTACCGATCTGCGCAGTTAAGATATAACATTCAGTCCCGGAGCCCGATCATGATCCGCGCCGCCCTCTTTTCCTTCGCCCTCATCGCAAGCCCGGCCTTCGCGCAGGAGGACCATGCCGACGAGCATCACGAAGAGCATGAGGACCGCGACGAGCACGGCCATGAGGATGGCGAACACGACGAACACGTCGCGCAAGCCAATGGCGTCCGCGCCATCCACGCCTGGGCCAACGCCACCGACGCCTCGGGTGCTCTTGTCTATGTCGATATCGAAAACACATCGGACGCGCTTGTGACCCTCGTCGGCGCGGAAACCGTCATCGCCACCTCAGCCGAAATCGTCGGGCTCGAAAACACCGGCGGAGAGCTCACCTTCACCGCCCTTCCCGCCCTGCCGATCCCGGCCGGCGCCGACATGGTCTTTGCGCCCAACGGTCTCGCCATCGCGCTTTCCGGTCTCACCGCGCCGCTTGCCGAAGGCGAGCATTTCGATCTCGAACTGGAATTCGAGAGCTTCCATCTCGACCTCGAAGTCGAAATCGAATCCGCCACCGCCACCCAGCACAGCCACGCCGGCCACAATCACTGAGAGGCAGCCGGTCTGCCCGTTTCGGCGATCACCGGATTTTCAGCCTGGTGATCGCGTCCCCATCGAGGGTGAACGAAAACGTCAGCTTGACCGGACTGCCGGCGAATTGGCCCGCCACCGGACCCTTGAGGATCCAGATTCCCGCCTCTTCGTGCGCTGTTTCCGGGGTGAATATCGCGCGCACCGCGATGGTGGCATTCTCTATCCATGCCGCGATTTCCGCCCTGCCCTGCGGATGGTGCCCGTCACCCGAATCGTCGACCACCGCATCCTCGGCGAAAGCGGCCGCCATGCCTTCGGCATCCAGCCTCTGGCCAGCGGCGATATAGGCGGCAATCGGGGCGGGCAAATCGAGGGTCATTTTCGTCTCCAGGTGGATCGGTGTTGCGGGAAAAAGAAGATGGCTCTAGGCTGTGCTTATGACAAGTACAGACGAAAAAGTAGGGTACTTACCAAAAGGTGAGCGTTATACCTATTCCGCGCTCAGCGGCGCCCAAAGCGTTCAGAACACGCTTCGGATCGTCGAGGGCCGCTGGAAGCTGGTCATTTTGTTCCAGTTGTTCGGCGGCCAGCGCCGCCGCTTTTCCGAACTCGAGCGGGCCATTCCCGGCATTTCCCAGAAAATGCTCATTCAGCAGCTTCGGCGGCTCGAAGAGGACGGGGTCGTGGCCCGCATCGTCCACCATCAGGTTCCGCCCAAGGTCGAGTATCACCTGACCGAATGGGGCCAGGCGCTCTGCCCGGCACTCGACGCGCTGCTCGTCTGGGCCGAAGGCGCACCCGAGGCCGTTCGCGATGCGCTGATATCGAGTGATCCAGCCTTGGCGCAAGAGGCCTGAAGTTCGCCCTGCGCGGTCCCCGGTTAACCCAGGCTGGGCGTGTGCAACGAAACAGCGGCCGGCCGTTTTCCCCTGCACACCGAACCTCACAAAAGGAGTTCGCGCCATGCAAGGCAAGAAAACCCACGAGCAGTTCAAAAGAAATCTCGAGCACAAATCCGACATGCCCAAACCGGGTGAGGTCGACCACCACCCCGAGCAGTCCCACGGCCGGGCTCCGCGCGACAAGGATGCCCGCGAGAGCGAGTACGCCGTCAGCCGCCACGGCATGGATCAGGAAGATCGCCAGCACAATTCAGGCGGCGATTCCTGAGGCCAATCAACTCGCTGGACGTTTGGCGAGGGTCAGCCCAACGCCAAGCGCAATCATAGCGCCCCCCGATCCCTGCCGCAGGCGGCGGATCAAGCCCGGATTGCGGGCGGCTCCGGTTCGTATGCCTCCGGCGGCGATGGCTACAAAGATATCGGCCAGTGTGTTGAGCGCAACCGATACGAACCCGAGCACAAGGAATTGCAGGGCTATACTGCCCGAAGCCGGGTCGACGAACTGCGGAATGAAGGCGAGGAAGAACGCCGCCGTCTTGGGGTTAAGCGCCTCGACCACCACCCCTTCGCGAAACGCCCGCCGCGGACCGACCGGAGGTTCGGCCGGGGCATCCGATAATGCCTTGGCCGCATCTCGGCGCGCCGAAAGAATGGTTCGGACGCCGATCCACACCAGATAGGCCGCGCCGATCACCTTCAGTAGGGTGAACAATTGGGCGCTGGCCAGCACGATTGCAGACACTCCCAAAGCGCCAGCCAGAACATGAACCATGCCGCCCAGCCCCGTGCCAAAACTCGAAGCAATCCCCTCGGCGCGCCCGCCAGCCAGCGTGCGCGCCGCAACGTAAAACAGTCCGGGTCCGGGCGTAATCGCGAGCAGGACGCACGCGCCGACATAAAGGGCAATCTGGGTCAAATCAGGCATCTCGGTCTGCACGCTCCATCACACGACAACTCGGTGGCCCTGCTCGCCAGAGCCACCGTCCATGCTAGGAGAAAATTGCGGGGGGCGAGACCTCCAGTTGCTGCAAATTTCAGGGAACCAGTTCGCACCTATTTTAAAGCGCCGAGGGGTGCCATTATTTCGCCTGTGATGCCCGGATCATCCCAATCCACCGCCCCCTGCATCCGCCAGAGCACAGCTCCTTCGCCATCGACCACCACAGTGCTCGGATACCCCAATATCGCGAACACGCCCCCCACATTCCCCTCGATCTGCTGATAGCTTTCCAACCCTACCCCCAGATCGTCCAGATACGTCGCGATCCGCTCATACCCGGCGGTATCGACCGAAACCACCACCAGTTCCCCCGGCTCCAGCCCCTGCGCGAAGGCATCGAGTTGCGGCAATTCCTCAAGGCATGGCGCACACCACGTCGCCCAGAAATGGATGATCGTCGGCCCGTCAACCAGATCGCCCAGCGCCGCCGTCTCCCCCGCCGCGTCGCGCACCGTGACCGCCGAAAGATCGACGCCCGTCTCCTGTCCCGCGGCAGGCGCCGGGACCGACATCACTCCGGCGATCAGCAGAAATCGAAAAATACTCATTGCCACACCCTACCCCTTCACCGTTTCACCCAAGTGACACACACGCCCATCGGCGCTATGTCGGGGACACGACGCGACCGAAGGCTTTGTCATGCACGAAATCATCCGCTCCATCCTCTCCTCGTCGGTCTATGACGTTGCGGTCGAGACCCCGCTCGAAAAGATGGGCCCGCTGTCCGACAAGCTCTCCCGTCCGGTGTTTCTCAAGCGCGAGGATCTCCAGCCGGTCTTTTCCTTCAAGCTGCGCGGCGCTTACAACAAGCTTGCCGCGCTCACCGATGCTGAGCGCGCAAAGGGCGTCATCTGCGCCTCGGCCGGCAATCACGCGCAGGGGCTCGCCTATTGCGCCACCCGCATGGGCACGCGCGCGGTCATCGTCATGCCCACCACCACGCCCTCGATCAAGGTCGAGGCGGTCAAACGCCTGGGCGGCGAAGTGGTGATAAAGGGCGACAGTTTCGACGATGCCCGCATCCACGCGCTGGCCCTGTGCGAAAAAGAAAACCTCACCTTCGTCCACCCTTATGACGATCCACAGGTCATCGCCGGTCAGGGGACCATCGGGGTGGAAATCCTGCGCCAGCACGGCGGCCCCATCGCCGCGATCTACCTGCCCATCGGCGGCGGCGGTCTTGCCGCCGGCGTCGCGGCCTACGCCAAATTCCTGCGCCCCGACATCAAACTGATCGGGGTCGAGCCCGAAGACGCCGCCTCGATGAAGGCCGCGCTGGCCGCCGGGCGCCCCGTGCCGCTCAACGAAGTGGGCATCTTTGCCGATGGTGTCGCGGTCAAACAGGCGGGCGCCCACACCTTCGAAATCCTCAAGGACACGCTCGACGACATCGTCACCGTCTCGACCGACGAAATCTGCGCCGCCATCAAGGACGTGTTCGAGCACACCCGCGCCATTGCCGAACCGGCGGGCGCGGTATCCCTTGCCGGCCTGCGCAAGCACGCCCCCGCCCTTGAAGCCCGCGGCGCGGCCATCGCCATCTGCTCGGGCGCCAACATCAATTTCGACAGGCTGCGCCACGTCGCCGAACGGGCCGAGTTGGGCGAGCGCGCCGAAGCGGTTCTGGCCGTTACCATCCCC
Organism: Pelagibacterium nitratireducens; assembly: GCF_037044555.1. Lineage (NCBI taxonomy): Bacteria > Pseudomonadati > Pseudomonadota > Alphaproteobacteria > Hyphomicrobiales > Devosiaceae > Pelagibacterium > Pelagibacterium nitratireducens. The sequence goes on from NZ_CP146275.1 coordinate 2,649,125, forward strand.
GAAAAACCCGGCGCCTATCGCGCCTTCATTGGTCTTTTGGGTGACCGCGCCATCACCGAATTCAACTACCGGATCGCGCCGGGCAATTCGGCCAATATTTTCGTCGGCATCGGATTGAAGCGCGGCGAGGTGGAAAAGGCCGAGATCATCGCCATGCTGCGCGAGCATGGCCACAAGGTGCTCGATCTGAGCGACAATGAAGTCGCCAAGCTCCACATCCGCTACATGGTCGGCGGTCGCGTCGAGGGGCTGGAAAACGAACTTCTCTACCGCTTCGAATTTCCCGAACGCCCCGGAGCGCTGTTGCGATTCCTCGAGGGGCTGGCGCCCGACTGGAACATTTCTCTGTTCCACTACCGCAATCACGGCTCCGATTACGGCCGCGTCCTCACGGGCGTCCAGGTGCCCCCCGCCGAGCGCGAAGCCTTCGAGGCCTATCTCGATACGCTCGGCTATGCCCATTGGGACGAAAGCGAAAACCCCGCCTATGCGATGTTCCTCGCTGCCAGTCCGCCCTCGACTTGACCGGCCCGGCAATCTGATCCACACCCACCGCAGGGCTTCCGCCCGGCGCCAACCCCAGTCTTCCTATGTCCCTGACGTCACCATCACCCCCCTTGCGCGAACTCACCGGCCGCCAGCGAAGCTGGATCGGCGGCGGGTATCTGGCAATGTTTTCCTCGCTTGCCGGGCAGACCCTGTTCATTGCCCTTTTCGGCGCCGCCATCCGCGCGGAATTTTCCCTGACATCGGGCCAGTACGGGCTGATTTACACCGCGGCGACGCTGTGCTCGGCCATTGTCCTGATGTGGGCGGGCGGGCTGGCCGACAGGGTTCCGGCGGCCCATCTGGCTGCCGGCTCGGCCATCGGCGCCGCCATGATGTGCATCCTGATGAGCGTGGCGCCCAATGTGGCAATACTGGGGATCGCATTGTTCGGGCTGCGGTTTTTCGGGCAGGGCATGCTCACCCATGGTGCCGCGACCGCGCTCAGCCGGTGGTTCAACAGGTTTCGTGGCCGCGCGCTGGCCATTGCACAGCTGGGCCTGAACACGGGCGAGGCGGTTCTGCCGGTCCTTGTGGCGTTCGGGATCGCGGCGATCGGCTGGCGTCAGGTCTGGCTGGTCGCGGCCGCGGCACTGATCGTCGTGCTTGCACCGGTCATCGCCTATCTGTTCTCAAGCCCCCCGGACGGAAAACGCGCGCGGGCAGCCGGTGAGATCAATCCCGATCCCGCCGAAACCCACGCCACGGGAGAGCAGTGGACCCGGCGCAAGGTGCTCGCCGACCCCCTGTTCTGGCCGGTCCTGATCGGGCTTTTGGCCATGCCGGCGATTTCCACTGCGATCTTTTTTCACCAGTCGGTTCTGGTTGCCGAAAAGGGTTGGGGCCTTTTGACCTTCGCCGCCTTCTTTCCGGTCATGTCGGTCGCCTCGGTGATTTCCTCGATTGCCGGAGGCTGGCTCGTCGACAGGTTCGGCGCCTACCGGCTGCTGCCCCTTCTGCTGGTCCCGGCGAGCATGGCCTATATCGTCATCGCCACAACATCGGCCTTCTGGGCCATCCCGGCGTTCTTCCTGCTCTCGGGGCTGACCAATGGCGCGAATGGAACGGTGATGAACGCCATGTGGGCCGAACTCTATGGCACGCGCCATCTGGGGGCGGTGCGCGCCATTGCGACATCGGCAATGGTCCTGTCCTCTGCCGTCGGACCCGGGATCGTGGGCTTTTTCGTCGATGCCGGCGTTTCAATCGGCCAGCAGGCCCCCTTCTTTTCGGCCTATTGTCTGGGCGCTTCCCTGGTTTTCTTCATTTTGCAGAGCCAATTGGGTCGGCGCCGCGCTTCATTTATCGTTTGAAGGACCGGCCCCGGCGCAACACCGTCCCGGACGGGGCCTGCGCCCCGCCCGGTCCGTGATGGGCTCACCGCATAAGACCCGGCAAAAAGGTCACGATCTGCGGGAAGATCACCATCAGAATGGTAATCCCCATCGTAATCGCCACAAACGGCCAGATATCGACCTTGAACACCGAAATCTTGGCAATGTCGGCGGCGATGAACAATTGCAGCCCCACCGGTGGAGTAATCGTCCCCACCATGATGGTGATGATGACGATCATGGCGAACTGGAGCTGATCGATCCCGAAACCCGCCACGAGCGGCATGAAAATCGGCACGAAGATCAGCATGGCCGCCGTGCCTTCCACAAACAGCCCGATCACCAGAAACAGCCCGATGACGATCACCATGAACACCAGCGGATCGTCGGTCACCGCCCGCAGCCAGTCCTGCATCAAAAAGCCGAACCCCGAAGTGGTCAGCGCAAAGCCGAACACCGAGCCCGCCGCGATGATGAACACCGGCACCGCCGTTGCCTCGACCGTTTCGGCAAGGATGGGCAGCATGTCTTTGGGTTTGAGTTCGCGATAGACCACGAAACCCAGAAACAGGGCATAGGCGCACGCGATCACCCCGGCTTCTGTCGGGGTGGTGGCGCCGCTGAAGATTCCGCCCAGGATCAGCACCGGTGCCAGAAGCGCCGGGATCGCCGAAACCACAGGCCAGATACGCTTGGTCCAGGGCGTATAGTCGTCGCGCGGATAGCCCCGGCGCACCGCCAGAAACCACACCACCAGCATCATGCCGATGCCCACGATCAGCCCCGGCACGATCCCGGCCAGAAACAGGGCCCCGACCGAGATATTGGTCACCGACCCGTAGATCACCATGGTGATCGAGGGCGGGATGATCGCCCCGATGGTGGCCGAGGCCGAATTGACGCCGGCAGCAAAGCCCTTGTCATAGCCCTGCTGCTCCATATGCGGGATCAGGATGCGCCCCTGCGAAGCCGCGTCGGCGGTTGCCGAACCCGACATGCCGGCAAAAAAGATCGAGGCCAGCACGTCCACCTGTGCCGTCCCGCCCGGCAGATGCCCCACGAATACCTTGGCAACACCCAACAGCCGGTCGGTCAGCCCGCCCCGGTTCATGATGACGGCGGCGAAGATGAAAAACGGCACCGCCAGCAGCGTATAGGAGTTGACCGAGCCCAGCATGCGTTCGGCGACGATGGTGATGGGCAGCCCGCCCACAAACAGCGAGAGGACCCCCGATACCAGCATGGCGGCGGCCACCGAGGTGCCGGTGAGCAGCAACACGACAAAGGAGGCCAGAAGCACTGCGAGCTCCATCACAGCACCTCCATCTGGGTCGTCTCGGCCTTGGTGTGGCGGGTCATCAGCCCACGCACCACATAGACCAGCGCGATCAGCCCTCCCACCGGAACGGCGAGATAGAACACGACGCGGGGCACGCCCTGCACCGTATAAAATGTCGTCGTACGATACTGCCAGGCCACCAGCACGCCCGAATAGAGCATCATGACCATGGCCGCCAGCTCGACAAGTCGCCGGAATTTATCGAACACGCTCCATGGCCGCTCGGGCAACAATCCGACCAGCGCATCGAGACGGATATGGGAATCGCGTGAAAAGGCCACGGCGATGCCCAGAAAGGTAATCCAGACAAAAAGGTAGCGGCTGACTTCCTCGGCCCAGGCCTGGGGATTGCCGAAAAAGTAACGCAGGACAACCTGTATGAAGGTCAGAAGGACGATGGCTGCGACCAGCGCCGACCCGACCGCAAGGAGCAGCCGCACGGGGCGGCTGTCCTTTTTGTCGGAGACCGGCTCGGTCATTGGGCCGCCAGAAGGTCGAGCAGTTCGGCCGACCCGTCGCCACGGGCCCGGATTTCCTCGATCAGGGGGGCCATCGCATCGCGGAATTCCTGCGGATCGGCAGGATCGGCCACCGTCACGCCCGCTTCGGTCAGCCGGTCATAGGCCGCTTCTTCGGCCGGGATCGACACGTCTTGGTCGAGCCACAATGTCGTCTGCAATCCCGCTTCCTTCATGAGCGCCTGATCGTCTTCCGACAGCGCCTCGAATTTCTGCTTGTTCATGGCAAACAGCATGGCGCCGAACATGTGCCCGGTCTTGAGCAGGGAACCGGTCACTTCCTCGAAATGCATGTCGAGCGCCGTGGCGGGCGGAGAATCGAGCCCTTCGGCAACCCCGGTCTGCATGGCTGTATAAACCTCGCCCCAGGTCACCGGCGTGGGCCGGGCGCCCATCAACTCGAACATGCGGATAAAAACGTAGCTCTCGGGCGAACGGATGGTCATGCCGTCCATTTCGGCCATGGTGGTCGGCGGCGTATCGGCGGTAAACAGCAGATCGCGGAATCCGAGCCCGAAATAGCCAAGCACTTCGGTGTTGCTCGCTTCACGCAGGCCGTCGGTCAGCCTTTGACCGAATTCGCCGGCAAAGGCGTCCATGGCGTGGTCCCAGTCGCGGAACACGAAGGGCAGCGAGGTTATCGACATCGGCGCATAGGCGGAATCGATGATGCCGGTCGAGGTGATGGAAATATCGACCGCCCCCTGGTTGACCAGATCGTAGGCCTCGCGTTCCTGGCCAAGCTGTGCGGCGGGGAAAACCCGGATGGTGATCCGTCCGTCACTCATCTCCCCCACCAGTTCGGCAAAATGATTGGCCGCGAGATCGGCGGCGCCCCCAACGGCGTGGTGATGACCCAGCCGGAAGGTCTGGGCATTGGCCAGACCCGGCATCATGGCAGCAACCACAAGCGCGGCAGTGCCCAACAAGCGCGATAGACCCATGATATTCTCTCCTTTGATTTTGTTCTGATGTCCCATTCAAAAAGAGCCACGGCCCCTCAGCCGCAGCTCTTTGAAATTCAGTAGGTGATCGTCTGGCCGATCACGGGAAGCTCCCGTGGTGCCAGGCCGAGTGTGAGGAGCCTGAAGCCGGTATCGGTCACCACCAGAAGGTCTTCGGTGTGATACATCGCTCCATCCTCGTCTCGGGTGCCGGGCTCGATGTTGATGACCATGCCCGGCTTGAGCGGCGTCTTGTCGCCCGGTCGCAGCATCGGGGTTTCGTGCAATTCCACCCCGAAGCTATGCCCGATATGGGGCATGTGGAAAGGGATGCCGTGCTTGTCGAACTCGGCAACGCACAGGTGAAACAGATCTTCGGCCAGAACGCCGGGTTTTACCGCTTCGATTGTCGCCTTCTGGGCATCGCACAATGCGGCATAGGTCTGTTTCTGCATGTCGGAGGGTGAGCCGGCCGAATAGGTGCGGGCGAAATCGCTCGCATAGGCGCCATACGTGCCGCCCACGTCGAACCGGATCGTTTCGCCTTCCTGGGGGAATTTGTCGATCTCGGCGATGTGGTGCGGCTCGGCGGTGCGTTCACCGCTCGAAAAGCACATGAACAGCGTGCCGTCGGCGCCGCCCTGGATGATGTTGGTGGCGATCCGGTCGGCCATCCGGCGCTCGGAATCCCCGAGCTTTGCCGCGGCCATGGCATCGAGCACGGCCTGGTGGGTCTGCTTTGTGGTCTTTTCGAGCAGGTCCACTTCCATGTCGGTCTTGATGGCGCGGACGGCGGCGATCTCTTCTGTGGTGTTGACCAGCGTCAGCTCCGGCAGCGCCGCCATCAGCCGCGCATGCGAGCTGGCGGGCAGATAATCGAGGTCCATGCCAAGCCGCCCCTTGCCCAGGCCGGCGCCCTTGAGCGCCTCGATCAGCATGTCGATGGGATTGTCGGCAAATTCGATATAGGTGCGCAGGTCGGTGATCCAGCTTTCCGACCGGGTGGTTCCCTCCTCGATCTTGCAGATCACGGCGAAGGGGTCGGCGTTGACCGGCAGCACGGCGAAGGCCTGGCGCGGTCGGATCTGCTTGACGGTCAGCACATAGGCGCCGGTCACGTAGGTGAAATTTTCCGGGCTCATGGCAATCAGGGCATCAAGGCCATGTGCCTTTGCCAACTGCATCAAACCATCCCGGTTGGGTACAAACTTCATAGTCACTTTTCCTCGCTTTGCGACCCGAAGGCCGTGTACCTCCTTACGCTTGCATCATTCTAAATACATTTCAACGGTAATTTGCATTCAATAAGTGCCCAATATAGGTGCATAATGCTTATTGATTGCGCACCAAAAACAAACATTGTATGGCAGCGCAAACCACAAAAAATCTGCTAGAGGAGATGGTAAGTGTTAATCAGCCTGGAGGGTGTGATGTCTCCGAAGTCCGACCTGGACACCGATGCCGTGATCATGGAAAATTCCCAGCTCATGACCCAGTTCGAGCAGGCGCTCAGCGTCTCCAAGAACGCTTTCGAGCAGTGGGTCGTGCGCTGCGGCGCTGCGGCGGGGATGAAGGGCTATTCGGCTCTCGAACTGCTTGTATTGCACAAGGTATCGGGCAAGGAGCGTCCCAAGCGGATCGCCGACATCTGCTTTTCGATCAAGATCGAGGACACGCATCTGGTGTCCTACGCCCTGCGCAAGCTGGCCAAGGCCGGCTACGTCCAGAGCCGCAAGCAGGGCAAGGAAACCTTCTATTCGGCCACGCCGGCGGGCGGCGAGGTGATCGATCGCTACAAGGCCGTGCGGCGCAAATATCTCATCCGCTCGCTCTCGATGCTGTCCTCGAGCGAGGTCGATCTCGAACATCTCGCCTCGATCCTGCATGCACTTTCGGGCATTTACGAACAGGCCGCCCGCAACGTCGAGTATTCGCTTTAGCGTTTCAGCACAAAAAAGCCCCGCCGGAATTGCCGGCGAGGCTTTGTCGCTAGAGCGTGTCCAGCAAAAGTGGAAACGGTTTTGCGGTTCGGACACGCGATAAAACAAGGGTTTAGAGCAAAGGATTTGAGTCAATCAAATCCTGAACGGCTTGTCTTATGACAGATCCGGCTCTTGTGCGATTAAAGGGCCAGTGGGCGCCATCTGCTTTATGGCGCGCACTGGCGGCGGTTGGATCGGTGATGGCTTGGTCGTGATGGACCGTTTTAGAGTGTGATCGACCGCCGTCTTCGCCTGAGGCCTGAACGGATACAGAGCGGCGTAAAGCCCTCTAGGACAAGCATAGGACACGCGAAGATGACCAAGGATAGCATCGGCATTGATATCTCGAAAGCCAATCTCGACGCCCATCGCGCCAAGACCGGTGAGACGGCCCGGTTTGCCAATTCCCCCACCGGTCTGCGCGCCCTGCGCAATTGGATTGGGGCACAACGCCCCGATCTGATCGTCTATGAAGCGTCCGGTCCCTATCACGCAGTCTTCGAGCGCGCATTGGCCGCAAGCCTGCCCCTGGTCAAGGTCAATCCCCTGCAGGCACGCCGATTTGCCCAGGCACGGGGAACCCGGGCCAAGACCGATGCCGTCGATGCGCGTATGCTGGCTGCCATGGGCGTCGCATTCGATCTTATCCCCAATGGACCCCAGCCTGAAAATCAACACGTTCTCAAAGAATTGCAGATCGCGCGCATGGCGCTTATCAAGGACCGTACACGCCTGTTGAACCGGCAAAAGACACAGACCTTGGCCCTGACCAGGCGCCAGACCAAGTCAAGGCTCGATCAGATCAAGCGGCAACTCGCCGAGTTGGACGGTGAGGTGCTACGGCTCGTGCGCCAGTGCCCCAACCGGGCCCGGGCCTTCGATATCGTGCGGTCCATTCCCGGAGTGGGGCCGATCACCGCGGCTGCCATCCTGGTCGAATGCCCCGAAGTCGGAACCATGACCTCAAAACAGGCCGCAAGCCTCGCAGGTCTCGCCCCCATGACACGGCAGTCGGGACAATGGCGCGGAAAGGCCTTCATTCAGGGTGGACGCAAGATCCTGCGGGACGCCCTCTATATGCCAGCTCTGGTCGCAGCCCGATACAATCCCGACCTCAAACAAAAATACAACGCCATGATCGGTGCAGGAAAACCCCCAAAACTCGCCCTGACTGCCCTGATGCGAAAGCTCATCGAACTCGCAAACGCTCTCATCAAACAGGACCGCAACTGGCAGCCAAAAAGCGCTTGATCAAGACGGATACTCTAGACATGGTTCGCGATCAGCCCTCGGCGATCAGCCGCCGGATCTTGCCCAGCGCCGCATCGGGGTTTTCCTGATAGGCGATGGTGCCGAACAATTGCCCGGCACTGTCGATCAGGAACACGGACGCCGTGTGGTTGACGTTATACCCGCCGCCCTCGAGCGGCGCCTTTTCGGCAAACACGCCCCAGGCATCGATGATCTTGTCGACTTCCGCGGGCTCGCCGGTGATCCCGGTGATCCGCTCGGATACCCAGCCCACATATTCGCCCAGCACCTCAGGCGTGTCGCGTTCGGGATCGACCGAGACGAAAAAACCGTTCACCGCATCGGCGTCGTCGCCCAGTTCGGCGTACCAGTGCTGCATGTCGGCGAGCGTGGTCGGGCACACATCGGGGCAATGGGTGAACCCGAAAAACACCATCGAGGGCTTTCCGGTAAACACCGTCTGGTCCACCGGCGCCCCGGTATGGTCGACAAGCTGGTAGTCCCCGGCTCCGTATTGGCCTTCGGGCGCCGCCGCCAGCTGGGTGGAGGGGCCGGGACGCATCTGGGTCGAATACCACAGAACCCCTGCCCCGGCGGCCGCAACCACGACAAGGGTCCAGAGCACGATCCGCACTGTGTGAAGCATCGAATTGGCCATCGGATCAGTGCCCCTCATGGCTGGACATATCCATGCCCGATGCCCCGAAGGCCTGCACCGCCAGGTCGATCTCGACCGCCCCGGCCCTATCGAACACCAGCGTCACCGGCACGCTCTCGCCTTGAACGAAGGGCTGGGAAATGTTCATGAACATCATGTGCAGCCCGCCCGGGGCCAGCGTCACCGTCTCACCGGCCGGAATCTCGAGCCCCTCGGGCAATTGCCGCATGTCCATCACGTCGTTGACCACCGCCATTTCGTGGATCTGCACATCGGGCGAAAACGACGATTGCGCCGAGACCAGCCGGTCGGCCTCGTCCCCCGTGTTGGTGATCGTCACATAGCCCCCGCCAACCGGCGCGTTGGGCAATGTGGCGCGGGTAAAGGCGCCGGACAGTTCCAGAGCGCCAACCGTGATGGTGTCGCCGCCATGGTGTCCGTGATCGGCCGGTGCGTCGCCCAGGCTCACCGCCGGCTCCCATCCCAGCGCGACATCGCCACACATCTGCTCGACGGCAAACAGAATATCGGTCTCGGGCAGATCGTCCGCGAACGTGCCGGTAAAGGCGAAGGTCTCGTGCCCGTCATCGGGCACCGCACCGCCTGACCAGACGATCTGGCTGACGTCGCCATCATTGCCAGGCGTTTCCAGCGTCCAGCCGTCCTTGGCCTCGGCGCTCACATCGGTAAAGCCGTGAGGCAGCGTGACGCGAATTGTATCGGTTGGTGCGCCGTCGCAACCATGGGGCAGAACCAGCACACCCCGGAACTGTTCACCGGGCGCCGATTGCGCGGTCTCGAAACTCATATGCGCCATGGCGGGCGATGCGATGGCAAGTGCGGAAGCGGCGGCAAGCGCCGCGCGGGAAGCGATGCGGATCATGAGTGATCTCCAGCATAATAGAGGACTGAACGGTATTTTTGGGTTCAGGCCAGAGCCGGCGGCGCCCGCGACTTGTGGATCGAGAACGGGTGCTGTTCGACCACCAGATCGTCGGCAAGCGTAAATCGAGCCCGCGCAAACCGGGCATAGGCAGGCTCGGACACGCAGGGCACCGGCGGCAGATCGGCGATGCCGGCCCGGCAGGCATGGCATGGCGCGTGGCCGCCGCCGTCTTCGTCGGGCGCTCCGCCGCAGAACGAAAGATCGGCCACCGAGACTGAAAAACCGTCATCGGGCACGTCGAGAACAATGGGCTGATGGGCGAACGAGAGAAACACCACCGCCAGCACGGCCAGCGCCTTGATGATTTCTGTGCCAATGTCGCGTGCAAGGCCCATGCCCACGCTTTCCCGCCATTCCGATCCCAGCGCTTTTACAGCAAAGGCGAAAAAAGCCAATGCGGCTTTTTGTGCCCGCATCCCTGCGCTTGCGCGCTCAACGGCGCGACCAATTTAGTCATACTTTTTGACCTATTTTTGGCCTTTCCAATCGCTTTCCTCCTCCGTCTTCGGCGGCCCATGCCGGCCGCTATGGGCAAAATGTAACCGATAACAGGCCGCAATTCCGGGCTTTAATGTTCCCCGGTGCACAAGTTTTTCGGGCTTTACATATAGTAATACTATATGCAATCTTCCTTTCCGCGGCACGGCCAGGGGGAGGCTCTGGTCGGCGCCATCAGGAGGAAAAATTCATGAAATTGTTCAAGCAGCTTGCGCTCGGCGTGAGCACATTTGCCCTACTGGGGTCCGCCGCCATGGCGCAGGAAGGCCTTGAAGGCATGACCATCGGCTTCTCGCAGATCGGCTCGGAATCGGGCTGGCGCGCCGCCGAAACCTCGGTCACCCGCCAGCAGGCCGAAGAATGGGGCGTCAACCTGCAGTTCTCGGACGCCCAGCAGCGCCAGGAAAACCAGATTCGCGCCATCCGCTCGTTCGTCGCGCAGGGCGTCGATGCCATCCTGCTCGCCCCCGTGGTCGCCACCGGCTGGGAAGAGGTTCTGAGCGAGGCCAAAGACGCCGACATTCCCGTGGTGCTGCTCGACCGCGGCATCGAGGCGCCCGAAGATCTCTATCTCACCTCCGTCGCATCCGATCAGGTCCTTGAAGGGCGCGTTGCGGGCGAGTGGCTGGCCGAAACGGTCGGTGACGAAGACTGCCGCGTCGTCGAACTTCAGGGCACCGTGGGCTCCTCGCCCGCCATCAACCGCAAGCAGGGCTTTGAAGAAGCCATCGCCGAACACGACAATATCGAGATCGTGCGCTCCCAGACCGGCGATTTCACCCGCGCCCTGGGCAAGCAGGTGATGGAAGGCTTTTTGCGCGCCGAAAACGGCGGCCAGGACATCTGCGCCCTTTACGCCCACAATGACGATATGGCCGTGGGCGCCATCCAGGCCATCAGCGAAGCGGGCCTGAACCCGGGCGAAGACATTCTGGTGGTCTCGATCGACGCCGTCCCCGATATCTTCACCGCCATTGCGGCGGGCGATGCCAATGCCACGGTGGAGCTCACCCCCAACATGGCCGGTCCCGCTTTCGAGGCGCTGGCCGCCTATCTCAACGATGGTGTCGAACCCGAAAAGTTCATCATCACCGAGTCCAAGCTCTATACGGCCGAGGACGATCCTGAAGGCGAAGCCGAACGCCGCCGCGATCTGGGGTATTGATCCCAAGCGGGGGAGCCCTTCGCTCCCCCGCCCACACCTCGCCCGAGGCGAAACAGAGGTCCGATGAGGAGCGCGGCGCCCGCTCTTACGGCCAATGTCCAAATACGAGACCCTTATGCCCCAACCCGCCCCCATCCTCGCCGCCTCGGGAATTGCGAAATCCTTTCTCTCCCACAAGGTCCTCGACGAGGTCGGCATCGAACTGTTCCCCGGCGAGGTTCATGCCCTGCTCGGCGAGAACGGCGCGGGCAAATCGACCCTGATCAAGATCCTCACCGGCGCCTACACCCATGACGCCGGCACCATCACGCTCGATGGCGCCCCCATTCATCCGCGCGATACCCGCCACGCGCAGGAAATGGGCATCGGCACAGTCTATCAGGAGGTCAACCTCCTCCCCAATATGAGCGTCGCCGACAATCTCTATATCGGCCGCCAGCCCATGAAATGGGGACTGCTCGACACAAAAAAGATGCAGCGCGACGCCCGCGCCCTCCTCTCCCGCTACGATCTGAAAATCGATCCCGGCGCCCAGCTCGACAGCTTTTCAGTCGCCGTCCAGCAGATCGTCGCCATCGCCCGCGCCGTCGATATTTCGGGCAAGGTTCTGATCCTTGACGAACCGACCGCGAGCCTTGACCAGCACGAGGTCGAAATCCTGTTCGAGATCGTCCGGCAGCTCAAATCCCAGGGCATGGCGATCGTTTTCATCACCCACTTCCTCGATCAGGTCTATGACATCGCCGACCGTGTCACGGTGCTGCGCAATGGCCGCCGCGTCGGTTCGCGCCCCATCGAAGGGCTAGGCCGCATGGACCTTGTCACCATGATGCTGGGCGAGGCGCTCGAACACGAGGACGCCATGCGCATCGGGGTCACCCGCCAGCCCGGCGAACTTTACGCCTCGTTCAAGAACTATTCGCTTACCGGCAAGGCTGCCCCGTTCGATCTCGATCTGCACAGGGGCGAAATCGTTGGCGTTGCGGGCCTCCTCGGGTCGGGCCGCACGGAAATGGCGCGCCTGTTGTTCGGCATCGACAGGCCCGACAGCGGCCAATTGACCGTCGCGGGCCAGCCCGCCACGCTGCGCGAACCGCGCGACGCCATTGCGCTCGCCTTCGCCTTTGCGCCGGAGGATCGCAAGCTCGACGGCATCGTGGGCGATCTCACCGTGCGCGAAAACATCATGCTGGCGCTCCAGGCCCATCGCGGCTGGACCAGGCCCATGAGCCGCACCGAACAGGCCGAGTTGGCCGATCGCTACATCAAGGCGCTCGATATCCGCTGCACCGGCCCCGAACAGCCGGTCAAATTCCTTTCGGGCGGCAATCAGCAAAAGGTGGTCCTCGCGCGCTGGCTGGCGACAAATCCCAAGCTCCTGATCCTGGACGAACCCACCCGCGGCATCGACGTCGGCGCCCACGCCGAAATCATCAAGATGATCAACAGGCTGTGCGATGACGGCATGAGCCTGTTCGTCATTTCCTCCGAGCTCGACGAAATCACCGCCTATTCCTCCCGCGTTCTCGTCCTGCGCGAGCGCGCCATAGCCGGGGAGCTGACGGGCGAGGCAATCAACACCAAGGCGATCATGGAAATGATCGCCAGCGAGCCCGAGGCAAGGCCCCAATGACCCGCTCGATCTTTTCGGTCGTCAAACCGCAATTTGTTGCGCTGATCGCCATCCTGCTCATCAACTGGATCCTGTTTCCCGGGTTCTTCAACCTCTTCATCCGCGATGGCCGGGTCTATGGCTCGCTGATCGACGTGCTCAATCGCGGCGCCCCGGTCGCCATTCTGGCCATCGGCATGACCGCCGTCATCGCCACGCGCGGGGTCGATCTTTCGGTCGGGGCGGTGATGGCCATTGCCGGGGCGGTCGCCGCCACAATGGTGCAGGGCGATGGCAATGCGCTCATTGTCGTGGTTGGCGCCGCGCTCGGCGTCGGGCTTCTGTGCGGGCTGTGGAACGGCGCCCTTGTCGCCGTGCTCGGCCTGCAGCCGATCATCGCCACTTTGATCCTCATGGTCGCCGGGCGCGGCATCGCCCAAACCATCACCGAAGGTTTCATCGTCACCTTCAACGATCCGGGCCTGATCTTTTTAGGCTCGGGCTCCATCCTCGGGCTGCCGACCCCCATCATCATCATGTTGGTCCTTGCCCTCATCACCACACTGGTCATGCGCCTGACAGCTTTGGGCCTGTTCATCGAATCGGTCGGCATCAACCGTTCGGCCTCGTCCTATGCGGGCCTGCGCGCCCGTTCGCTGCTCATTGGGGTTTACGCCTTCGCCGGCTTCTGCGCGGCCATTTCCGGCATCATCGCCGCCGCCGACATTCGCGGCGCGGATGCCAACAATGTGGGGCTCTGGCTCGAACTCGATGCCATTCTCGCCGTGGTCATCGGCGGCACATCGCTGATGGGTGGGCGGTTTTCCATTCCCATGTCGGTGATCGGCGCGCTGATCATTCAGGCCATGAACACCGGCATTCTGGTCTCGGGCTTCCCGCCCGAATTCAACCTTCTGGTCAAGGCCGCGCTCATCATCATCATCCTGATCGTCCAATCGCCGCTGGCCGGTCGCCTCTGGCACTTCGCCACCCGCTCCCGCACCAAACGCCCTGAGGTCAGCTCGAGATGAACCCACGCTACTGGCCGCTGATCGCCACCATCACCATTTTCGTCCTCGCCTATGGGCTGGCCGTCATGCAGTTCCCGGCGCTGTTTTCCACGCGCGTTCTGGGCAATCTCCTGACCGACAACGCCTTTCTCGGCGTCGCTGCGGTCGGCATGACCTTCGTCATTTTGTCGGGCGGCATCGATCTGTCGGTGGGCTCGGTCATCGCCTTTTCCTCGGTGCTGATCGCGGTGCTGGTCACCCAGCTCGGCATCCACCCCCTGCCCGCCTTCGCCATAACGCTCTTGGCCACCACCCTGTTCGGCGCGTCGATGGGCGCCATGATCCATTATCTGGAAGTCCCGCCCTTCATCGTCACCCTGGCCGGCATGTTCCTGGCGCGCGGGCTGACGTTCCTGCTCACCCAGGATTCGATCTCGGTCAGCCATGATTTCTACACCTGGGTGCGCCAGTTCTATTACGTCATGCCCGGCGGCGGGCGCCTCACCTTCAATGGCGGGCTGATGCTTTTGGTCTTTGCCATCGGCATCGTGGTCTGCCACCGCACCCGGTTCGGCGCTTACGTTTATGCGCTGGGCGGAAATGCCCAGTCCGCCGCCCTGCTCGGTGTCCCCGTGGCCCGCACCACCATCGGGATTTATGCCGTTTCGAGCTTTCTCGCCGGGCTCTCGGGCGTGGTCTATTCGCTCTACACCTCCTCGGGCTACCCGCTGGCCGCCGTCGGTGTCGAACTCGATACCATCGCCGCCGTGGTCATCGGCGGCACGCTGCTGTCGGGCGGGTTCGGCTTCATGCTCGGTTCGCTGGTTGGCGTCTTCATCCAGGGGATGATCCAGACCTACATCGTTTTCGACGGGACGCTCTCGAGCTGGTGGACCAAGATCGTCATCGGCGGATTGCTGTTCGGCTTCATCGTCCTCCAGCGCGTCATCATCGCCGCCTCCAAACGCGACTGGCGCAAAAAGAAGGTGGAAGCCGTCCGGGCGTAGAGCGCCTGCCCTGGCCCCCGACACCGCCAACCCTTCCCTGTCACCCCGGCCCTGAGCCGGGGTCCAGTACACTCGGCGGCTATGACCGAACCACTGGCTCTGCCGGTCACCGGATCCCGGGTCGAGCCCGGGACAGCGAGGGGGTGTTACCGGTTTTTTATTCCCGCATCGTACCCCCGCACCACATCCTGCCATTCGGGATGGCGTTCGATCTGGGCCTTGGCGAACGGGCACAGCGGGATGATCTTGACCCCCTCGGCGCGCGCGTCCTCGATGCCGCGCAGCACCAGCGCCTCGCCCACCCCGCGTCCCCGCAGGGCATCGGGCACGCCGGTATGGTCGATAATCCGCTGGCGCGTGCCCACCATGGTATAGGTCATCTCCGCTTCATGCCCGTCGATGCGGACCACATAGCGCCCCTTGCCCTCACCATCCTCGCGCTCGATGGTAAATTCGCTCATTTGAAAGTCCTTTCAGATCGCCCGGATGGGCGTCGGAAAACAAGGCGGGATAATCGATCCCCCAGGATTTGGCGATGAAGATGCAGAGCCGCGGTCATCGGGTACACTCTTTTCGATTTCAGGAGCCGATTTTGCGCAGGTTGCAAAGGCGAGGGCAAGTCCACGGCCCGGCGCCGGCCTTGTGGAAAACCCGCCGCCGAATGCGTATCGGGCGCCATGATTTCCCCAGCCCGGAGCCCCCCGGATCGATAATTGAAGACTCCTGCGACAATTTGCGCTTAACTTGTCGTTAAGGGGTCAAAATGGGTATGCCGGGCTGTTGCGGATAATAGAAAACCAGATGGCGCCCTGTTGCGGCGCGAAGCCCCCTTCATCCGATCCGTACTTGTGCTGGCGAGTTGAGGGGAAAATGGATGTCGGACATCTATATAGTGGGCTTCGACGGGACCGAAGCTTCGGGGCGCGCCGCTGATCTTGCGGCCGATCTCGCCAAGACCTCGGGGGCCACGCTGCATCTTGTGCTGGTGCTCGAATGGTCACCTTACAGTTTCCTGAGCCAGGAAGAATTGGCCGAGCGTCACAAGCGGCGTGAGGAGGAACTGGTTCGCGCCGCCAAGGTCGTCGAGCCCATTGCCGCAAAATACCGCGCCATGAGCATCACCACCACCCATGAGGTGCGCTACGGCCATGCCGGTGAAATCATATCGGACATCGCCGCATCCTCGGGGGCAAAGCAGATCTTTGTCGGCCGCCAGGGTTCGCGAAAACTCACCGACCGCCTTTTGGGCGGGTTGACCATGGCGCTCGTCCAGATCGCCACGGTGCCGGTCACCGTGGTTCCGTAAGCGGGACACCCAAGACAAAACCAGACTTCGCCCGCGGCCGACGGCAAAACGGCCCGGAGTGAGCGTTCAAGGGGACATTGAAATGAGAAAACTGCTTTTGGCACTGGCGCTGCTGCTGCCGCTGTTCGCCCTCCCCGCCTTCGGGCAGGAAGCGGCCGGGGAGGCCGCTGAAACCGCCGTCGAGGCTCAGGAAACCATCGAGGAAACCACCCGCACCGTCGACATGATGGTCAACGACGCCATTTCGCCGATCTCCAACGCGGTCGTCAGCGTCATCTTCTATTCCGTGCCCATCGCCGGGGTCGACTTCCCCCTCATCGTGGGTTGGCTGGTGGTCGCTGCGACCATCTTCACGGTCTATTTCGGCTTCATCCAGTTCAGGGTGTTCGGTCACGCCATCGCACTTGTGCGCGGCGATTATTCCGATCCCAAGGATGCCGGCGAGGTCTCCCACTTCCAGGCGCTCGCCACCGCGCTGTCGGGAACGGTGGGGCTGGGCAACATCGCCGGGGTCGGCGTTGCCATCGCGGTCGGGGGGCCGGGCGCCACCTTCTGGATGATTCTGGCCGGTCTTCTGGGCATGGCGTCCAAGTTCACCGAGTGCACATTGGGCGTCAAATACCGCAACGAGCTGCCCGACGGGCGCGTCTCGGGCGGTCCGATGTACTATCTGTCCAAGGGCCTGGCCGAGCGCGGCATGGCCGGGCTGGGCAAGTTCTTCGCCATCTTCTTTGCCATCTGCTGCATCGGCGGGGCGCTGGGCGGGGGCAACATGTTCCAGTCCAACCAGTCCTTCCAGCAGCTCGTCAACATCACCGGCGGCAACGATGTCAGCCCGCTCGCCGGCTTTGGCTGGCTGTTCGGCATCATCATGGCGCTGATCGTCGGCGCCGTGATCATCGGCGGCATCAAGTCGATCGCCAAGGTCACAGAAAAGATCGTGCCTCTCATGGGCGTTCTCTATGTGGGCACGGCGCTGGTCATCATCTTGATGAACATCGGCTCGCTCGGCTGGGCCTTCTCCCAGATCATCGGCGGGGCGTTCTCGCCCGAAGGCGTTGCGGGCGGGGCGATCGGTGCGCTGATCCAGGGGTTCCGCCGGGCGGCGTTCTCCAATGAAGCAGGCATCGGCTCGGCGGCCATCGCCCACTCGGCGGTGCGCACCAAGGAGCCGGCCACCGAAGGCATCGTCTCGCTGCTCGAGCCGTTCATCGATACGGTGGTGATCTGCACGATGACCGCGCTGGTCATCATCTTCACCGGCGCGCTGAGCACCGGGCTTACGGGCGTGGAGCTGACATCGGCGGCCTTTGGCGCGCAGTTCAGCTTCTTTCCCTATCTGCTGGCTCTGGCCGTGCTGTTGTTCGCCTTCTCGACAATGCTCAGCTGGTCCTATTACGGGCTCAAATCGTGGACCTATCTGTTCGGCGAGGGCAAGACGAAGGAAAATGTCTTCAAGATCATCTTCTGCGTCTTCGTGGTGATCGGCGCCTCGATGAGCCTTGGCCCGGTCATCGATTTCTCGGATTCGATGATCTTTGCCATGGCCCTGCCCAACATCATCGGGCTCTACCTCTTGATGCCGGTCGTCAAGCGCGAGGTGAACCAGTACTTCGCCAAGATCAAATCGGGCGAGATCAGGAAGGTGAAGGGGCACTGAGCGAGAAAACGCCGGCCTCATAAGAGGGTTGCGAGGGGCGGGACAACACCCGCCCCTTTGCCATTGCATCAGCGCTCCTTGTAACGGCAGCGTCCGATCACCATATATTGCAATACGCTGTGCCGCTCATCGGAGCGCAATTCTGTCCGGCGTTGTCTCTTTGCGATCAGAAATAGATTTGATTGGTTTTCCTGAGACAGGAAACGCAATCGTTGTGCTCCAGGGTTTCGACAGCTGGGGGCGGCGATCTGTAGAGGTACGCCTGATGATCGCCTATTTTGTGCTGGTTCACCGTTATCCCGCGCAGTTCAAACGTCTCTTCAAGGCGATTTACCTGCCTGGCAATCAATATGTCATTCACGTGGACAAGAGTTCGGGCCCTGAGTTGGCAGAGGACATCGCAGCGTTCCTCAAGCCCTATCAGGACGTGGAACTGCTCGAGGCGCAAGATGCCCTCTGGGGTGGATACAGCCTGGTCGATGCAGAACTGCGTGGCATGGCCCGCCTGCTCGAAATGGACGGCCACTGGACCCATTACATCAATCTCTCTGGGCAGGATTTTCCGCTCAAGAGCCAGAATTACATCCGCGAGTTCTTCGCCGCCAATCCCGGCAAACAGTTCATTCGCGCGCTCGATCAGCGCAAGGAACGTCCCGACACTCTCAACCGCATCAGCCATCTCTTCGTCGAAGAGCAGGGAAAGATGACCGCAACCGGCGTTGCCCGCCCGTTCCTGTCAAGCGATACGCCGTTTATTGGGACTCAGTGGAAAGCCGTCACCCGCAGCTTTTGCGAATTTGTCTGTCATGATCCCCGGGCCGACCGGTTCAAGACGTTCTATCGGAACAGCTTCATCGCGGACGAAGCGTTTTTCCAGACCGTGATCATGAACAGCGGCGACCAGGGCATCGTCATGAACGACGATTTGCGCATGATCGACTGGGTTCCCGATGGCGATATCAAGCTGCGCCCGCGCAATTACGGCGAGAAAGATCTCGACCAACTCCAACAAAGCCCCGATCTTTTCGCGCGCAAATTCGATGCAGAGGACGACACAGCAATCCTTTCCCTGCTCGAACGCCATCTGCAATCGCCGGCGGCCAATACTTACCGCATCCCGGCGCCGGCACCCAGGACACCTTCCTATTCGAACACGGTGGACATGGCCTTCGTTGATCGGCCGACCCGTGATGATCGAGTGCACCCGTCGTCATTGACCAACTGATTCCAGTTGTGTCGCCTCTGGCATGAATGCCGGCGTTGGGGGCAAATTGTGCGATTGTTCCCTCGCCAACGGCCCACGCCTTCAAGCTTTCCATGCCTTGACGCTGCGCCGGTTTCAATCGCAACCGTCCGCGGCGGCGTATTTCAGGCTGGGATGCTCGAGTTCGGGTGGATCACCGTGCGAGCCTGCATTGATCCATTCGATTTTCTCATCAAGGTAGCGGGCGAGTCGCAGCAGGTCTTCGCCGCGCGCCCGCAAATCGTCGCGGCGCTCCTTGAGGATTTCGAGCTGGCTCTCGTAAGGGGCATGCAAGACCGCGGAAATTTCCTTGAGCGACATCCCCAGCGCCTGGCCAAACCTGATGACGTCGGCGACCCGGATGTCGGCCTCTGAGAACTCCTGATACGGGTTCCGCCCGCCCCTGGTGCCTTGCTGAGGCGTCATCAGGCCGGCCCGGACGTAATAGCGGACGGTGTCGACGCTGAGCGCCGTGCGGCGGGCAAATTCGGAAATAAGCATTTTCTTCCATTGACCATGGACCTTACTCCTGGGTTACTAGCTGGTCTCCAGTCCCGCCGCAAGGCCAATGGAGATCAGCATGCAACATCAACAGACCGTCATCATCACCGGGGGCAATTCAGGACTGGGCCTGGCGTGCGCCAAAGCTCTTCTAGCCAATTCACCCGACCTGCACGTGGTCATTGCCGCCCGGGACGCAGTGCGGGCCCGCGCTGCGGTCGAAGCGCTGCGGCAGGCAGCGCCGCAGAACGGCGCGAATGTCGAAGCGATGATGCTCGATCTGGCGTCGTTGGCTTCGGTGCGCGCCTTTGCCGAAGAACTGGATCGCCGGCTGGCGGCGGGCAGTTTGCCGCCCGTCAAAGGGCTCGTCTGCAATGCTGGCTTTCAGGGCGCTCGCGGGCTGACGGCAGATGGCTACGAGAGAACATTCGGCGTCAACCACCTGGGCCATTACCTGCTGGTCAATCTGATGCTTCCCCTGCTCGCCCCCTCGGCGCGCATCGCAATCGTGGCCAGCGGCGTGCATGATCGTGCCCAACTGGCGACCCTTCCGTCTGCCCTTGCAGCCACAATGCCCGGTCCGGCATGGAACGAACCCATAAAGCTTGCCCATGGAGAAATGGGTCCCGAGGCCGGAAATGACGATGAAGCCGCCGACCGGGGCCGGCGCTACTCAACCTCAAAGCTTGCCAACATCTACTTCGCCTACGAACTTGCACGGCGCCTTCCGGCTGGTACGACAGCGAACGCATTCGATCCGGGGCTGATGCCCGGTACGGGCCTTGCCCGCGAATATCCGGCGCCGGCCCGCTTTCTGTGGCGGGTGGTGCTGCCCAGGCTCCTGCCCCTCATGCGCCGGCTCGTCACACCCAACATCCATTCCACCACGGAATCGGGCGCAGCCCTTGCCCGGCTCATTGTCGATCCCGCCCTGGAAAACACCAATGGCCGCTACTTTGAAGGCCTGCGGGAAATCCGCTCCTCGACAGAATCCTACGACCCACAAAGGGCCCGGGATCTGTGGGACACCAGCGCTCTTCTGACCGGTCTGGCCCCCGTTCCGGCATAGGGGTCAAGAGCCGTTGACCCTGCTCAGTCAGGCGCTGTTGAGGTGCAAAATGTTCCCGTCGGGGTCCTTGAACCAGACCATCTTGAACCCGCCCGCGCTGTGGATGCCGTCCTTATAATCGACGCCCATATCGGGATAGTGCTCGAAGGTGACGCCCTTGTCGCGCAGGTCGGCGACAATCGCCTCGATATCGCCACCGCAATCGAACACCACCGCGTTGGCCTTGTTGGTACCGGCAAAGTCCGAAGGATAGACGAGCAGGTGGGTGCTGCCGGTCCTGTAGACCAGAACGCCGCCCATTCCGTCCTCCTTTAGGTCGAGGCCGAGTGTTTCGCTGTAGAATGTGCGCGCCCGTTCGATGTCGCTGACCGCGACGATGGCCGACGAAACCTTGTCTTTGAGCTGGGCCATGATGGTTCTCCTGTGTGATTACCCTTCAAGGACGCAGAGTGCAGGACCGTTCCGACACGGACCAAAAAAAAGGCGGGATCGCTCCCGCCTTTCAGAACTGAGGTTCAAAAGCGTTCCGCCTCAGCGGGCCGCCGCAACGTCTTCGGTGGTCAGAATACCGAAATCATTGCCGAACGAATTGCGGATATAGGTGCCGATCTCGGCGATGTCGTCATCGCTGAGCTGGTTGCCGAAGGCGGGCATATAGCCAAAGCCGTGAACGATGGTGTTGGCCACAAAGCCGGCATCGGCGAGTTCGCCATTGCCAGCCAGGACCGCACCGGCGCCACCCTGCCCGGCAGGACCGTGGCACATGGCACAGTTGGCCGCGAATTTGGGCGCTCCCAGATTGGCGACTTCGGCAACGTCGGACTCGCTGGTGATGCCCGTGGCAGCCGCTTCGTCGCCCGAATCATCCTCGGCCGGCGCAGGTTCGTTGCCCGTGTTGGGATCTTCGAACTCGGCCGGGCCCGCTTCAGCCTGCGGGCTCGCGTTGAAGTCGTTGCCTTCGACAACGCCGCCCAGGCCGCCGCCCTCTTCACCATAGGTGAACATCAGGATCGAGCCGGGGTTGTGCAACACCGAGGTGTTGAGACCTTCGCCGAACTTCTGTGCGGCCGAACCGAACGCATCGGTTGCGATGAACACGGTCTTGTTGTCGGGCGAAATGATGACGTCGCGATAGCGGTTCTGGGTCGAGAGCCAGGCTGTCGGCAGGCCATCGGCCTCGGTTCCGTCTTCGCTCAGCGCCTGCACATAGAGCGTGCCGTGCTTGAGGGTCGGGATCAGCACCGAATTGTCCCATTCGGTGATGCCGTCTTCACCCGCGTCGTAATACAGGATCGAGGACGGTGCGATGGTGGGGTCGCAGATATAGCCGCAGATCTCGCCGATCGGATAGTCGTCTTCGACGGCAAAATAGGCAGCCAGCGGATCGACCATGTCGCCTTCGAAATCGCTTTCCTCGAACTGCGGCACGCTGTCGGGCAGCGGGTCGGTATTCTGGTCGACGTCTTCGGGAGCTTCGCTCCAGTTGATGTAGGTGTAAGCCTGATCGTCGATGAAGCCGGACACATTGGGCCAGCCATAATTGCCACCGGGCTCGATGATGTTGAGCTCATCGCCGCTGGCCGGACCGTGCTCGGCCTCATAGAGCGTGCCATCGGGGCCGAACGCGATCCCCTGCGGGTTGCGGTGACCGTAGCTCAGGATGTGGCTCTTGACGCCATCGATCTCGGGATTGTCCTCGGGGATCGAACCATCGAGGTTGAGCCGAAGGATCTTGCCCGAATAGGTGTGCCAGTCCTCGCTCTCGACCTCGTCCTGGGTGGGAAGGGCCTGGGCCAGGTTGGGCCGGCGGAAATTGCGGCCGAAATTGGCGCCCTGTTCACCGATGGAATAATAGATCTTTTCGTCGGGACCGAACACCACGCGACCGGCATTGTGGTCGTTCCAGGCCGGCAGTCCCTCGATCAGGATCATCGGATCGACCAGCTGCTGGAGGTTTTCGTCATAGGTATAGCGCACGATCTGGGCCGAGGGATCGGGCTCTTCGGCAGTGCCGTTGTTGATCGTATAGCCGATATAGACGTAGTCGTTGCCTGTGCCTTCGAGCAATTCGGGATGCAGCGCCATGCCGAGCAAACCCTCATGCTGGGGGCCGGTATAGACGTCCTCGAGAGTGAGGAGCACCTGTTTGGCGCCCGAAACCGGGTCGACACGCGTGACTTCACCGCCGGTGCGCTCGGTCACCCAGATCATGTCATCGGGGCCCCAGCGCAGTGCCCATGGGTTGTCCAGACCGGTGGTCAGCACACGCGAGGAAAACAGCGAATTGTCGCCGCTTTCGATCTCGACCGGCGTCACCTGGGCAGCAACCATGCTCGTGGAAAGCATAAGGGCTGCGGCGACCGCGCCTCCCATTAGAACTTTCGCAATAGGCGCCCTGCCTTCGCGTCCCGTTTGTCGCGTAGCCATGAGCAATCTCCTGTAAATTTTTGAAAATAGTCTGTGAGGATGCGGCCGCGAAACAGTGCGGCTGCCCGCGCAGGAAACGCACATGCGGCCCGCGCGTTCCACAACAATCAGACTTTAGTTCTATCAAACAAATGTGACAATCGCGAACTGCCCTACCACCCGCATGCCTCGCGGACCGGCTGCAGCGCGGCCTCGATTCCCTCGAGCTGAAAACTGACCGTCACCGAACGCTGGGACTGCGGCGTGGCCCGGACCAGAAGGCGCTCGCTCTGTCGCAATTGTCCGATCACCGCCCGGGCGGCTTCCGTCTCGAAAAATCCGACGGCCAGCCGGTCGGGGGCAAGAGCGACCGATTGGGTCCGGGGCGGCTGGCGGTCGTATTGCAGCGTGAGTGCGGCGCTGTTGGATGTGGGAGTGCCCATCGCCGAACCGGCGAAGCCGAACTGCACGGTCGTCTCGCCATCGAGGCACAATATCGTCAGCCGCGCCGGTGCGCGCCCACCGGCCAGGGCGGGGATAAGCTGCTCGGATTCGAGCGTGGCGAACGGCACTTCGGTCCCCTCGATCTGCGAGACCTCGATCCCGCTCGTCCAGAGCCCCTGGTCGGCATCGGTCCGACTGCCGCCGCCGGTAAACTGGCCCGAGCGGAAAATCGAATCATAGCATGCCAGTCTCTCGCTGGCCGGTCCGATGGCGGCACAACGTTCGGGCGACGTCTGGGCCAGAGCGGGCACCGGCGCTGCCGAAAATCCGGCCAACGCCATTATCGCCGCCAACCCAAATCTATTCATCCGCCCGGTCTCCCGCGATATTTCTCATTGTTGGGCAATGTGGTGGCCCCGAACGCTCAAGTCCATACATTTTCACGACATTGTTTGGGGGAGGTTGGCAGCGGCCATGCCCGCTCCTACATTGGCGCACACGTCCCGCCCAAGAGGAGCCCTTCATGCCGCACCATCCCGCCTTTGAGCTGATCGCCGAGGAAAAGATCAACGAGATCAATTCCTTGGCGCGCCATTACCGGCATAAAAAGACCGGTGCGGAAGTGCTTTCGCTCATCAATGACGATGAAAACAAGGTGTTCGGCATCTCCTTTGCCACGCCTCCCCAGGATTCGACCGGTTTGCCCCATATCCTGGAACATTCGGTCCTTTGCGGCTCGGAAAAGTTCCCTGTCAAAAAGCCGTTCGTGGAGATGCTCAAAGGCTCGCTGCACACCTTCCTCAACGCCATGACCTTCCCCGACAAGACGGTCTATCCCGTGGCCAGCCAGAACCTTGCGGACTTCTACAATCTCACCGAAGTCTATATGGACGCAGTGTTTTTTCCGCTCCTGACCCGCGAGACCTTCCAGCAGGAAGGCTGGCATTACGAGATCGAGAACCCGCACGATCCCATGATCTTCAAGGGCGTGGTCTTTAACGAAATGAAGGGCGGGTTCTCATCACCCGACCAGGTCAATTACGCCTACGCCCTGCAATCACTTTTCCCCGATGCGGTCTATTCGAACTATAGTGGTGGCGATCCGCGGGTGATGCCCGATCTCACATACGAACAGTTCAGGGATTTTCACAAACGCTACTATCACCCCTCCAACGCCCAGATCATATTCTACGGCGACGATGATCCCGAAAAGCGGCTCGAACTGCTCGACGCCGTGCTGTCACGCTTTGAAAAAGGCGAGAAAGCACAAGCACATACGCCGCAAAAGCGCTTCGATTCCCCGCGCCGGTTCGAAAAGACCTATCCGGCAGAGGACACCAACAGACGCTCGTCTTTCGTCACGCTCAACTGGATGGTCGATCCCACCGACGACATCGAGGAGCAGCTGGCCCGCACCGTGATGCGCCGTGCGCTGGTCGGCAATTCCGCAGCGCCGCTGCACAAGGCCCTGATCGAATCCGGGCTGGGTGAAGCCATCATCTCGTCGGCCATCGAACTCTCCCAGCCGGTCCTCAATTTCGGGCTGCGCGGCGCCGATGGTGACGACGCCGACCGGATCGAAACGCTGATCCTGAACACCCTCGCCCACCTTGCCGAGCACGGCATTGATGACGCGACCATCGAAGCCACACTCAACTCGCTCGAGTTCGAACTCCGAGAGCAGAACACCGGCGGCTATCCTCGCGGAATCGCTTACTTTTTCGGCGCCCTGAACAATTGGCTCTATGGTCGCGATCCCCTTGACGGACTGCGTTTCGAAGCGGCGCTGGCCAGTCTCAAGACCCGCATCGCGTCGGGCGAGAAGGTCATTGAAAATCTCATCCGAACCACCCTTCTCGACAACCCCCACCGCACCACGCTGGTCCTGCGGCCCGATCCCCAACAGGCAGAGCGCGAGGAAGCCGCCGAACGCGCCCGGCTCGATGCAGCCCGCGCCGCGATGAATGACGACGACGTCGCCGCCGCCATCGAGACAACCAAAAAGCTCAAGGCTCTCCAGAACGCCGCCGACAAGCCCGAGAATCTGGCGAAAATCCCGACCCTGACCGTCGCCGACCTGCCGCGCGAAGGGATGACCATTCCCACCGAGGAGTTGGCCGTGGAGGGCGTGCGAACGCTGGTTCACGACCTCCCCACCAACGGCATCGTCTATCTCGATTTAGGCTTTGATCTCAAAACCTTGCCGCGCGATCTGCTGCCCTATCTGCCCGTGTTCTCCCGGGCGCTCAAGCAGACCGGGACCTCGAGCGCCGATTTCGTCGCG
Source organism: Pelagibacterium nitratireducens (assembly GCF_037044555.1). Taxonomy (NCBI): domain Bacteria; kingdom Pseudomonadati; phylum Pseudomonadota; class Alphaproteobacteria; order Hyphomicrobiales; family Devosiaceae; genus Pelagibacterium; species Pelagibacterium nitratireducens. Next base: position 2,674,848 of record NZ_CP146275.1, read on the forward strand.
CTCACACAACGCATCGGCCGCTCGACCGGCGGCATCGGGATTTCCCGGATCAATTCGCCCATCCTCGATAGCGCCGAAGCCGCTGCGTTTCTGATGGTCCGTGCCAAGGCCACGTCCGAAAAGACCGGTGAAATGCTTGATATCGTTCACGATATCCTGACAGATGCCCGGCTGGACAATCGTGACAGAATCCGCCAGATCGTCGCCGAAGACAAGGCGCGGACCGAGGCATCCCTGGTCCCCTCGGGCCATCAATACGTCTTCACGCGTCTGCGCGCTGCGCTCCATGAAGCCGACTGGCTGTCCGAGCAGACCGGCGGCGTCACCCAATTGCTCTTCCTGCGCGAATTGGCGCAAAAGATCGATAATGACTGGGCTTCGGTGCAATCAGCACTCGAAGACATCCGCGCTCATCTCATCAACGCCAATGCCGCCATTGCCAATGTGACCACCGATGGATCAGCGTGGCCCGGCTTTGCCGATGAGCTCAAGAGTTTCATCGGACGCCTCCCGCGTCACGATTTCGTCCGCGCCGACTGGTCGCCCCTGCCCCATCCGGCCAATGAAGGACTGACCATTCCGGCTCAGGTCAACTACGTGGCCAAGGGGGTCAACCTCAAGGCGCTCGGCCATGAGCCGTCCGGCGCGCTGTCGGTGGTCACCAAATATCTCGGCACCACCTATCTCTGGGACAAGGTCCGCGTCGAAGGCGGCGCCTATGGCGGGTTCGCAAGCTTCAATCCACTTGCCGACACCTACGCATTCGGCTCGTACCGCGATCCCAATCTGGTGGCTACGCTCGACGTTTACGACGCCGCTCCGGCCTTCCTGCGCAAAGGCGTTTCAAAGGCCGATATCGCCCGTTCCATTATCGGCACGATCGGCGATCTCGATCCCTACCTTCTGCCCGATGCCAAAGGCTACACGGCGCTGATGAGGATCCTTACCGGCGTTACCGAGGACTATCGGCAGAAGCGCCGCGAACAGGTGCTGTCGACTTCGGAAGCCGATTTTGCCAAGGCGGCAGATCTCCTCGACGAAGTGGCCCGCAACGGACACATCGTTGCCATGGGATCGGAAAAGTCCATAACCGCCGCAAACCGCGAGCGGAACGGATTCCTTAGTGTTTCCAAGGTGCTCTGAGGTGTCGGCCGGCATGTTTCATAGGAAGGGGTTCGACGATTTCGTCGCGACCCTGGCAGGCACTTCACTTGTCGATCAATGGGACGCCCACGTCGCCAAGGTCGGTGGCAAGGTGTTCGTTCTGCTCAGCGCAGACGAGGGGGGAGCAGCCCTGACCTTCAAGTGCAGCGAAGAAAGCTTTGAGCTTCTGACCACGCTCGATGGCATCGGACAGGCTTCGTACTTCGCCAAGCGCAAATGGGTTACAGCCGCAGAACGCGCGCCCCTATCGGCCACCGAACTCGAAGCCTATGTGAAGCGCTCCTACGAACTCGTAGCAGCAGGCCTGACGCGCAAGGCGCGTCAGGCCCTTGGGATCGACGGTTAGGCCGCTGTTACACGCCAGACGATGTGACCGACGTCGTCGGCGACCAACAAGGCACCGTCCTTGGCGACAGTGACGCCGACCGGGCGGCCATTGGAGAACTTCTCGTCTTCCGAAAGGAAGCCACCGAGAATTTCGATTGGCTCGCCGGAGGGCTTTCCACCCTCGAACGGCACCAGAATGACCCTGTAGCCGGAGAGTTTCGAGCGGTTCCACGAGCCATGCTGCCCGATCACCATGCCCTCTGGAAGGCCCGGCAGCGTGCCCGCCGGAAGCCAGCACAGGCCCAGCGACGCGGTATGTCCGCCCAGCGCATAATCGGGCGCCGTGGCCCTGGCAACCAGGTCGGTCCGCTGTGGCTGCACACGGTCATCGACCGTGTTGCCCCAATAGGAATATGGCCAGCCATAAAAGCCGCCATCCTTGACCGAGGTCAGATAGTCGGGAGGGGTTTCGTCGCCCAGACCGTCGCGTTCGTTGACCACGGTCCAGAGGTCCCCTCCAGTCGGCTCCCAGGCCATACCGACCGGGTTGCGCAAGCCACCGGCAAATTCGCGGTTCTGGCCCGTCTCCAGATCGAGTTCGACAATGCAGGCGCGGCCCTCCTCGGTTTCAAAGCCTTCTTCGGCAATGTTGGAAAGCGAGCCGATAGCGACGTAGAGCTTGGTCTCGTCCGCGCTGGCAATAACGTTGCGGGTCCAGTGGCCGCCATCCTTCATCGTGAAGATTGTCTTGCCCTGGGCTGCGATGGTGGTCTGGCCGTCCTCATAGGGAAACGCCACGACACTGTTGGAGTTGCCGACATAAAATGTCGAACCGATCAGGGCCATGCCGAAGGGCTGGTGCTGGTCCTTGAGGAACACTTCACGGATTTCGGGCACACCATCGCCGTCGGCATCGCGCAAGAGCGTGATCTGATTGGCGTTCGGAAAGGTCGCGCCGGCCCGCTTCATCGTCCGGTTCATGGCATAATCCATAAAGCCCGAGACCTTGCGGGGAATGGTTGCGGATTCGGCAACGAGCACATCACCATTGGGCAGCGCATAGACCCAGCGCGGGTGTTTGAGCTTTTCGGCGAATACGCTGACCTTAAGACCGGGAGCGGTCCGTGGCTTGGCGCCACCCTGCCAGCCCCGCGCCGTAGGCATCTTGAGCATGGGAACCGCGCCCTGCGGCTTTGCGGACGGAATGGCTGGCTTTGTGCCAAATTGTGGCGCATGCGTTTTGACACGCGTGGTCCACCACACGTAGCCACCGCCGATAATGACGACCGCAAGGATTGCGATCACCAGCAAGATTGTCCAGACCGACATAGGGCCCTCCCAGAGGCGAAACTTCCAAAAGGCGATCTATTGCGCGATCCGGACGGTCCGGGCAACCGAGCAGCGCAACTTTTTGCCGTACCGTACGTTACGGTACGGTTTATCTTTACACTGCGTGCCAGCGGCGTTAGAGATAGGACATGGTTTCGGCAGCGCCCGAGGAGACGCTGGCCGGAACGGGCCAAGAGCCGACAATTTTTCTTTTCCGCAGGTGACCTCATGCCCGCATATCGTTCACGTACAACCACCCATGGCCGCAACATGGCCGGTGCCCGCGGCCTTTGGCGCGCCACCGGCATGAAGGATGGCGATTTCGGCAAGCCGATCATTGCCGTCGTCAATTCGTTCACCCAGTTCGTGCCGGGCCATGTGCATCTGAAAGACCTCGGGCAGATGGTAGCGCGCGAAATCGAACGCGCTGGCGGTGTAGCCAAGGAATTCAACACCATCGCGGTCGATGACGGCATCGCAATGGGCCATGACGGAATGCTCTATTCCCTGCCCAGCCGCGAAGTGATCGCCGACAGTGTGGAATACATGGTCAACGCGCACTGCGCGGACGCCATGGTGTGCATTTCCAACTGCGACAAGATCACGCCGGGCATGCTGAACGCGGCAATGCGACTCAACATTCCCGTGGTGTTCGTTTCGGGCGGACCGATGGAAGCCGGCAAGGTCGTCCATCGCGACAAATTGCAGGCTCTCGATCTGGTCGACGCCATGGTCGTTGCTGCCGACGACAGCTATACCGACGAGGAAGTGACCGCCATCGAGGAGGCTGCCTGCCCGACCTGTGGATCCTGTTCGGGAATGTTCACCGCCAATTCGATGAACTGCCTCACCGAGGCACTTGGTCTGTCGCTGCCGGGAAATGGCTCGACACTGGCGACCCACGCCGACCGCAAGCGGCTGTTTCTGGAGGCAGGGCATCTGATCGTCGATCTCGCCCGCCGCTATTACGAACAGAACGATGAAAGCGTGCTGCCGCGTTCGATCGTCACCAAAAAGGCCTTCCAGAACGCCATGGCGCTCGACATTGCCATGGGTGGTTCGACCAACACCGTGCTGCACATCCTGGCCGCTGCCTATGAAGGCGAGGTCGATTTCACCATGGACGACATCGACGCGTTGTCGCGCAAGGTGCCGGTGCTGTGCAAGGTGGCTCCCGCCAAGCAGGACGTTCACATGGAAGACGTCCACCGCGCCGGCGGTATCATGAGCATTCTGGGACAGCTCGATCGCGCCAACCTTCTGCATCGGGAGTTGCCGACCGTCCACAGCGCAACCCTGGGGGATGCGCTGGATCGTTGGGACATTTCGCGGACCAATTCGGAAAGCGTGCGACAGTTCTTCATGGCGGCACCGGGCGGCGTGCGCACGACGCAGGCGTTCTCGACCGAAAACCGCTGGGCCGAACTTGATCTCGACCGCAAGGATGGCGTGATCCGCTCCACCGAGCATGCCTTTTCCAAGGATGGGGGCCTTGCCGTTCTCAAGGGCAATATCGCGCTCAATGGCTGCGTAGTCAAAACGGCTGGCGTTGACGAATCCATTCTCAAATTCACCGGCAAGGCTGTGGTTTTCGAAAGCCAGGACGATGCGGTCTCGGACATTTTGACCGGCAAGGTAAAGGAGGGCGACGTGGTCGTCATCCGCTACGAAGGCCCCAAGGGCGGGCCGGGCATGCAGGAAATGCTCTATCCGACCAGCTATCTGAAGTCCAAGGGGTTGGGGAAGGCCTGCGCCCTGGTGACCGACGGGCGGTTTTCCGGCGGCACCTCAGGGCTTTCCATCGGACACGCCTCGCCCGAAGCGGCGCAGGGCGGGGCCATCGGGCTGGTGGAAAACGGAGATACCATCGAGATCGATATCCCGAACCGCACGATCAACCTGCTGATTTCGGACGCCGATCTGGCCGCCCGCCGCGCGGCCATGGATGCCAAGGGTCCCGATGCGTGGAAGCCGGAAGCGCCGCGCAAGCGCAAGGTGACCACCGCGCTCAAGGCCTATGCGGCCTTTGCGGCAAGCGCCGATCTGGGTGCTGTCCGCATCCTTCCCGAATAGAGAGAATGCCGGCTCTGGGAGCCGGCATTTCCGTTTCATATGCGGCACAGTGCTGCATATGAAATGGCCCCTTGCATAGCGGTGCAATTGGGCTAGGTTCGGCCCTACCCTCCCGTTCCTGCCAGGCGTGCTTCATGTCCAGTTCGACCGTCGGGCACCAGGATCGCCGTTTGTTTGCGATCGGCCTGGCGCTTGTCACCTATATTTTCTTCACGATCTGCGACACCTGCGCCAAATGGATGGCACTTTCGGGGATGCCGCCCACCCAGGTGGCGTTCGGGCGCTATTTCGTGCAGTTCGCCTTTATGGCCGGACTGCTGCTGCCGCAATTGGGTCTGGCCAGCTTCAAGACACGGCGTCCCGTTTTACAAATCCTGCGCGGGTTCGGGCTTTTGGGCATGACGGCGTTCAATTTCTTTGCGCTGCTCTACCTGCCGCTGACCGTGACGTCCTCTATCATGTTCGGCATGCCACTGCTGATCACCGCCCTGTCGGTACCATTTCTGGGCGAACAGGTCGGCTGGCGACGCTGGATGGCCATCCTCGTGGGGTTCGTGGGTATCGTCATCATCATCCAGCCGTGGGACGCGAGTTTCCATTGGGCGATTTTCCTGTCTCTTGGCAGCATCCTGTCGGCCGGGCTTTATTTCATTCTGACGCGCAAGCTGACGGAAACCGAAACCACGGCCAGCCTGCAACTTTATGCCGGTTTGGTTGGCACTGTTTGCCTGTTGCCGTTTGCGCTGGCCAATTGGACCTGGCCCGAAGGCCCGCTGACCTGGATCATCTTTCTGGGCGTTGGACTGGCCGCCATGACGGGTCATCAGATTTCGATCATCGCCCATCGCTACGCGCCGGCATCAATTCTCGCGCCGTTTGGTTATAGCCAGATCATCTGGATGACGCTCTCGAGCTGGCTGATCTTTCATCAGCCGCCCACGCTGTGGCTGTTTGTTGGCGGGCCCATCGTGATCGGGTCTGGGCTTTATATCTGGCTACGCGAGCGCCAACTGGCCAAGAAGGCCGTCCGCCCCGTCACGACGGCCGATGCCGATATCGCCGCTGAGAAAAAGGACGCAGAAGGCCATCCGGCCTGACCGAGCGATCGTCGTTTTCGGACAACCCTTCCCCATGTGGCAAATTTTTCTACCCAAAGGCTCTTGGCGAGACATTTTTTCGCATCTATAAGAAGTGCTCGTTTGGCGCAAACCTGCAAGGAGGCGTTGCATTGACCAGTATCACCGCACCCTCCCAGGGTTATGAACGCCACCGTTAGGTTGCCGGCCATGCCCCGCGTCCGCCGCCTCTAGAGGCCGCTGCGCATCTTCCTTAAAGTTCAAGCGACCGTCACACGGGCACCAGTCCGTCTGTCGTTCGTCCATACCATTTCCAGTTCATAGGACCGGCGCGCCTGCATGCTTGCGGCAACCGGTATCGGGACCATGACTCGCAAGAAACTCGATATGAAGGGAACGACTTATCGGTCCGTTCTCGGCTACACTTTCAGACATTGGCAACGCCAGCCCTGGCGCATCGCCGCGATTTTGGGCTTCATCACGCTGGCGACGCTGGCCGATGTGATGACGCCCTATTTCGCGGGCCGGCTTGTCGAGGCTATTGCCTCGGGTTCGGTGGGAAACGAAACCACGCTTGAGGCGGCATTTTCGGCCCTGGCTATTCTTGTCGCCCTTGGCGCAACGGCGGTCGTCCTGCGGTTTGGCGCGTTCCGCAACATCATTCGGCTAACGCTTTTCATGATGGCGGACGTGGTCAACGAGACCTTCCATCGCGTACAGCGCTTCTCGACCGACTGGCACGCCAACACCTTCGCCGGCTCCACCGTGCGCAAGATCACGCGCGGGATGTGGTCGCTCGATCTGTTGAACGACACGCTGCTTGTCGCTCTGTTTCCCTCGACGATCATGCTCGTGGGTACAACGGTGCTGCTGGCCTCGTTCTGGCCAATCATGGGGCTGGTAATCGGGCTTGGATCGCTGCTCTTTATCGCCGGAACCATAGGCATCACCGTCGCTTACGTCTCGCCGGCGGCTTCGCTTTCCAATGCCTGGGATACCAAGGTGGGCGGTGCCTTGTCCGATGCCATCGGCTGCAATGCCGTGGTCAAGGGCTTTGGCGCTGAAGCGCGCGAAGAAACCCGGTTGGGCGGCGTTGTCGCCAAATGGCAGAAGCGCACGCTGCGGACCTGGAACCGCTACAATCTCAACGGGGTCGCCCAGGATACTGCCCTGCTCATTCTGCGCGCCACCATCCTGGGAACCGGTGTCCTGCTCTGGCTGCAAGGCGTGGCAAATGCAGGCGACATCACCTTCGTTCTGACCTCGTTTTTCGTGCTTCAGGGGTATCTGCAGGACGTGGGGATGCATTTCCGCAACCTGCAGCGCTCGGTCAACGAGATGGAGGAGCTGGTCGAACTCGACGCGGCACCCTATGGCGTTGCCGACGTGGCCGGAGCCACGCCGATCCGTATTGGCGCCGGAGCCATCGATTTCGACAGGGTGACATTCCAGTATGGCGGACACGAATCCCCGCTCTACAAGGATTTTTCCGTGACGATCAAGTCAGGCGAGCGTGTCGGTCTCGTGGGGCATTCGGGCTCGGGCAAAACGACATTCGTCAAGCTCATCCAGCGCCTCTATGACATCAATGACGGCCAGATTCTGATCGATGGGCAGAACATTGCCGAGCATGAACAGGCCAGTCTTCGCAGCCAGATTGCCATCGTGCAGCAGGAGCCGATCCTGTTCCACAGGACACTGGCCGACAACATTGCCTATGCGCGCCCCGGTGCAACGCGCGCCGAAGTGATGGATGCGGCCAGAATGGCCAACGCCCATGACTTCATCGTCTCCCTGCCGAAAGGCTATGAGACCATGGTGGGTGAGCGCGGGGTGAAGCTCTCCGGCGGTGAACGTCAGCGGGTGGCCATTGCGCGGGCCTTTCTGGCCAACAACCCGATCCTGATCCTGGACGAAGCCACATCGAGCCTGGATTCGGAGAGCGAGTTGCTGATCCAGCAGGCCATCGAACGCCTGATGACCGGTCGCACGACGCTGGTCATCGCGCACCGTCTCTCGACAGTTCGCGCCCTCGACCGGATTCTTGTGTTCGACAAGGGCCGAATTGTCGAGGAAGGCGATCATATGGCGCTGATCCGCCGCGAAAGCGGCATCTATCGCCGTCTGTTCGAAAAGCAGGCTCTGGAATTGACCAAGGGACTGGTCGCCTAAAATTGCCCAAACCGCTCGGCCTCCTCGTCAGGGCCGAGCGGCGAGCCCGCGCCAAGCGAGGACAGGTAGGCGTCGATGCTGGCCGATACGCCGTCGGACGCCGCGGCAAAGCCGTCCGTCACACCTCCGGCCAGGGCCAATTCAACCTGGTATCCCGCCCCCCGGTCGCACGCGACCCCGCTCAGGCTCTCGCTCGGGTCCTGGTAAGCAAAACTGCGGCAAAAGCCCTGATCGAGAGGATAAGAACCAAGGACCGTGAGTTGGCCGTTTTCCAGCGCCGTTGGCACACCGGCAGGCGCGGTTGCGATGATCGAGGCAATCTCGGCGGTGCTGGAAAACGGGCCGGGCGTCGCCCCCCGTCCCAGCAGATAACCGCCACCGACCCCGAGGGCCAACACGACGCATGCAGCGAGCGGCAGGGCGGCGCGGACCCAGTTGCGGGCCGGAAACGGCAGTACCGTGCTGCGCGACCCATCCCGGACGGCTTCGACCAGTTTTGTTGGCGGCGGGGCCGACAAGATATCGGCAAAAGCCATGCGTGCCGCGTTGGCGCTGGCAGAAAAAGCCTGCGCACGCTCGGCGAGCACCGGGTCGGCGGCAATCGCATCGGCGATGGCCCTGCTGGTCGCCGCGTCGAGTTCCCCGTCGATGTGAGCCATAAGCATTTCGTCGGTCACTTCCTTGGATTCGGTCATTGTCTTTCCGCCGTTCTGGTCGCCGAAATATCGGTTTGGCTGAGTTCATCGGCCAGTCGCAACCGAGCCCGTGCCAGCCGGCTCATCACCGTGCCCACAGGAATATCGAGCACGTCCGCCGTATCGCGGTAGCTCAGCCCCTCGACGCAAACCAGCGTCAGGACGCTCCGTTGTTCTTCGGGCAAGGCCGAGACCAGGCGCCAGGTGCGCGCAAGTTCGGACCGGCTTTCAACAAGCGCTCTGCCATCGTCGCCCAACCTGTCGTTTATGGGATCGGTGGTATCCTCGAGCGTTTCGCGCCGCCGTTTGCGGTAGACGTCGATCCACAGATTGTGGATGATCCGCATCATCCACGCATCGAGCCGCGTGCCGGGCGCAAATTTTTCCGGTGCCCGCAGCGCACGCTCGCAGGCAGCCTGGACAACATCGTCTGCATCGGCCGGGCCGCGCGTCAGAGACAACGCAAATGCCCGCAACCGTGGAAGCAAATCGACTATCTGATCACCGATATCGGGCGGCACCAATATCTCCCGTCGTCATGACACTGCGGCGCTAACGGTTCAGGGTCCGACTTATTCCACGCGGCGTTCACTTTTTTACGCGGGCATGAATAATTTTCCATACGCGACGTTATAACGGCATGTTCCGTTCCAGATGGTGAGGTCCGATGCCGGCCCGTCAAATTCTCAGTCTTGTTTTTGTTCTCCTGGCGCTGGCTTACGGCGCACTGGGCACCAGCCTCGCCTGGACAGGTCTGCCTCTGGTTTCGATGGCAATGGCGCAAGAAGAAGATGACGATGAGGACGATGAGGACGACGAAGAGGACGAAGACGAAGACGACGATGAGGACGATGAGGACGACGGCGGCCGTCGGAACAATGATCGCGACGACGATGATGATGAGGAAGAGGGCGAACGAGGCAATCGGATGGTCCGCACCGTTTTTGTGCCCGCGCCACCCGCTTTTTTGCCCTCGCGTCCCCAGCCCTCCCCCGAATTGCTGATCACGCTGTCGGAAACGCTTACCGTCCGGCAGATCGAAAGTCTGGGCTTTAATGTTCTGGCGACTGAAACGATAGATCTTATCGGTCGCACTGTGGCTCGCTTGGCTCTGCCGGAAAACCTCCCGGTTTCCGAGGCCCGGCAACTCCTCGCCGAACTTTCCACGGACACGCGACCCGTCGAGAATACGCTCTATGCGCTTCAGGCCTTGCCCTGCACGCCCGAGGGGTGCGCATCGCTCGATATGATGGGCTGGAACCCCGGCAGTACGTGCGAAGCCAGCCCGCGTATCGGCATGATCGATACGCCTGTTGACGCCGCGCGCACCGGGCTTGAAGGAGGTCGGATCGAGACGTTCTCTGCACTGTCGTCCGACAGGCAACCCGCGCCCTCCGACCATGGCAGCGCGATTGCCGCGCTGATGGTCGGGCAGCCCGGCAGCGCCGCGCCGGGGCCGTTACCCAACGCAGAACTGATCGCGGCGGGCGCCTTTCATCGCGGGGAATTCGGCGCGATTTCCGCCGACGCGTTCGATATCGTTCGCGCCCTCGATACGCTGTCCCGGCGCGATCTTGACGTGCTCAACATGAGCCTGGCGGGTGAGGAAAATGCGCTCGTTGCCGCCGCAATCGATGAGATGCTCGCCAGCGGCGTGCAGGTCGTGGCAGCGGTCGGAAATCTCGGCCCTGCCTCGCCACCCCAGTTTCCGGCAGCCCAGGAGGGCGTGGTCGCTGTAACGGCAGTCGATGCGGAGTACCGGATTTACCGTCAGGCGCTCCATGGTGAACATGTGGATTTTGCGGCGCCGGGCGTGGACGTTTGGGTCGCAGACCCAGAGGGCGGCAACCTGCGGTCGGGAACTTCTTTTGCGTCCCCGCTGGTTGCCGCTGCCCTGGCGCTTGGCGCATCTCCCGAGGACCTCTCCGCGGATGCCATTGATCTGGGAGAAACAGGCCGGGACCCGGTTTTTGGATACGGCCTGGTCCAGTTTCCCGGCTGTTGAGAGCGAGCATGATAACAAGAGCCCTCCCGAGCGTTCGCCGGGAGGGCTCTGTCAATGACTAGTGATCAATCCTCTTCGTCATCGTCATCGTCATCGTCATCGTCATCGTCATCATCATCGTCATCGTCGTCGTCGTCATCGTCGTCATCGTCGTCGTCACGATCATCATCGTCGTCATCGTCACGATCATCGCGGTCGTCTCGGTCGTCATCATCGTCATCGCGATCATCGTCGTCGTCGTCGCGATCGTCGTCGTCATCCCGCCAATCGTCGTCGTCGAAGTCAAAGCCGCGGTCTTCGCAGAGGTCTTCGGCGAAACCGATGCTGGTGCCCAAAAGGGCCCGGGCACGACCTTCGGTGGGATCACCGCTCAGGTCTTCGCAGGTGCTGCGAATATCAATAGGCGATTGCGCCTGGGTCGGCAGTGTCAGCAGTGAAACGCCGGCGAGCAGTGCAGTTGCAGTTATGAGGGCGCGGGTTTTCATCTCTACCTCCTTGGGTGTGGTTGGCCATCGGCCGTTTACAAAGGAGCTAACGGATGAAATCTGTTCCTATTCCCCGAGGTCACATCCGGATGAGGACCATTGCCTCAAAAATTGCGATGAGGTGCAGCGTTGCACCGGTCACAACGAAGGCGTGCCAGAGCACGTTCTGGAAGGCGAGTTTTTCCCAAAGATGGAAAATGACACCCGCCGAATAGGCCACCCCACCCGCGACCAGCAGCCAAAGGGCAGTCGCCGGGAGAGCGGCTGCCAGTGCCTGGAAGGCCAGAATGCCGCTCCAGCCGATGGCGAGATAAAACGGTATGGCCAGCCGGCCGAAATGTTGCGGCACCAAAAGCTTGAGAGCGATGCCGATCAGGGCCGTTGCCCAGACGAAGATCAACAGCTTGTCGGCTACCGCGACATCGCCCAGCGCAATCAGCAGTGGCGTATAGCTTCCTGCGATGAACAGGAAGATCGCCGCCTGATCGATGCGCGCGAGCCATGCCTTGATGGGTCCCATCGGGCAGAGATTGAAGGCCATCGACGCGCTGAGCAAGGCAACGAACGAGCCAACATAGATGGCCACGGCGGCAATTTCCGCGCCGGTCGCGTGAACCACCGCAAGGGTTATCAGTACTGTACCGGCAACAATTGCGACCAACAGGCCCACGCCGTGGACGATGCCGTCGGCAATCAGCTCGGCCAGCGTGAAGGCCCGCCTGTGTCTCAGGACGTATGCCCTGGCGTTGCGGCGCAAATTTGAGCCCATGCCTGCCACCTCCTGGTGCCTTTTCCAGCCTGCCATTTATCCTGGCACGACTATTATAACGCCTGGTAAGGCAGAATGGTGAACCGGCCGGTGAGATTTTGCCGGAACGGAGGATGCGGGCGCTTGTGTCGCAGCCTGGGTTTCAGTGCATGCCCAGGGGGCGAATGGGATCACCCTCTTCCGATACCGGATCGGTGGCTTGTGGCAAGGCTGCAAAGCTGACGCAGTTGCGGCCGGCCTTTTTTGACTCGTAGAGCGCAATATCGGCCTGGGCGAACCACTGGATGGGCGAGCGTAATCGGGAATCGAATGGGGCAATGCCAAAGCTGGCGGTGACGGATACGACCTTGCCCGAGTACCGAAAGCGCAGCCCACTGATTTCTTCACGAAGGCGTTCGGCACACTGGCTGGCCTCATAGGCCATCGTCTCGGGCAACAACATGCCGAATTCTTCTCCGCCCAGCCGGCCCAGCCGGTCGGTGGTCCGGAGGCATTCGGCGGCGCGGTTGGCGACCGATTTGAGCACCTCGTCGGCGATTTCGGCGCCGAAGGCCGTGTTTACCCGGTGAAATCCGTCGATATCGACGAAAATCAGCGTGGCCGGCCGGTCATAGCGCAGCGCCCGCGCGTATTCGCGGTCGACCTCGGCCCTGAAGCTCCTGCGCGTCAGGGCGCCAGTGAGATAGTCCGCTTCACCCGGTTGGTGCGATACAAGTTCGGACATGACCAAGTCGGCAAGGTGGCCAGCAAGCGCCATCTCCCGTTCACCGAACACACGCGCGTTGTTATCCATCACCTGGAGCGCACCAATGACATATCCATCGGCGGTTTGAAGGGGTGCGACAAGGCAGGAGCCGACAGACGCTCCGCCAGGGCTGCATTCCAGACTGGAGCAACGGGGGTCGGTGGCCACATTTTCGATGGCCAGCGGCTGATCCAGCCCGATGCTCAGCGTCGCAAGAGACCGGTCGCGCTCGACGCGCCGGTAGCTCAGGCCCGTAGCCGCGAGGACGATTTCGGCATGCCGGTCCACGATGGAAATCGCCACCATCGGAGCGATGCTGATCCGCGCGAGTTCCAGAATGTGGTCCAGGGATTCGATCGGGGCGACCAAAGCGGCGGTCAGCCGATTGAGCGCCGCCAACCGTCCCTCTTCGCTCGTCGATACTTCCATAACCATGGGACGGTCCTCTTGCCCTCCGGGTCAACGTGAGACATTACCTCAAATTGTGCATTTTATGGTGTTTCACCGGGTTGGATGGTTACCCAATCCTCACTTTCGCGAATTCTAGCGCAGTGCGGAAAGCAGGCCGCTTGACGCGTGACCATCGGCCAGAAGCCCGGCAGCGCGCTGGAAGGCGATAATGCCCTGTCGGGTTTTGGGGCCAACGACCCCATCGGGTGTGCCGACATTGTATCCGCGGCGGTTGAGGAGGCTTTGCAGTTCTTCGCGCTGTGATCGCGTCAGGCCCGTCTCATTGGCGGGAAACGAGCGGATGAAGGGACCGACGCCAAGGATGCGGTCGGCCAGATGGCCGACGGCGAGGGCATAATTGTCGGAATTGTTGTAGCGCTTGATGACGTCGAAATTGGCAAGCAACAGGAAAACCGGACCACTGCCGCCCGACGGCATGAAAATCCGTCCCATGTCCCCGGAGCGCGGAAAGTTTCGCCCGCCGGTGCGGCGAACACCCATGGCTTCCCATTGGCCAAGGGTCTGGCGCCCGATATCCCAGGCGCGGCCATAATCGAAACCGGAGGGGAGTTGGACTTCGTAGCCCCAGGTCTCGCCGCTCCGCCAGCCATGCGATTTGAGATAGTTGGCGGCCGACCCCAATGCATCGGGCACGGAGTTCCAGATGTCGCGCTTGCCGTTGCCATTGTAATCGACGGCGTAGGCCATAAAGCTCGACGGCATGAACTGGGTGTGCCCCATCGCCCCGGCCCATGACCCGACCATTTGCGGCGCAGCAACATGGCCCGCCTGCAGGATCTGCAGCGCGGTCAGCAATTCGCTCTTGAAAAAGTCGCGCCGGTAATTGCCATAGGTCAGCGTTGCCAGCGCATGGATGACATTGTTGCCGCCCATGTAGGATCCGTAGTTGGTTTCCATGCCCCAGATGGCAAGGATGATTTCGGACTGGATGCCATAGCGCTGCTCGGCTCCACCCAATGTCTGGGCCCACTCCCCGCGCATGCTCCGACCGTTGGACACGCGCGTGGACGATACTGCGTCGGCAACATACTGACCCGTCGTCTTGACCGTTTCGGGCTGGCTGCGCGTGAGGCTCATGATGCGGTCGGACGGCGTAAAGCCTGCAAAGGCCTGCTCGAATATGGCGCGGGAAACGCCACGCGAGGACGCTTCGGGCCAGACCGAGGCAACGAAATCGGAGACATTGGCAAAGGCAGGGCGCGGCAGAACGAGCGCTGCGCCAGCGCCCAACCCGAGCGCGATTGCACGACGGCGCGAAAGAACGGGGAAATCAGTCGTGGGGGCGGTGCTACGCATGGAGGGACCTTTTCCGCTTCCAATCGCCAGTTATCCTGTCACGCCTTTATGGCGAGACGCTGTCCGCCCCCAACGGACAGCATGGGATGACTTGGCGCTAACAAAACAAACTCAACGGCACAAAATCTGCCAGAAGGGACTTAAGGTCGTGTTAAGCACGTTGGCGCACGGCGCTCTGATGCTTAAACTCATGTTCACTCTATCGTGAGCGTCCGCATGTCCGACTTTCTATCCTGCGCCGATCTTGTCACCGATCTCTCCCAAATCGGGGTGCGTGCCGGCGATATCGTTATGGTCCACGCCGCCATGAGCACCGTGGGGAATCTCATCAATGGACCCGATACACTGATCGATGCGCTCCTGAGGACGGTTGGACCCAGCGGCACCATCATGGCCTATACCGACTGGGATGCCCGCTACGAAGCGCTGCTCGATGAGACCGGTCGCGTGCCCGCCGTGTGGCGAGACAGGATTTCCGGGTTCGATCCGCAGCGCTCACGAGCCGTCCGGGACCATGGCGTGTTGCCCGAGTTTGTCAGAACCACCCCTGGCGCCCTGCGCAGCGAAAATCCCGGAGCGTCGATGACGGCTATCGGGGCGCGGGCCGATTGGCTGGTTGCCGATCACGCGCTCGATTATGGCTACGGGCCCGCCTCGCCGCTGGCCAGGCTGGTTGAGGCCGGTGGCAAGGTGCTGATGGTCGGCGCGCCGCACGATACGATGACGCTGATCCATCATGCAGAACATCTGGCCGACATTCCCAACAAGCGCATCAAGCGCTGGGCGGTACCGTTTGCCGGCCCGGACGGAACGGTATGGCGGATGTGCGAAGAGTTCGACACCTCGGACGCCGTTGCCCCCCAACTCGATGGTATCGACTATTTTACCGCGATCGTGACATCCCATCTCGAAAAGGGACGCGGGCGGCAAGATAAGATCGGAGCGGCAGGAAGTTTGCTGGTCGATGCCAAACAAATGCTCGAGCACGCCGTGGCGTGGCTCGAGCGGAATGGTCAATAACGCCATGCGCGTTCAGAGCGTCTTGGCCAGCGCTTCGAGTTGATCGGCGCATATGCCCCAACCCTCGTGGAATCCCATCTGCTCGTGTTGCTGCTTGTCTTCCAGCGTCCAATGCTTGGCCCGGGCGATATAGCGGGTCTTGCCGCCTTCATCGGCGAAGGTCAGCTCGCAGGTGAAAAACGCCTTGTCGGTCGGTTGCCATCCGGCGGTAAAGGCATCGGTGAAAACCAGTTTTTCGTTGGGAACGACTTCGAGATAGATGCCGGGATTGGGATATTCGTTGCCTTCGGGGTCGGCCATCGTGACCGTATTGGCGCCGCCCGGACGAACGTCGATCTCCACCTTGGGCGTGGTCCAGGGCTTGGGCGCGAACCACTGCTTGATAAGGTCTGGCTCGGTCCAGCAACGATAGACCTTGTCGCGCGGCGCATCGATCAGGCGATCCAGCACGAGTTCCTTGTCGGTGTTGGGCGTGGCGGGCATTTGTCGTCTCCATTTGCAGCATTGATGCATACAGGACGTGTCAGTTTGGTCCGATCCGACAAAATCGGCAAATTTTTTGCCCAGCCGCCAGGCTGTGCATATTGACTCGCAAAGCGACTTTATATAACTAATTGGATATCAATCTATACGGTTATGAAATGACGGAATCCGAACGCCTCGACGCCACATTTATCGCCCTGGCCGACCCAACGCGGCGCGCCATTCTGGCGCGGCTGATCGAGGGTGAGGCAACGGTGATGGAACTGGCGGCGCCCTTCGATATGAGCCAGCCTGCCATTTCCAAGCACATAAAGATGCTGGAGCGAGCCGGGCTGGTATCGCGCAGCCGCGACGCGCAAAAGCGCCCGGTCAAGATCGAAGGCATTGCGCTCAAGGAAGCCACTGACTGGCTGGAGAATTATCGTCAGATCTGGGAAGCCAATTTTTCCCGGCTCGACACCCTGCTGGACGAGTTGAAGGCTCAACGCAAAAAGGAACGGAACTGATGAGCTTTTCCACTACCCTTACCGTTTCGACACCAAGCGATCTCGAAGTGGTCATCGAGCGCCTGTTCGATGCCCCGGCCGATCTGGTTTTCGATTGTTATACAAAGCCCGATCTCGTTCGGCGCTGGATGACCGGGATGGACGACTGGTCGCTTGCCACGTGCGAGATCGACCTGAGGCCCGGCGGTACGTATCGCTACGTCTGGTCGGGACCGGATGGGGCCAGCATGGGCCTCAAGGGAATTTTCCACGAGATCGAGCCCCCGGCCCGCCTTGTGACCACCGAGACGTTCGATGACGATTTCGGCATGGGAAAAATGCTGATCGAGTGCGCGTTTCAGGCCGAAAACGATCGCACGCGGCTCAAACAGACAATCACATATGAATCCAAGGGCCAGCGCGATGCATCACTGGCAACCGGCATGACCGATGGCATGGGCATAAGCTTTGCTTCGCTCGACGCTCTGCTCGCCGACCTCACCGGCAAGTAGAACGAGAAAACGACGGGCTTAGAGCGTGTCCAGCAAAAGCATGTCCTCGACGCGATCGGGGATGGAAACGGTTTTGCGGTTCGGACACGCGACAAGACAAAGGTCTGGAGCCGAGGATTTGATTCAATCAAATCCTGGACGGCTCTAGCGCCGCCAGAATGCAGGGCTGAACAGAACCAGAATTGCAAGGATTTCAAGGCGCCCAGCCAGCATTGCAAAGATCAGGGCCCATTTGGCCAGCGGCTCCAGCGAGGAAAAATTGCCCGCCGGGCCGATGATTTCACCGAGGCCGGGGCCGACATTGGTGAGGGCGGTAAGCGCTCCGGTGAAGGCTGTCAGGGTATCAAGGCCCGTAAAGCCGAGAACCAATGTGACGGCCAAAAGGAGCGCGAGGAACGCTGCGATGAAATGGTGCACCGATTTGATGGCCTGCCAGGGCACTTCGCGACCCTCGTAGCGCACCACGAATATGCCGTGGGGATAGATCAATTCCTTGAGCCCGTTGCGCAGCGACTGGTAAATTATGATGAGCCTGTAAGTCTTTATTCCACCGCTGGTCGAGCCGGCGGCCCCGCCCAGGAAGGTGGCGAGCAGAAAGACGGTGTTCACGAACGGCCCCCAGAGCGTGTAGTCGGTCGAAGCAAACCCGGTGGTTGTGACCACCGAGACGATATTGAACGCCGAATGGACCCCCAGTGACCTCAGGTCCGACGGCCAGTGGGCGAGTGCCGAAAGGAACACTGCAAAGCTCAAGACCGCCAGAATCGAGAGCAGCACTGGCACTTGTGCCTCAAAGGCTGCAGAAATCCGTCCGGTGGTGACCGCACGCAAAATCGCGATGAAGGGCATCGCGCCGCTAATCATGAAGACGATGCCGACGACGAGAACGGGAAGGCCAAAATGACCCATCGAGGAATCGTGGGTGGAATAGCCGCCGGTCGAGACCGTGGTCATGGCGTGGTTTACGGCATCGAAGCTGGACATGCCCGCCACCCAATAAGAAAGGGCGCAGGCGAGCGAAAGGGCGAGATAGAGCCCCACCATCGCCCATGAGAATTTTGTGAACCGCGCGAAGGGTGAATCGGCCTGTGTCGAGGATTCGAGCTTGTAGATCTGCATGCCGCCCACCCGCAGGAAGGGGAGGAGAAGCAGCCCCATCGCGATGATGCCCAGCCCGCCGAACCATTGCGTCATCGAGCGCCACAGCAGGAGGCCCGGAGGCATGTCGTCAAGGCCCGCAAGTATTGTCGATCCCGTGGTGGTTATTCCCGATGTGGCTTCAAAAACCGCATCGGTAAAACTGATCGAGAGCCCGGAAAGGAAAAGCGGCAATGCGGCGACGATCGAGGTGGATGCCCAGATCATGTTGACGAGCAGAAAGCCGAATTTCAGGCTGAAGGGCGGAAGCTCACGCCTTGTGGCGAGCGCAAGGAACCCCGAAGGCACGCCGGCGGCGAGCGCGGAGATGAGGAAGGCTTGCCAATCGGGGTTGCCGACGGAGAGATCGGCCAGCATTGGCACAAGCATCATGCCGGCAAGAACGAGCGTGAAAAACGCGGTGACGTAAGCGGTTGCACCAAGCATGTCCCGGCCCCTCCAGCGTGGCGCGGGATCGTTTACGCCTATGAATGTCGGAAATCAACGCTTTGAAGTATGTCACACGCCCCGGGGAACGGCGCCCGTACCCAAACGGTCGAGTACGGACACCGGATCGGAACCGGGGAATTACCAACCGAAGACCAGGCCCAGACCTGTCTGGCCGCCCGACTGATTGACGTGGGCATCGGTCCCTTCACCGAACTGGAACAGGCCGTAGCTGTTGTTCCCGCCCTGCTGGTTGAGGGTGCCGTTGTGGTTGTTGCCTTCCTGATGGACAATGCCGAGGTTGCCGCCGCCACCCTGGGTCAGACCGGCCATGTTGTTGACGCCATCCTGGGTGATCGAGCCGTTCTGGATGCCGTTGTAGAGGGCATAAATGCCGAGCCCGGCCTGCATCATCTGCTGCTGTTCGGCATTGGCGGGGTTCAAGTTGATCGACACCTGCCCGGCGTTGGCGGGGGCCGTGAATGCGCCCATTGCGATAATCAGTGCGAGACCGGCGGCCTTTGCTGTGTTGGTGTTGCGTCCCATGATCGTGCTCCTCTGGTTTTGCTGTGGCGGTGTTGCGCCTCCATGACCACGACTATGAATTGGGCGAGCTGAACCGACGTCGAAGGTCACGTTTATCTGGCGTTAAGGTTGCCTCGCCCCTCAAAGCGCCGTCATATTGGAACCCGTGCGGCGCGTTGCTTGTTGTTCGTGCGAGGGACAGCGCCAAGCCGGGACGCTCCTGCCATTTTCGCTTTACCAATTCGCTCCTCAACGGAGCCAAAAGGATTTGCCATGGACGACGACACCGAAACTCAAGACCGCTCGAGGAACCCGCTCGTTATCGCGCTGGGCGCTGCCG
This sequence comes from Pelagibacterium nitratireducens, assembly GCF_037044555.1. Taxonomy (NCBI): domain Bacteria; kingdom Pseudomonadati; phylum Pseudomonadota; class Alphaproteobacteria; order Hyphomicrobiales; family Devosiaceae; genus Pelagibacterium; species Pelagibacterium nitratireducens. The sequence continues at coordinate 2,694,404 of NZ_CP146275.1, forward strand.
CCGTATTGGGCTGGGCGGCGTTCGTGATCTTGTGGTTTGCCTCATCGACAACGACGGGCGGCCTGCAAAACGAAGTCAACGCCCTGACGTCCGAGCGCGATCAGTTGGCAGCCGATGTCCAGACCATGGAAGAGTCGGGGACAACGCTCGAGGAACTCGAGGCCGAAATCAGCACGCTGACCGAGGAACGCAACCGGCTGACCGAAGAACGCGATACTATTGTCGCTGAACGCGACGAGGTACAGGCCGCCCTCGAGGGAGCCAACGCCGAACTCGAGACAGTCGCCGACGCACTGGCCGAGCGCGAGGGTCGCATCGAAGAATTGCAGGCCAATCTCGCCGAAGCCGAAAGTTCGTTTTCCGAAGTGCAGGACCGAATTGCCCAGAGCACGGCAGAGTTGGCCGATGTGGGCAGCCGGTTGCAGACGGCGCGCAGCGAGGAAGCCGAGCTGCGCGAAACCGCGGCCCAGTTGACTCAGGAAGCGGCCGACGCCACGCGCACGTCAGCGGAAATGGAAAGCGAAGTGCAGGCGGCGCGCGAAGCGCAGGCTGCCGCCCAGACCCAGCTGTCCGAGCTGCGCGCCAGCCAGGCCGAATTCGAAGACCGGCGCGAAAGCCTCGAAACCGTGGTGGCCGACCTCGAAGGTCAGCAGACCGAACTGGAAAGCCAGGTTGCCGACGCGCAGGCCCAGCGCGAGGAGGTGCAGGCCCAACTCGAAACCTTGACGGCCACGCTGTCGGACCGCACCGACGAGCTTGAGGCTCTCGAAGCCGAGGTCGCGTCCCGTCAGGATGAAAGCGACGCGGCCGCGCAGGCCAGCATCAGCGGCATCGGGCCGGGACGGTTCGTGGCGCAGGGCGAGGGCACGAACAGCCTGACCTTCCTGTTCGGCAATGACGGATCATTTGCCGCCTGGGAGGGTGTCGTGCTCGATGCCGAAGCGACAGAGCCCGCGCTGAGCGGCACCTATGCGGCAAGCGAGGGCTCGTTGACCATCGAGGAGATCGATGGCGGCAGTTCGGTGCCCACACCGATCGAATGCGAGATCGTGGCCGGGGACAGCGGTCTGGCTGTCGAAGGAGACTGCGTCCTCTCGGGCCTGACGCTGCGCCAGGTCCGGTAGCGCTGCGATACACGCCAAAGAAAAGGGGCTCCCGTTTCGGAGCCCCTTTTTCGTCAGGCCCAATTGCCCTGCGGATCGAGGCAGGTGTGGACCACCCCGTCGACCTCGACGGTCAGGGCGATATCATATGCCGGCGCGTTGCCGACCGAGACGCGCCCCAGGCTGACAGGCCCGGCGGCGTGTGCGGCAAAGCCGCCACCCTGATTGATTGTGGAACTGTTGGCGCCGCCGACCGACTTTACCGAAAGACGGTAGGTGCCGTTGGTCGGTCCCTGGGCGTTATAGATGGCCTCGAGGGCCATGCCATTGCCTGCAGCGGTCGAAACCACCTCGCAGGGCACCGGGCGTGTTGCGCCGGCGACATCGTCGGTCGAGCGGGCATAGCTGGCCGTACCGACAGCGACAAGTGCGACGGCGGTGCCGAGAATGGAAAGCGAATAGGCCTTGCGGCGATCAATGGTCATCGGATGCGTCCTTCCTTGGCGCCGGGGGGCTAAAAGCCCTGCCCGGCTGGGGAAAATGGGTGAGCCATGCGCGACTGTCAGGGGCAGACCTGAACGAAGGCGGCGACATTGCCCGATCCGTTCTGATCAACCGCAGCAGTGCAGCCATCGCCGACCTGGACGCCGGCAGCCACGTTGCCATTGCCGTCCTGAGTAAGGACCGAGGTATGGTTGGACCCGAACTGGCCAACGCCGGCCTCATTGAAATTGCCGTTCTGCCAGGTTTCGGACTGGTTGTCCCAGCCGCTCTGGCCGCTGGCGGCGACATTGCCGTGGCCCGACTGATGATGGGTGCTCGAATTCCACCAGCCGTCCTGGAAAGCACCGATGGCGTTGCCCGTGCCCGACTGGGTGCCGCCGGCCGAATTGCCCCATCCGAACTGGTTGATGTAGATGTCGTTGGCCATGGCAGGAACGCTCACGGCGCCGAAGCTGGCAGCGAGGGTGGCTGCGATGATGATCTTTTTAAACATTGTTCCGTCTCCTGGTTGGGTTGGGCGGGTGTTGCGTACCGCCGGTTGCCTCTTGCAGGATCAGGTTTAGTTCTCTCGGCCGGAACCGGCCGTGAACTCGATATTCAGAAAGCGTTCATCACGATTTTTCCCGGTCCGAACCGTTTGCAGGGCCGGGTTGGTTATTCGGCCGGTTCCCAGTCGACCCAGTCTATGATGTGGCTTTCCCAGTCGGACGTGTCGGCATTTTCTTCGGCAATGGTGCGGCCGCGAACGGAAATTCCGGCGGCGTGGACGGTCTCGGGATCGCCCGAAACGAGCGGATGCCACCAGGCCAGCCCCCTGCCCTCGGCGATGCGCCGATAGGCGCAGCTCCTGGGAATCCAGGCGATCTCGCGGACCTTTTCAGGGGTAAGCTTGATGCAGTCGGGAACCTTGGCCTGCCGGTTGGGATAGTCCGAACAGCCGCAGGTGTCTCCATCGAGCAGCTTGCAGCGCACATTGGCGGGGAAAATCTGGCCGCTCTCCTCGTCCTCGAGCTTGAGCAGGCAGCATTTGCCGCAGCCGTCGCACAGCGCCTCCCACTCCTCGGTGGTCATGGCTTCAAGCGGTTTTTCGTCCCAGAATGCCATTGTCGGCACCAACTCCACACTTTTAACCCCGTTGGCAAAACCACATAAAATTGTGATGACCCATTGGGGCTTAACGCCATACAATACCATCGGTTCGGGATCGAGCGCACCCGGACGGGCAAACAATTGAAGCCGAGCAGCAAAAGGCCCAAGGTGCAGGACCCGTTTTACACAAAGCAGAAGCGTGCCAAAGGCAAGAACCGGCTGCTCGAGGCCGACGCATGGCTGGATTCGTTTCTCTATGACGGCATGCGCTCGACGGGACGAGTCTATACCAGGATTCAGGATTTTTTCTCGCTTTTTTCGGTGCGTGGGCTGCGGCGGATTTTCGTCGAACTGGCATCGGACGCCTTGAGCTTTGGCGCCATGGGCTCTGTGCTGATGGTGGCGCTGGCGCTTTCGGCGATGGATGCAACCGCCTCGGGCGAGTTCAACCGGGCCGAGGACTATTCGGTGATCTTTCTGGACCGCTACGGCAACGAAATCGGGCGGCGCGGCATCCGGTCCGACGATTCGGTGGCGCTGACGGAAATCCCCGACTTTTTGATCAAGGCGACGCTGGCGACCGAGGACAGGCGGTTTTACGAGCATTTCGGCATCGACGTATGGGGTACGACCCGGGCGCTGCTCTCCAATGCCGGGGGCGATTCGGGCCTGCAGGGTGGGTCCTCGATCACCCAGCAATTGGCCAAGCTCCTGTTTCTGACCAATGAGCGGACCTATGAGCGCAAGATCAAGGAGCTGTTTCTGGCCTTCTGGCTGGAAGCCAATTTCACCAAGGACGAAATCTTAAAGCTCTATCTCGACCGCGCCTATATGGGGGGCGGCAATGTCGGGGTGACGGCGGCGGCCGAGTTCTATTTCGGCAAGCCCATCCAGGATATCGATCTCGCCGAGGCCGCAATGCTGGCCGGGCTTTACAAGGCGCCGACCCGCTGGGCTCCTCATGTCGATATCGCTGCGGCGCGCGGGCGGGCCAATGTGGTCCTCACCAACATGGTCAATGGAGGCTATCTGACCGAAGGCCAGGTGACGGCAGCGCGGCGCCGGCCGGCTGAGCCGGTCGACCGTTCCGCCGAAGCCAATTCGCCCAACTACTTTCTCGACTGGGCGTTTCTGGAAACCAAGCGCCTTGTGGGCGACAGCCCCGAGGTGGGGTTCGTGGTGCGCACAACCATCGATCCCGACCTGCAGGTTCATGCCGAAGACGCCATTATCTCGGTCCTGCGCGAACAGGGCACCGCTTACAATGTGAGCCAGGGCGCCATGGTGGTCATGGAGCACAACGGCGCCGTGCGCGCCATGGTGGGCGGCACCGATTACGGACAGAGCCAGTTCAACCGGGCGGTGGCGCCCAACCGGCAGCCGGGATCGGCGTTCAAGCCATTCGTTTATGCCACCGCGTTCGAGATGCTCGGGCTCACGCCGCGCAGCCCGATCACCGATGCACCGATCTGTATCGGCAATTGGTGCCCGCAGAATTACGGGCGCTCGTTTCGTGGCGGGACGACGATCCGCGCGGCGATGGCCGCTTCGATCAACAGCGTTCCGGTTCGCCTTTCCACCCAGACCGGGCGTGAGCCGATTGCCGAAATGGCGCATCGTCTCGGCATCCGCAACGCGTTTCCGGTGACCCGTTCGCTGGCGCTGGGCGTGGCCTCGGTGAGCGCACTCGACATGGCTTCGGCCTATGCGGTGTTTGCCAATGGCGGCTATCGGGCGACCGGGTTCGGGGTCACGCGCATCACGACGTTGCGCGGCGAAGTGATTTATGAGGCCAATCCTGACGAGAACCGGGTGCGGCTCCTTGATGAGCAGATCGTTTTGTCGATGAACGACATTCTCAACGCCGTCAATTATGGCGGCACGGGCGGACGCGCGGTTGTCGAGGGTGTCCCGAGTGCGGGCAAGACCGGAACGACCAGTTCGTACCGCGATGCGTGGTATGTGGGATATACCGGCAATTACGTCGCCTCGGTCTGGTACGGAAACGACAATTACACGGCCATGAACAATCTGACCGGGGGCAGTCTGCCGGCCATGAGCTGGCAGAAATTCATGGCCTACGCACACACCAATATCGAAGTGAAGCCGGTTTTCGGGGTGGATATGGAGCCTCGGCCCTTCATCATCGCAGATTCGGCAAACGGGGAAGATGGCGAACAGGCGCCCGAGCGCGCGCCGACCCTGGCCCCGGCAGCGGCGATCAAGCTGCTTGATCTGTCGGAAAAAATGCGCCAGTCCCTTGCCGTTGGGGGGAGCGGGGCCATCGATCAGGCAACGGCTCCAGTCGCCGGCGCCAACGAAAGTCTGTGACGTCTTGGGTTTGATTTTCCGACTGCTGGTTGGCCTCGTGGTCGCCCTCTCGGTGGGGTTCGGGGCAAGCTATTATGCGCTGACCGACGGCAGGCTGTTTGCGGCGGTCCGGGTCGGCTCCTGGGCCGCGTGGCCCGATGTGGGACAACCCATACCCAACCCCTACAGCCGGGCCTATCTGGCGCGGACGGGCCATCTTCAGCTTGGCTATGCCGAGGGCCTTCAATTTCGCGCCTACACGGACGATTCGGGCGATCCGCTGGACGCGCGGTGCCAGTACCTGGTGGCTGGGAAAGTGCCCGGTGCCAGTTTCTGGACGCTTGTGGCAACCGACCCGGACGGCGCCAATATCGCCGCTTCGCCCGAGCTTCCCGCGTTGCACAGCGAACGCGTGGCGCGATGGGGCGATGGTGGGCTCAATGCGACAATCGGGACCGAAATGGGCCCGGGCAACTGGCTGGAAATCGAAGGAACGGGACCGTTCACGCTTGCTCTGACCCTTTATGACGCCGTGGTGTTTTCAGGCGCCAACACAACAATCGAAGCCATGCCGGCCATCGAAAAGGTGTCCTGCCAATGAGCCGGCTGTTGTTCTGGATATTGGGCGGGGTGGTTCTGGGCGGGCTTATCCATCTGGTTGTCATCCTCACCCTGCCCGACGCGGCCGTGCGCGATGTGTGGCATCGGCTCGAGGCTGTCGCGCCGCTTGAAACCTTTGTGGTTTTCGATGATCTGGCTCCCGGTGAAGCCAACCCGATGGGGCTGGACCCCGAACTGCTCTATGGTGTGTGCAGGCTGGAGCTGGGCGACGGGCCGGGCATCGTCAACGGAGATTTGCCGCTCGCGTTCTGGTCGGTCGCTGTGTTCAACGCCGATGGGCATGTGATCTATTCCACGACCAATCGTTCGGGTTCGGGTGATCTGCTGGACATGGGCCTGTTCAATCCCGCCCAGACGCGCCTTCTGGCCGAACAGCGCTTCGAGATCGACGAAGGACTTTTGATCGTTGAGGCGCAGGGCAACGACGTTGCAGTCGTCGTGCGGCTGGCGCCGCCCCATCAGGCCATGCGGGAGCGCTATCGTGACGCGCTCTCCCAACTGAGCTGCTCGATCATCCGTTAGAGCCGTTCAGGATTTGATTGACTCAAATCCTTGGCTCTAAACCCTGGTTCTGTCGCGTGTCCGAACCGCAAAACCGTTTCCACTCTTGCTTCTCCCCGCCGCTTTGCGTCCCCCCTCGCTGCCCCGGCGCACGCCGGGGTCCATGTGCCTTTCCATTCGCTTGTGAGCATGGGCAAGGCTGCTGGGTCCCGGATCATGTCCAAGATAGCAATGGGGCTTGGGCCGCCTTCTCGGCTCCATCACCACCATTCACCCCACCCCCATCGTCATCCTCGGGCTCGACCCGGGGAGTGAGTGCCGTCCGTAGGCAAATCGCTCCGGTGGAGCGATTTGAGGCGCGAACGCCCGGAGCGCTATGCGCGAGGGCAGCAACGCCCGAGGATGACGTGGGTGAAGGTGGAAACGCTGCGTAAAAAACTTTATCCCCGCCCCCTCACCCCCGTGCCATTGTTCCCGCACGGCCGCACCAGAGACGAGGATGCATACGAGCTTCCGGTGAGGGCGGGATTGGAGAAGGGGGAGCATGGGTCCGAGCCTTAGGACCGCATCGGCCCTCGGGCACTTCGATCCCATCCGACAGGCCGATCCGGGTTCCATGCGGGTCGCCGCAGGGAAGGCCCAAAGCGGACGGATGGCCGGGCGAGGATGGGAGTCCACGTCGTACTCCCGAAAGGGAGAGGGGCACCGACGGGAGGTTGGCAGGGAAAGTGGGCACCGGTTTCCCGGTTCGCCAACCGACCCACTAAAAATGCCAATATCCCGGACGACAAACCCCAGCCCGAGACGCCGCCATAAGCCCAAAACCCCGGATGCGTGGGGCGATGATCGCTTCATATAAAAACTAAATCATGCGGAGCGCTCATCGCCCCATGCCGTCTACTTCGATCCGTCCTTCGGCCAATCGTGCCGGTGGCACGATTGGAGGTGAGAAGGCCATGAGAGCTAAGCTCGAATGGCAATCATAGTCCGAGGTCATTGGCCGTCGGACGTCTTGGCATGCCTTTCGGCCCCATCAGCCCCGGCACGATAGCGCTATTTCCGCACCAGCGGTTCGGGCGTGAACGGAGCCGTTTCATAACGCGAGGCGATACCGGTATCCTTAAAGACCAACCCCTCCCCACCGGTCAGACAGAAGTCGCCCGCCTGGGCGCGGGCCACGTAAGGCTGCATGCGGGCAAGCTGGGCGTCGACGACGCGGCCTTCTTCATGCGGCGTTTCGACGAGAAGGCGTTCCAGCGCGACAGAATAGGACTGATAGCGGTAGGTCAGCGCACGGGTGAACCAGTCGATCGTCCGGTCATTTTCCCATTTGCGCGCCGCGACTCGCGCCGCGGCATCGGGCGCGGCGAGCGTCACATTGGAAACGGCGATGGCGCGCTGGCGGTCGACCTCGATGACCCGGCAGATAGCGGCAAAGGTCGTGGGTATTGTGGCGATGTCGATACCGATATCATCGGCGACCTTGCGGTAGCGGACGCGCGAGGACTGATATTGTGTGCTGCGCAGGGACGAATAATAACGGTCCGCGATGAACTGGACGTCGAGGTTGGCAGCGATCCTGGTGCGCTGGAGTTCGACGGCTGTATCGTAAAACCAGTCATGGGCGTGTGGCGCGATGAGAAAACGCCAGACACGATCATGCATCTCGCGTTCCTGATCGGTCTGATTGAAGTTGGAAACCGGCTCGCCATCGGCTGCGGCGCGTGCGTCACCCACCGTTGGCATGATGCGATCGTGGAGCACGCCGGGCGCGGCGCGGCCGAAATCGCCCGTCGGACGGGCGCAGCCGGACAGCAACAAACATGCCACGGCTGCACATGCGCCGCCAAGCAACCAGTCTCTCAAAATCTTCAGCCCTTGCGGGTCCGCCTGATCTTTGGGGCCGGTGCGGGCTTATTCCCGCCGGCCCCGCGCTCATAGCGAACGCCTGTGAACAATATGACCTGCGCGCCTGGTCCTCCGGTCGACACCGGTGCCGAGCGGGCGTCTTTGGGGCTGAATTTTACCAGCATACCCATATTTGGCCTCGTGGTGCGTCCGGTCCTCCGCTTACCCCAGCCGGCACCATGCCGTCCCGGATCCGAACATTACCCATTAAGACTTCGTCAAGGTTAACAGTCCGCTAACGAATCTGCGGCAATAGTGAAGAGCAACAAGAGTGGACCGGGGGATCGAGTCGACCAAATGATCGGCTTTCAGCCATACGAGACGTTTCAGCTGCTGATTGAAACCGGCGGCGTCGAGCGGGCCAACACGCTTCTGGTGGCGGCGTGCGACGCCTATGCGCGACGCAGCAGACCACTGGCAGCAGAGGCCGAGCAGTTCGAGGCACTGGCCAAGCGCTTGTTTCCGACAGCTGCTCCGACAGCGCGCACCAAGGCGGCGGGCATACTGGCGAGCGCGCAACACCTGACGCCGCAGCTTGAAATCCTGGTCTATGACCATCTGGGCACGGGCCTGATCGCTCATATCGAGCGCGCACCGTCGCTTTCCGACGATGTGATGATGCGCCTTATCGAAAAGGGCAACGCGGACGTGATCGCGGCCATTGCCCGGCGCCCTGCCCTGTCCAATGCCATTCTGGCCCGACTGTTCCCGGTCAACAGCCGCAAGGTGTACCGCGCGCTGGCAGCCAACGGATCGATGGCCCCACGGGGCGCCTACCTCAACGCCCTGACCCGCTCAGCGGAGATGGACCACGAGGTCGCTGCGATCCTCGCCAGGCGCGAGGATTTCGACGCGGCGCTTTTGACCGGCGTGTTTTTCGATCTGCCCGAAGAGGGGCGAATCAACGTGCTGCGCGCCTATGCGCGCCGCAACCTGCCGCAAGCGCCGATGATGCGGACCTTTGAGCAGATTTCGGTGGCCACCGACGAGTTCACCGGTGCGCTCATGAAGCTGTTCTCGGAAAACCGCCGGCCCAAGATCACCCGCCTTCTCAACCAGATCACCGGTCTGGACGAATTGCGTTGCGCCGAAATCGCCCATGACACGAGCGGCGCTGCGTTGTTCGTGGTGCTGCGGGCCTTTGGGTGCACCTCTTATGATGGGCTCAAAGTGCTCATTCACGCGACCAGCCACGATGCCGACAGGTCCAAGACGCTGGCCAGTTTTGCGCGGCTGTTCGATGAGGTGAGCGTTCCGGCCATGGTGTTCATGATGAGCGCCTGGCGCGGTGACGTCAGGCCCGCCGAACTCACACGGCCCGAATATGCCCGTTTTGCCGAGCCCAGTCGGCGGACGCCCGAAGGCAAGCAGGTTGCGCGAACGGGAACCGTGGGCGATCAGGCGATCGAGGCGCTCGACCGGATGAAGTCGACGCGCAAGGCGGGCTAGATCACGTCCAACCCCAGATCATCAGTGCGGCAATCGACAGATAGAACCCAGAGGTCCTGATCGAATTCGATTTCCCGCGCTATGCGGTCCTTGACCGTTAGCGGATCGGTCCGCTCGAAGCGCTTCTGGAAGACCCGATAGTCAGGAGGCGAATCCATGGTGGCACCGGGGGCTGGCGTAAAGAGCGAAACCGTCCCGTCGAGGTGATCGACCTCTATCCATATCTGACCTGCCACGGCGTCACCGCGCCGCGAGACGACGCAGAAGTTTCCCATGTCGTTGTGACGGCGCACAAAGGCGGCGCACCAGATGTCGGACCTAAGCTGCTGCATGGAGTCAGCGTTACAGGAAAGCCCCCGCCTCGACCAGCATCTGCCGCAGCACAGGGCTGACCTCGCCGGTCGGTCGGTAATTGTTGAAAATCTGGAACTGGCGGATGGCCCGCGCCGTGGCCTCGTCTGCAACCCCGTTGACCGGTCCCTGCAGGAAGCCAAGACGGCTCAGGCCACGCTGGATGTCGCTGACCAGATCGCCATCGAGCACTGCGGGAACATTGGGCTCCGCGGTTGCTGGCGTGGTCTGGGGAGCAGCAGCGGGCAGGTCAGGCGAAATATCGGCCACCGTCTGCCGTTCGACGCTGTCAGCGACTGTGGGGGCCGTTTCCTGCATCTGGGCGAGCAGCGGAGCGATGTCATCGGTCTGCGGGGCTGCAGCGACCGGCGCCGGCTCATTCGCCTGTGAGGTTTGTAGCGGCGCGTCCTTAACGGCCTGGATCACCTGCGGAGTGGCAGCGCCAGTGCGGGGGAGATCAAAGCGGGCCTCGAAATCGCGAATGGCGTCAGCGGTCCTCGGACCGTAATAGCCATCGACCGTTCCATCGAAAAAGCCCATCGCCTTGAGCTTTTCCTGAAGGTCGGCAATGTCCTGATTGCCTATGGCGGGCTCTGCGGGCTCAGGTGCCTCCGGGACGGAAGTCGCAGTCCGCGCGGTGGTCGTCGGCGCTGGTCCGGGTGTAACCGGTTGGGCGGTGGGACGTTCCGGGATTTCCAGCGGTTCGACCACGACCGGCTCGATGGGGGTCCGGGTTGCGGCACCTGCCGACCCCGATACGAACAAGGGGGCTGGGTGGCGCGTGTCCTGAAGGAACAGGGCGTTGGTCGCAGCCATAAGGGTAAGCCCGGAAATCAGCACCAGACCCGTGGAGGCCATGGGTGAACGGGCAAAGCGCGTAAAGCCCCACGAGAGGGCATGACCGACCATGCTGGCGGCGCCAGCGCCGACCGCAAGGGGAATCTGGGCAATACCGGCGTTCATTTTGCTGCGCTTCTTTTTTCGTCTTGGAGCCATTTGTCTTCGTCGCTATCGCGCTTGGTCGCGTAAAGATGTTCGATGGTCGCCGAGCTTTTCCCGGCGCCCAGCGGACCTTCGAAAGGGAGGAGCACACTTATCGTTGTTCCCATACCCTGCTCGGACACCACGTCGAGGCGGCCGCCGTGCAGGCTGACCAGTCCCTTGACGATGGACAGCCCCAGCCCGGTGCCTTCGTAGCGGCGCGAGAGGCTGTCCTGAGCCTGCAGGAACGGTTCGCCGATTCGCTCGACGGTCTCGGGGCGCATGCCGATGCCCGAGTCGCTGACCGATATCGCCAACATCTTGCCTTGCCGGCGCATGGCCAGCGCAACCTTGCCGCCATCATGGCTGAATTTTACAGCATTGGAGAGTAGATTTATCAAAATCTGCCGGCAAGCGCGTTCATCGCCCATGATCTGGGGCAGTTTTTCGGGAATAGAAGATTCTATGGTGACGGCACGGTCGCGGGCCAGATTTTCGACCATCTGCAGGCACGGTTCAACCAATGCCTGGGGTGCAAACAGTTCTGCATGGACCTCGAACTTGCCCGCCTCGATCTTCGACATATCGAGCAGCATGTTGACCACGTCGAGCAGGTGATGCCCGCTGCGACTTATGTGGCCCGCATATTCGGCGTGAGTTGGCGACAGGGTGCCGCCAATCTCTTCGGACATCATGTCGGAGAAGCCCACTATGGCATTGAGCGGGGTCCGCAGTTCGTGACCGATGGTGGCCAGGAAACGCGACTTGGCTTCCGAGGCCTCTTCGGCCTGCTGGCGCGCCGCATCGACCTGCCGTTCGGCATCCTTGCGCACGCTGATATCGCGAAGCACGGCCAGCACGTCACTCAATGAGTCATTCGGGCGCTCGTCGTCCAGTGGCGCAAGTGCGAATTCGACCCAGATATAGCGCGCATTGGCGCCCGGCTCAGTATCATCGCGGCGCAAGCGCAATTCGATAGTGCTTGCGCCAGCACCGTTCGAGGCGTCCGAGATGGCCTTTCGGTAGGCGGGACGGTCCATGACATGGACTCGCTCAAACAGGCCAGCGCCATCAAGCTCAAACGTGCGGCAGCCTAAAAGATTGCCCGCCGAGCGTGAGATAAAGACCGGACCACCGTCTGCGCCGTAGCGGACCACGGCCCCAAGGATGTTTTCAGCCAGGACGGCAAAGGCACGCGTCTGGGACACGGGCGATTCGGCCGAAATAATTTCGAGGCGGGTGGCGGTGATGGCTGCTATGGCGGCAAAAACCGCCAGCGCCAACACTGAGTAAGGCTGCAGCGCTGCGCTTGAGGCGACATGCGACCCCAATACGCCGGCGAGAAGGATTATTGGCGGAATTGCCCAGGCGAGCGTGCGAAAGCGTCCCTTGGCGAGAACCTGAGCGTAGAGCGCGGCCAAAAGCCCAAGAGCCAGGCCCAGATCAACCATGGCCGGATCGCCCGCCGCAAAGAGGGCTCCGATCGAACCGAGCGCCAGGGTGTGAAGCACGATTGCGGGCTCGAAATCGCCACGCAGGAGCAGAGCCCCTGACAGCGCGACAGGGCCGGCAAGGACAGTTGTTGCAATGAGCGGTGCAACATTGCTGCCAAAGAGCATGACGAGGGATAGAGCCATCGCCAGTCCCAAGCCAACCATCATGGCAAGTGTGTTGAGAACCAGAACACGATGCAGGACAGAATTGCGCTGGCCGGACCGGGCCGTGCCGGTCGGGAACTGTGGGGCAATTGTGAAATCCGCAAAGGGGTTACGCATGAAACGCTCAACTTCATATGCCGCGATACGCTGCGGCCTTGCTTCGGGACGACTTCCTTTGGCCGGCACACACTTCCATCCAAGCCCTAAGACACCCTTAAGTGAGACCGGGTTCGGTCGGCCTGGAGCAGAATCGGGTAACGTTCGAGGCAGGTTTCTAGGGGTAGCGTAAACAGAGTCTTGCTTAACGGGTCGCTTTCGAGCCCGATCGCATTCGCTTAAAATTTTACGCGAGTTTGCCAAAAATGCTTCATGCCGGTTCCCTAGGCTAGATCCCGACGCTGTCCATATGTCCCCGGACGACGAGGTTTGGCTCTATGTTTGTTGTTCGCTCTGCCTTCTGGCTTTCTGCCGCCTTTCTCATCATGGCCCCTGGCGCGGGTATGGATGTGGGCGATTCGGCGCGCGCAACCGGCAAACACTTGGCCAACCAGGGCGTTCAGGCCGTCAGCGACACGCTGACCCCCTCCGATTGTTTTAGCGTTGAATGCGCAGTGGGGCGTACGGTTCTGGCGCAGATCGCCGTGCCGCAAACGAGCGTAGCCGCCAAACGCGCCTTCCCCCCTCCCCGCCCCGACTGGGCCTATTGAGGCTCACCCCTTCCAATGGAAGGAATCAGGGACTAAATAGCGGGCATGAATACAACAGCCGCATTTGACGAGATCGCCGACAATCTTTCCTTTCTCGACGACTGGGAGGACCGGTACCGCTACATCATCGAGCTCGGCCAGGGACTGGCGCCGCTTACCGATGATGAGCGCACCGCCACCAACAAGGTGCATGGATGTGCGTCGCAGGTGTGGCTGGTGACCGGAAGCGAAGCGGGCGAGAAAGGAACTGTGCTGACCTTCCGCGGCGATTCGGATGCGATGATCGTTCGCGGGCTGGTGGCCATAGTTCTGGCGCTCTATTCGGGGCGTCCTGCTGCAGATATCGCGACGACCGACGCCCTGCCGATTCTCGATTCCATTGGATTGCGGGAACATCTTTCAACACAGCGCTCCAATGGACTGGCAGCCATGGTGACGCGCCTGCGCGCAGACGCGCAGGCGGCCGTTCAGGTCTAACCGAACTCTGCGGGCCGTGCGCCCACACCCAGCCAGTTTCGGGTGCTTGTTCTCGTTGCGCCAGTGGCGGCCGCAGTCAGGCCAAAGCGGGTAGCCAGGGCGTCGAGGCCGATACGCAGGACCAGCTTGGCGCTGCGTCTGGGCCACCCGCGCTCGCGCTCGATATCCTGCAAACCCTTTTCGTAGCCGCAGACATCAATGACGACCTCCACGCAGTCGCGGGGAATGGCTGTATAGAGCTCTGCAAGCTGCCTCCTGGCATCGAACGCCATATCGCCCATGTCCTGGGCGTGCCCGCCGTGCCCGCTATCAACGCGCGGTCCGTAGTTCATTGTGGTCCGGGCGCGCAGCCGGCTACGCTCGAACAGCGTCAACAGGCGCCCCGCGGCCTCCAGGTGATGGGCATTGAGAAAGGCCGGCTCGCCGTTCCGGCTGCGAGCCAATTGCCCCAAGGGCGTCGAGCCAAAATCAGACGCTGGCATGGGCCGTCTCCGGCGGTGTGACCTCGAGCACGCAAGGCTGGCGCCTGGCCGTTTCTATGCGCTCTTCAAGCGCCACGAGCCGGCGGTCGTAATCGCCTCCATCGTCACGCATGTCTTCGACGTGAGCACACGCATAGGCGACCGTGGTGCGATCCCTGCCGAAGAACTGGCCGACCTGGGTCAAGGTCATACCCAAGAGCACATGGCACAAATACATCGCTAACTGCCGCGCGGCCGCCGTGTGCAGGCCCAGCCGTGAGGGGGCGAAAAAGTCGCAATAGCGGACCCCTGTTTCACCGGATACCGTGCGAACGACAAGCTTGCAGTCTTGCCGTTGTGCTGCCGATAACCGATTGCGTTCGAGCCGCGCTGCCGTGGATATCCAAACCGTCATAGGACCACTCTCTCATAAATAGGATATAATTCCTATAACGGAGAGAAGGTCGCGCGGGGATAAGTTCAGAAATGGTTTGGATACAAAAGAGAAAGGGCCGCAAATGCGGCCCTTTGACTGGTAAAGCTATGGACCGGTCAACCGGCCTTGCGGCCCAATCCGTTGTCCTTTGCCAGCTTGGAGCGCGTGGCAGAATAGGACGGAGCGACCATCGGATAGTCGGCGGGCAGGCCCCACTTCTCTCGGTACTCTTCCGGCGAAAGGTTGTAGTGGGTGCGCAAGTGCCGCTTGAGCGACTTGAACTTTTTCCCGTCCTCCAGACAGACGATATAATCCGACGTCACCGACTTTCTGACGGGCACAGCCGGCTTTTTCTCTTCGACGGGAGCGGTGGTTTCTTCCGAACCCAGCGACCGAAGCGCGGCGTGAACTTCCGAGATCAATTTCGGCAGGTCGGTCGGGCTGATCGCATTGTGGCTGACATAGGCAGCGACAATCTCAGTACTGTATTCGACAAGGTCAAGCTCGACCCTGTTCTCGGCATTCGCCGGAGCGGTCATCGCAAATCCCTTCTTGCGTATGGAAGCTACTTATTGGGGCGGGCTAATCCCGGGGGAACCCCATAACCTCGCAATTAATGACGTTCTTCTAATTTTGCAACCATTGAACAACAACTTGGCGAAATTTAGAGTGAATCACTCTTTACTTTGCAGTCCGTTGGAATTTTCCAGATCATCGACCACGAAACGCGCAGCCGGGCGATAACCGGCTACATAGGCGGCTCGCGCTAGAAGATGGGCCGAAATAGGGGCCGTCAGCATGAAAAAGATGAAACCAAGCAGGGCGCGCAGGATCACCGAACCGTCGAAGCTGACCAGTGCTATGGCCAGAAGGGTCAGGCCCGAGCCCACCGTTCCGGCCTTGGAGCCCGAATGCATGCGGGTGTAGAGATCGGGCAGTCGAACAATGCCAAGGGCCGCCACGAAGCTGAACAGAGCGCCGACGATCACCATGATGCCGGCGAGATAATAGAGTGCCTCCACAATCATTTCCGGCTCTCCTCAAGATGATCTTCCCGGGCCGCTGCGTCGATCTGCCAGCGCTGGAGAATGAACCTGGCGAACGCGACTGTAGACAAAAACCCAACAAGGCCCAGCGCGATGGCGATATCGAGATAGAGCATGAACCCGGTTCGCAGGGCGATTGCAGCGATATAGCCGATGACCACAGCAACCAGCATATCCAGGCCCAGCACCCGATCGGGCAGGCTGGGACCAACGACAATGCGGTAAATCGTTATCAGCAGAGCCGCTGTGAGAACACCAAGTGAGACGGTGGTGGCCAGATGGAGAAATTCGGGGCCCGCTATCATTCAAACACCTCGATGATCCGTGCTTCGAAACCATTCTTGATCGACGCGATGACATCCTCGCGGTCGTTCATTTCGAGCACGTGGATGTACAAAGTCTTCCGATCGTCGGAGACATCAACGCTCAAGGTGCCCGGCGTGAGGGTAATCAAATTGGCCAGCAGGGTGATCTGGACGTCACTTGTGACCGATAGTGGATAGGCAATAATTCCCGGCGCCAGGCGCTTTTTCATGCCAGGCGATATGACCAGGATAGCAACCCGGGCTGCCGATAGGGCGAGCTCGTAAAAAAACAAGGCAGCAAGCGAAAGGGCACGAACGAACCGGCGCATCATATACGGGCGCTCGACCCGGTCGCGGATGAACAGCACGGCCATCGCACTGATGAAGGCGCCGAGCAAAAGGTTGAGCAGGGTGAAGGAGCCGGTGACGGCGGCCCAGACCAGCGCGAGAGTTATAACAAGAAAGGCAAAGCTCATGGCTGGGGCACCTGTGCAAACACGGCGTCGACATAGCGCGTGGGCGAGAGCATATCATGGGCGGCGATGCCCGAGGCGGTGAAAAGCCAATCAGGGAAAAGGCCGAAGACCACAATGACGGCAAAAAGAACTACCGTCGGCACCAGTCCCATCCCCACCTCACGAGCGGACAAGGGACGCAAATCCTCATTGGCCTGCTCAGAGCGCTCCCCCTCCTGCCCGTTACGCCAGAAAATATGGGCCCAGAGACGGCTCGCGGCGATCAGGGTGAGGAAGGAATTGAACAGCACCGCAAAAACGAGCCACCAATTGGCGGCGCGGATGCCACCCTCCACCAGCAGGATCTTGGGCCAGATGCCAAGGAAGGGCGGCAGTCCGGAAATGGCGAACACCATGATGACAAAGAGAATCGACATGGGAGCGCTGGCGCCATAGATGCCGCCCATCTTGCGGATGTCGCTGGTGCCACTCATACGCTCAATCAACCCGGCCAGAAGGTAAAAGGCCGTGACCGTGAGCATGGAATGGAAGGCGTAAAACACTGCTCCCCCGATTCCGTGCGTGGTGCCCAATGCGAACCCAGCGAAAATCGCACCGATGCCGCCGATAACCAGAAAGCCCACGGCGCGGCGCAGATTGGTCTGCGCGATGGCGCCCAGCGGGCCCAGAATGAGCGTAGCGAACGCAACGACCGCAATGACCGTCTGGATTTGTGCATAGCCTTCAGGCAGCGCCATGGTGAGAACACGGATCGCGGCATAGGCGCCGACCTTGGTGAGCAGGCCACCGAAAATGGCCGACACGGAAACGGCGGGCGTATGGTAAGAGGCCGGCAGCCAGGCATTGGCAGGAAAGGCAGCGGCTTTCACCCCAAAGGCGAAAAGAAACAGCACAGAGACCGTGACAAGCGGGCCGATTGGCAGATCGGCGCCCTTTGCCACGAGATCGGCGAAATTGAGCGTGCCCGTCAAGCCGTAGAGATAGGCGATGGCTACAAGAAAGAAGGTCGTCGCGAGGAAATTGAGAAAGCCGTATTTTATGGCACCGTCGAGCTGAAGCTTGCGGCCCCCGAGGATCATCATGCCGAACGAGGCGATCAGCATGACTTCAAACCACACGTAGAGGTTGAAGATATCACCGGTCAAAAACGAGCCACTGACGCCACACAACAGCAGCAGCAGCATGGGGTAAAAGCCAAAACGATGACCACGGTCAGTCAACTCGATCTGAGCATAAAAGGCGACGATGAGTGCAGCGATGGATGCGGCGAGCGAGAAGATGGCGCTCGTCATATCGGCGGCAAACGTTATGCCGAAAGGCGGCAGCCACTTGCCCATGGTCATGGCGATGGGGCCGGTCTCGAAGACGCGAAGCAGCAGATAAATATTCGAAACCATGATCGCCAGGATCACCGCAACAGCGAAGGCAAGCTGCATGTGACGCTGGTTGCGCAGCATGACAAGCAGGCCCGCGCCAAGGAGTGCCAGCGCCACCGGCCACACGACGATCCAGTCGGCGGCAGGCGTTGCCACATCGATCATCGCCGTGGGCAGCTCGAGAGACTCGTATGATGTACCGGCAGTCGCCATTATTGTGTGTGTTCCCTAGTAACTCAGGGGAGGCCGAGGCGCATTTTCAGGCTCGGCGACGCGCATGTTGTCGGTGTTGTCGGCATCGAGTTCCTGATAAGCCCGATAGCCTAGGACCAGCAGAAACGAAAACAGGGCAAAACCGATAACGATGGCCGTCAGGATCAGCGCCTGTGGAAGCGGATTGGCCGAGCCTTCAAGCGGGAAATATTCCCCCGCCGGTACGATGGGTGGAACTTCGGCGGTCAGCCGGCCGATGGTGAAGATAAGGAGATTGACGCCATTGCCCAGGATCGCAACGCCCAGAAGCATACGAATGATCGCCTTGGACAAGAGAAGATAGGCGGCGGCGGAAAAGAACAGGCCGATCAGCCCGGCAAGCGCGACTTCCATCAGTCATCCTCCTCTTCGCCTTCTTCGCCCTCGAGCGACAGGGCAATTGTGCCCACGGCACCCACGACGACGGCATAGACCCCGATATCGAAGATCAGCGGGGTGGACAGAGCAATTTCGGTACCCTCGAACTCGAAAATCCACCATAGGCCGGTCAGAAATGGCACCTCGGCAGCAAGCGAGATGAACCCGGCAATGGCGGCGAGAACGACGCCCAGACCCGCCAGGACAATGGGATGAACCCGCAGCGCCCGGCGGCACGCATCGACGCCGGCGGCGATGCCATAGATTGCGAGACCGGACGCGCCGATCAGCCCGCCGATAAAGCCGCCGCCCGGCTCATTGTGGCCGCGCAGCAAAACGAAGATCGAAAACACCAGCATGAGCGCAGTCAGCACAGGTGCTGCAGTTTTGAAGATGACGGTATTCATCGTGCACTCCCGATCCTGCGGGCACGGCCCGCTCTGGCGCCCCGCGTTCCGCTCGTCGAAGCCCGAAGCCGGATAAGGGCCAGGATGGCGAGACCGGCGGCCATGACCACCGAAATCTCACCCAGGGTATCAATGGCGCGATAGTCGACGAGAATGACGTTGACGATATTGCGGCCATGGGCAATCGGCGTGCTGGTGGCGCGGAACAACTCGGTCAGCGACAGATCGAGATCGGTCTGAAGCACGACCAGCAGCAGAATGGCGATGCCAAGGCCGACGGCAAGGGCAACAACACCATCGCGAATGGCCGTTTCAAGGTCACGGCTGTCGGCTTCATCGAGATGCAGCCGGGTCATGACGAGCGCAAGGATGATAACAGTCAGAGTTTCGACCATGAACTGGGTGAAGCTCAGGTCGGGGGCACCAAAGAGCATGAAGATGACGGCCACTGCGAAACCCTGGATACCGAGCGCAACGATGGCGGTCAGGCGGGTCCGGGCGATGAGCACCGCAATGAGCCCGATGGCGGCGATGCCGATGGCGCCCCACTCGTAGAAGTTGAGCACGGGCCAGGCGGGAAGCGGTGGCAGGCTGTCTGTGATGAGCAAGGGCGCAAAGATGCCTACGGCCAGCACCGTGAACATCAGCAGCAGATACCATTCGAGGCGACCATGATGGAGGACGCGCGTAATACGATCGGAGAGCCGGACGAGTCCGAACATGCAAGCATCAAAGCCGATATCAAAGGTCCAGCCAATGGCTTCGCCGGTGCGCCGCAATGTGGAGCGAACAGCATCGACTTTCCATAACAGAACGCCGCCCAGCGCCCATGTGGCTATGGAAGCCCATACGGCGGGGTTGGCGAGATCAAAGGCGAGGTGGATATGGGCATCGACCGCGGAATTGTAGATGGATCCCCCTGCCGGATCGAGCACGACATGGTTGATCCAGTCGGTGAACAGGCCCGCGCAAATGCCCAGAACGCCCAGAGTAACAGGGCCGGAATAAAGGCTCAACGGCCCCTCGTGGGGCGCGTGCGGTGTTGGACGCAGATCACCCAGGAAGGGCTTAAAGGCGATCATCAGGCCCACCACCATCATCAGGGCATTGCCCACGATGAGCACGGCGAGGAACAACAGGTCGGGCCACAGACCCGAAGTTAATGCCAGATACATCTCCTCTTTGGCCAGAAACCCGATGGCAATGGGAAAGCCTGCCATGGAAAAGCCGGCGAGAAGGGCCGTAATAAAGGTGATCGGCATGGCTTCGCGCAACCCGCCGAGCACTGTGATGTCGCGTGTGCCAGTGCCGTGGTCGATCGTGCCGGCGATCATGAACAGCGCACCCTTGAACAGGGAGTGAGCGCAAAGATAGAGCAGCGCGCCGAGAATGGCTTCCTTGGTGCCCACGCCGATAAGCATGACGAGAAGGCCGAGCGAACCAAGGGTGGTATAGGCCAGCATCTGCTTGAGATCGGTCTGGCGCACGGCCAGAGCACTGCCCATCAAAAGAGTTGCGCCGCCGAACAGGGTCAGAATCCAGAACCAGGGTTCGGTATCACCCAGAATGGGGGTCATGCGGGCCAACAGATAGACGCCGGCCTTCACCATGGTGGCCGAATGCAGATAGGCTGAAACCGGGGTCGGCGCTTCCATGGCGTTGGGGAGCCAGAAGTGCAGCGGAACCTGAGCTGATTTTGCGAAAGCTCCGGACACAACCAGTAGCATGGCAATGAGGTAAAGCCCGCTCTCCTGCGCCGCACCGGCCGTCGTCAGCATACCTGTTAGAGAATTCTGGCCGGTGATCAGGGTCAGAAGAATGAGACCCGCCAGCAGCGCGAGCCCGCCGCCGCCGGTGACGACCAGCGCCTGGATGGCAGCCCGGCGCGCGGCCTGACGGGAGTGGTCAAAGCCGATCAGCAGGAAAGAGGTAATCGAGGTCAATTCCCAGAAGACGAACAGGGTGAAGACGTTGTCGGCGAGGACCAGACCGAGCATGGACCCCATGAACATCAGGATGTAGGAGAAAAACCGGCCTTGATGGGGATGACCGGCCAGATAGCCGCCGGAATAGATGACGATAAACGTGCCAATGCCCGAGATCAGCAGCCCGAAAACGAGACTCAACCCATCAACGAAGAAGGAAAAGGAAATTCCGTAGGCCGGTATCCAGTCGAGGCCGACGCGAATGACTGAAAAATCGGCAATCGGACCGATAAAGGAAGTGAAGGTCGCGAAAATGGCGGCGGGAACGATGGCCAGTATCCAGCCAGCTGATGGCCCGGCAAAGGTCTTGATCCACGGAGCGAACACAGCCGCTACAAAGGGAGCGACCGCAATCAGCGCGACAATCACATCAAGACCTGGTCCCAAGCGAGCCCCCGAACTTCATTTCACTGTCCAATCGCTGCCGGAGGCAGCCGAAAAGAATCAATCGCGCAAACAGTACGCATCCCTGTCGCAAGCTCAACCAAAACCGGTTGATTGGAACGCAATATTGACCCCAGCAGTTGTGATAACCACATTGCTCTCAGCTGATACATGTCTGAGTGCACAGCTGGCAGGAGTGGCGCAAGATGAACGACATGCAAAAGATATCCAATAGCGAGTGGCGCGATAAATTGACGCCCGAACAGTATCATGTGACGCGCGAACACGGCACCGAACGTGCTTTTTCTCATGCCTACAATGTGGAAAAGCGGGCGGGCGTTTATCATTGCGTGTGTTGCGACGTGCCGCTTTTCACGTCCGATACCAAGTATGATTCCGGGTCGGGCTGGCCGAGCTTTTTCCAGCCGGTTTCCGAGGATGCAATCAAGGAGATCGACGATAGGAGCCATTTCATGCGGCGCACGGAAATCCGCTGCGCCAATTGCGATGCGCATCTCGGGCATGTCTTTCCCGACGGTCCTGCTCCGACGGGTTTGCGCTATTGCACCAATGGGCTTGCGCTGAACTTCATCCCCGACGAATAGTGACGACGTTTTAAGATCATATTTTTTGACTTTCAGGGATAGACCATGACCGACTTCGCGCCACCCGTTGCCGCGCAACACCCCCATTCGGACACGCGGCATGGGGTGACCCGTAACGATCCGTATACCTGGTTGCGGGCCGACAATTGGCGCGAAGTTATGGCCGACCCTGGCGTGCTGCCAGACGATATCCGCTCCTATCTTGAGGCTGAAAATGCCTGGTACGAAAGCGGTTTCGGAAAGCCGACCGAGCCATTGCGCGAAACGATCTATTCGGAAATCCGCGGACGGATCAAAGAGGATGACAGTTCCGTGCCCTCGCCCGACGGTCCGTTTGCTTATGCTTCGCGAACGCGTGAAGGCGATCAGTATCCACTGATGGTGCGCACACCGCGCGACGGGGGCACCGAGACAGTATTGCTCGACTGCAACGCCGAAGCGGGGGAAGGCTATTTCGGGTTTGGTGGCGCTGAACATTCGCCCTGCCACACGATGATAGCCTGGGCTGCAGACCGGAACGGGTCTGAATACTACACCATATTTATTCGCGACCTCGACACGGGCAAGGACCGTGACGAGCGGATTGAAAAGTCCGGTAGCGGCGCTGTCTGGGCCAGTGATTCATCACGGTTCTACTATGTCGAACTCGATGAGAACCACAGGCCCTTCAGAGTGCGCGAGCACATGCTGGGAACAAGCCAGGCCGATGATGCTATCGTTTACGAAGAAAAGGACGCGGGCTTTTTCGTCGGTGTGGGAATGACGCAATCACGGCGTTACCTCACCATTTCCGCGCACGACCATCAGACCTCGGAAGTCTGGCTGATCGATGCGGAAAATGGCGGCGCGCCGTTCTGTGTGGAAAAGCGGCACGAGAATACCGAATATTCTCTCGAAGAACGGGACGGCACGCTTTACATCCTGACCAATGACGACGAAGCCGAAGATTTCAAGATCGTTACGGCTCCAGTCGATGCTCCGGGCGTGGACAATTGGGCCGATCTGGTGCCGCACGAGGCGGGACGACTGATTCTCGACGTTGAAGTTATCGCCAACCATCTGATCCGGCTCGAGCGTAAGGATGGCCTGCCACGGATCGTGGTGCGCGATCTGCGCGATGGGAGTGAACAGACAATTTCGTTTCCCGAGGAAGCCTATTCGTTGGGGCTGATTTCCGGCTACGAGTTCGATACAGCAACCCTCCGGTTTTCCTATTCCTCGCCCACCACGCCGGCGCAGATTTTCGACCTCGATTTGGCGACTGGTGAGCGGGTGCTGCGCAAGCAGCAGCAAGTGCCTTCGGGGCACGATCCTGCCCTCTATGAAACACGCCGGTTGTTTGCCAAAGCGCCGGACGGCGAGGATGTGCCGGTGACCTTGCTTTATCGCAAGGGCCTCAAGCTCGACGGCAGCGCCCCTACCCTGCTCTATGGATATGGCGCTTACGGTCATTCCATCCCGGCGGGGTTTTCGGTTTCGGTGTTTTCGCTTGTCGACCGTGGATTTGTCTATGCAATTGCCCATATACGCGGCGGGATGGACAAGGGATATCGCTGGTACAAGAATGGGCGGGCGGCCTACAAAACCAACACGTTTTCCGACTTCATCGCCGCTGCGGAAATGCTGATCGAAAAGGGCTACTCGTCCGAGGGCAGGATCGTGGCCGAAGGCGGGTCGGCCGGCGGCATGCTGATGGGCGCAGTCGCCAATATGCGGCCCGAATTGTGGGCTGGTGTCATGGCGATCGTGCCGTTCGTGGACGTGCTGAACACCATGCTGGACGATACTCTGCCGCTCACCCCACCCGAATGGCCTGAATGGGGCAACCCGATTACCTCGGAAGACGATTACAGGCGGATCGCCGCCTATTCACCCTATGACAATGTCGATGCCAAAGCCTATCCGCCGATCCTGGCGCTGGCGGGGCTGACGGATCCGCGCGTCACCTATTGGGAACCGGCAAAATGGGTGGCGAAACTGCGTGCAACCAAGACCGACGAGAACGCATTGTACCTGCGCACCAACATGGACGCCGGACACGGTGGAGCTTCCGGACGCTTTGAACGCATCAAAGAAACAGCGATTACATATGCCTTTGCGCTCAAATGCGTCCAATTGGCATAAGTTTTCCCGTCCAGCCGTTGCGCCGGTGTCATGGCGGCGGTATATAAGAAGCATTAGCTTGGTAAATTCGCGACCAATTTATCGAGCGAGAGATTTTCAGAACCTTATAAGGAGGCCCTCCGATGAGCTTTTCACTCCCAGACCTGCCCTATTCCTATGATGCGCTCGGCCCGTACATGTCGGCTGAAACGCTTGAGTTTCATCATGACAAGCACCATCAGGCCTACGTGACCAACGGCAGCAAGCTGCTCGAAGGTTCAGGCCTTGAGGGCAAGAGCCTCGAAGATATCGTCAAGGAAAGCTTCGGCAAGAACCAGCCCCTGTTCAACAATGCCGGCCAGCATTTCAATCACATTCATTTCTGGAAGTGGATGAAGCCCAATGGCGGCGGCAAATCCCTGCCCGGCAAGCTGCAGGCGGCCGTCGATTCCGACCTTGGCGGGTTCGACAAGTTCCGCGATGATTTCCTCGCCGCTGGCGCCGGTCAGTTCGGTTCGGGCTGGGCTTGGCTGACCCTCAAGGACGGCAAGCTCGAAGTGACCAAGACCCCCAACGGGGAAAACCCGCTGGTGCACGGCGGCACGCCGCTGCTGGGTGTGGATGTGTGGGAACACTCCTATTACATCGACTACCGCAACGCGCGCCCGAAATATCTCGAAGCCTGGTTCGACAATCTTGTGAACTGGGACTACGTGGCCGAGCTGCACGAAGCCGCCTCCTAAATTATACTATTGCATCAATGGGATATGGCCCGTCTGTCCACAGGCGGGCCATATGCTTTAAGGTTACTGGAATTGGCACCTTCCGGCTGCACGATGGGCGTGTTAAGGCTTGGGTAACCATTGATATTTGATGCCAAGCGAGCCGCCCGTGTTGCCTGTTCCGACCATTGCCGTTCTTTCCAACAGCCCGGCGCTGGCATCGGTTCTGGGAGCGACATTGCGGAGGGGGCATGGCTGGCGCGTGCGCGAATTTTGCGACCACCGGGCGCTGAGCGACTACATGCGCATCGCGCCGCTGGCGCTGCTGGTAACCGATTACGACCTCGACCGGGTGACGGCGGCGGACGTGGCGCTTTCGATCCGCAACGGCGATGATCTTGCGTCCCGACATGTCCAGATCATTGCCCTGAGCCGGACCGTGGATAGCGAGATGAGGCGGCGATGTGTGCAGGCGGGCATTGACGAAGTCATCGTCAAACCCATGAGCCCTGTGTATCTCGAAGAGCGGATTGCCGCGCGGCTGGCCAACGGAACCGGTGGGTATGTGAGCGCCGAGCCCTATTATGTGGGGCCGGACCGGCGAAACCGGATTGCGTTGGACGACACACGGGTCATTCCTGTCGAGCGGCGCGGCGAAAACATCGTCTCGTTTCTCGCCCACAAGGCGATGCGCGAACAGCGCCCGGATTCATCTAGACCAGACGCGTAAGCCTGTTCCACAGATCATCGAAAGTCTCCGATATCTGAATCAGGCCATCGATATTGCCGCGACCGACGGAGGCGACATCGCCGGCAAAGCCTTTCACGACTTCATAGGCTCTGCCCTGATTGAGCAGGCCGACAGGGCGGTCGCTTTGAGCACCGCCGGCGGCGACCCAGGCCGAATAGAGGGCGGCGACCGTATCGATGCCGCCCGGCAGGCCGATCAATGCCTGACTGGCCCTCACCATACGGGCTGCAGCGGCGGATTCGGTGTCCTCGGAAACGATCTCGACCCCCTGCGGCACGTCGAGACGACGGGTGATGGGACCGGTGGCGACTGTGACGTGGCCACCGCCAGCCAGCGCCGATTCAATCAGGGTTCGCGGCCATTGGCCATTGCGGGCGATGCAATGGAGATGCGCACCATTGCGCGCGATGGTGGCGCCGGCCTGACGGTAGAGCGCCTGGTGAGCGGTCAGCCCAGTATCGGCGAATATGGCAACGGCGCTGAGCTTTGCCATATCGCTAGCGCCCCCTGGTAAGCGTGCCGAGCACACTGCGCACAAAGGAATCCCCGGCGCGGCGGGCGACGGTGCGGGCAAAGCTGGTCAGCGCGGCTTCCATCGGGGTTTGCCGGGTGGAACGGCGCGTCGCAGGCTTGGACCGGGCCTGTTCGATCTTTTCGAGTTCGGATTCACGAGCCGCAATCTCGGCCTCGCGCAGCGCCTGGGCGGCGCGGGCGTCGAGAAGCTCATAGGCCGACTCGCGATCGATTACGGCGTCGTAAAGCCCGGAAACCGGGCTCCCGGCAATGACAGTGGCTCGCTCTTCTGGCGTGATCGGGGCCATGCGGGAGGATGGCGGACGGATCATGGTGCGACCGACCACCGAGGGAATGCCTTTTTCTTCCAGCACGGAGACCAGCGCCTCGCCCGTACCGAGTTGGGTGATGACTTCGGCGGTGTCGAAATCGGGATTGGGCCTGAAGGTTTCGGCGGCGATCCTGACGGCCTTTTGTTCCCTGGGGGTATAGGCGCGCAGGGCGTGCTGGATGCGGTTGCCGAGTTG
The DNA here is from genome assembly GCF_037044555.1 of Pelagibacterium nitratireducens. NCBI lineage: Bacteria > Pseudomonadati > Pseudomonadota > Alphaproteobacteria > Hyphomicrobiales > Devosiaceae > Pelagibacterium > Pelagibacterium nitratireducens. Next base: position 2,720,790 of record NZ_CP146275.1, read on the forward strand.
GGCGAGGACGCCTTCGGGTACATCGGCGGGATTTTGCGTTACAAAATAAACACCTACGCCTTTCGAGCGCACCAATTTCACGACCTGCTCGATCTTGTCGAGCAGCACTTTTGGCGCCTCATCGAACAAAAGGTGCGCTTCGTCGAAAAAGAACACCAGTTTGGGCTTATCGGGATTGCCCACTTCTGGAAGTTGCTCAAACAGTTCCGATAACAGCCAGAGCAGGAACATAGCATAGAGCCGAGGAGCGCGCATAAGTTCGTCGGCGGCGAGGATCGAGATGAAGCCGCGGCCTTGCGTGTCGGTGCGCATGAGGTCGGAAATTTTCAGCGCCGGCTCGCCGAAAAAGTTCTCGGCGCCCTGCTGTTCGAGGACGAGCAGCGCGCGCTGGATGGCGCCGACAGAAGCTGTGGAGATGTTGCCGTAGTGGGCGGAGAGTTCGGCCCGGCGCTCGGCGACGTGGCTGAGAAGTGAACGCAAGTCCTTGAAATCAAGGAGCAAAAGACCTTCCTCGTCGGCCAGTTTGAAGGTGGCGTTCAAGATGCCTTCCTGAGTGGCGTTGAGGTCGAGCATGCGCGAGAGCAACAGCGGTCCCATCTCGGAAACCGTGGTGCGGATCGGGTGTCCCTGGCGGCCGAACAGGTCCCAGAAGATGGTTGGGAAAGCCTCGTAGGCATAGTCGGAAAAGCCGATCTTTTCGGCGCGTTCGGCAAGGAAGTCCTTGGGCTCGCCCGGCTTTGAAAGCCCTGCCACATCGCCCTTGATGTCGGCGCAGAAAACCGGGACCCCGGCGCGGGAGAAGCCTTCGGCAAGTATTTGCAGGGTAACGGTTTTTCCCGTTCCCGTTGCGCCGGTGATGAGGCCGTGGCGGTTGCCGAAACCGAGATGGAGGTATTCGGGCCGGGCGCTGGTTCCGAGATAAACGGCGTCGTCGAGGAGCATGGGCGGGGTCCGATTCAACAGCAGGACCCAATCTATAGCGGGGTGCAAGCGCGCACCGCAAGGATTCACTATTGCGCGTAAAAAGTATGGAGTTGAGTGAAATTTACCCGTTAGTTGCCGGAATCGGAGGAAATATGAAAATCGACCGTCGCAGATTTCTCGCAGCTTCACTTATCCCCGCGCTATGCACCCCGTTTATGATGCGGGCAGCCTTTGGTCAGGCGGTGACGCCATGGCCGGACGCAGCGACGGACATGACCGAAATGTTGCAGGCCGCTATCGATAGCGCGCGCGACACCGGGCATCTGGCGCTACCGGCCGGGCGCTTTTCGACGCGGGGCTTGCGCCTGCCCTCGGGGTTCATGCTGTCGGGCGTGCCCGGCTCGACCGAGCTGGTGCATCTGGGCAGCGATCCCCTGCTGGGCGCCGAGGGCGAAGCCAACATCGTTCTGGCCGGGCTGTCGATCGACGGCAGCGGTGCGGGCGGCGAGATGTGGCATGGCGGACTTGTCCATTTTGCCGATTGCGCGAACGTGACGATCCGCGACTGCGAGGTTTCCAATACGGCACTCAACGGCATTACGCTGATGGGATCGTCGGGGCGGGTTGAAAATTGCCGGGTGAGCGGCAGCGCCTATACCGGGCTGTTCGTCTACGACGGGGCGGGCGTCTCGATTGACGGCAACACCATAACCGAGTGCGGCAATGGCGGGGTCAGGGTGTGGCGCGGCGAAGCGGGGGCTGACGGGACAATCATTTCGGGCAACCGGATCTCCGGAATCGACTGGACAGATGGCGGCAATGGGCAGAACGGAAACGGGATCAACATTTTCCGGGCCGATGAGGTGATCGTTTCGGGCAACCATATCTCCGAGTGCGCCTTCTCGGCGATCCGCCTCAACGCCACCAACAACACCCAGATCACCGGCAACACATGCCTTGGCAGTGGGGAGGTGGCGATCTTTTCGGAATTTTCGTTCACCGGCTCGGTGATCGCCAACAACATCATCGATGGGGCGGCTGCGGGCATTTCGATGACCAATTTCAACGACGGCGGACGGCTGGCGGTGTGCACGGGCAATATCGTGCGCAATCTTTATCAGGCGTCCGAGACCAATCCCGACCTCGATACGCCCTATGGGATTGCAGCGGAGGCCGATGCCATCATTTCCGACAATGTGATCGAAAACGTACCGGGGACCGGCATAACCGCAGGTTGGGGACCGTATCTGCGCGATGTGACGATCAGCGGCAATTTGGTGCGCGATATCGATACCGGCATCGTGGTGAGCGTGGCTGAGGGTGCGGGCGCTGCGAGCGTTACGGGAAACACGATCATCGGAGCGCGACAGAACGGCATTGTCGGCAGTGCGTGGTGGGATTTGATCTCCAGCGATCTGGCGCAGGAGACGGAGCGGTTTCCGCAGGTTTTGGTCGAGGGGAACCGGGTTTCCTGACGGCACGGCCGGTGCGAGAGGCTTGAGCGCTGCCGGTTACCGGGTCCCGGGTCTTCGCCCGGGATGACGGTGGGGGCGTGGTGGGCGTTGGCTCAGAGTTTGAGACGCGCGGCCTCGGTGGCTTCGATATAGCCGATTTCGTGGCCGGCCCAGTTGCGCTGGTGCTGGCGGGCGCGCGATTGCAGGACTTTTGCCTGTTCGGGCGTTGGGCTGGAAATTTCGAGCAGGAGGGCGGCGGCCATGGCGGTTGCGGCGGGGACGCTGCCATCGTCGCATTTGAGGGCAAAGCCGATGCCCTGCTCGGGCAGCGCACCGCAATAGATGCCGTCCGCGCCGAATTTGAGCATCAGGCGACCATCAAATACCGCCATGGCGTCGGTATCGAACGCGCCGGTGCCACCGATCAGAAAGGGATGAGAGGTGGCGGCGGCGAAAATCTGGTGCGCGGCGGCTGCGGTTTCGGCATTCAGCCCCTCGCCCGTGGCCATGCGGGCAAAGCCTCTGGCAAAGGCATGGATCGGCGCAGCCCAGGTGGGGATCGAGCACCCGTCGGTCCCGCATTTGCCCTCGGTGAGGGGATGATCGAGAACATCCTCGAGCGCCTGCCGGACACGCTGCTGAACCGGATGCTGGCGGGTGGAATAGCCCTTGGGGTCCTCACCCAGAGCCCGAGCAACGGCGAGCATGCCAGCATGTTTGCCCGAGCAGGCATTGTGCAGGGCGCCAGGCTTTCCCCCTTGCGCGAACAGGGCTTTGCGCGCTGCAGGGTCGATGGGCGGATGGGCACCGCATTCGAGCGCCGTCTCGTCGAGATCGATGGCGGCAAGCATCGATGCGGCCAACTCGGTATGAGCCGGTTCGCCATTGTGCGAGGCGCAGGTCAGGGCAATGGCCGGGCCGGCCAGGCCATAGCGCGCGTTGGCACCGGTCGCGAAAATGGGGAGGGCCTGCATGGATTTGATGGCCGAACGGGGAAAGATTTCAGCCGTCACCTCGCCAATCGAGGCGAGAATGTTTCCCGCGGCATCGGACACGCAGATGGCGCCGCGATGGCGGTTTTCGATCCAGTTTCCACGCACCGAATGCGCCAGTACAGGATTGGCGGTCATAAGAAAAATCCCCACGAAATGCTGGTCTGGGTGGACCGCAGGCCGTGGGGAAAGTCAAGAGTGGAGGTCAGAGTCCGAGGGTGTCGAAATCAGATATCGGCGGGCGTCAGATATTTCGAATTGACCCAACCCTTTATGGTGTCACGCTCCACGAGACACCAGTCGGTGGAGCGTTCGACTTCGATGCAGCGTTCGACCCAGACATGGACGAGCGGGGCGAGGTGGCCGACCTTTCGTGAATAGGATGCGGGCCAGCGCCGGACATTGAGATGATCCCATGCGGCAACGCCGGTGACCTGCGCGAGCGTATCGACGGGATAACCACGGGCCTGGACCGGCGGCGCGAAAATGCCCGAAGCGAGAAGAAGAAAAACGCCCCCCGCGACAGCGGGCAGTGCCAGACGAGATGAAAACGACATTTCAGGGTCCCCCAAAAGCGCGAGATGCGCGGTTCAATTTGTCTGTGGAGAATTACCCTGAACCTTTTGAACGCGTTCTGATTTGACTATTCAGCCACTGTTCAGCACCATGAACCCGTATTAACCCTTGTTAAGGGGGCGGGGGCGTCACAAGGGCTATGAGTGCCGAGGAGGGTCTTTGATGTCGGCCACACGATTGCTTGTTCTCGCTTTTGTCCGCGCGCACCAAAGCGCGCATGGCTACCTGATCGGGCAGGAACTGCTCGCCTGGAACGCCGATAAATGGGCCAATACCAAGACCGGCTCGATCTATCACGCGCTGCGGCAGCTGGCCAAAGAGGGATTTCTCGACGAGATCGACGTTCCATCTTCGGGCACGGCTCCGGCGCGCACGGAGTATTCGATCACCGAAGCGGGGGATGCCGAGTTCCATCAGCTGATGGAAAAGGCGCTCACATTGCCACAGCCGCGATCGGACATGTTGTGCGCGGGGCTGGTGCTGATGTCGGCCCTGCCGCGACCGACCGTTCTCGCGCTGCTCGGCAAGCGGCTGACAACACTGGCAAAGCAGCGAAGCGAGGTCAGCAGGGCGAACAGCACGGTGTCGTTCAGCGGGGCAAACGCCCTGCCCCCGCATGTGGAAGCGCTTTTAAGCTTCTGGACGCACAATACGGACTGCAACCACGACTGGCTCACCGGGCTGATCGCAAAGATCGAAGCGGGCGCCTATGTTTTTGCCGACGAGGATCCCATGGCATTCGGCGTGCCGGGGGGATCGTTCGTCATTCCGTAAGCGGGCCGGAACGGGTTCGACCGGGGGGCGATCTATCCATGAAGGCATCGATGGCCCGGGTGGCGCGATGGCGGCAGGCGTCTTCGCCCTCGGCCCTGCTGGCGCGGATCGTCTCCATGGCCTGAGCAGGCCGAAGCGGCGGCCACATCCTGATTTTCCAGTCTTTTTCGAAAACCGTTCTGACACGAAATCCGCGATATTCGAACTCGGCCATACCCATCCTCCGCTCTGGGTTTCGACGATCACACGCCAACAGATCGACATGGCGCCAATATGACATTTGCGGGCATTTTCCGCCCGTCTGCTGCCGTCCATCGAAATTGAAAAGCCGCCTGCCCCAAAATGGTTGCGAGAGGTCCGGGGCATTGATCGAAAGCAATCGGCGCGGCGCGTGATCGGGCGGAACCGGCCGCTTGCTTGATATTTCAGCTCGCGCGGATCGATCAGTTCAGCGTGACCCGATTTTCGAGGCCACCGATGAAGACCAGGATGATATCGGCCAGCCGTTCGGGCGTTTCCACGCAGGGGAGGTGAGCGGCGCCCTTGATGATTTCAAACCGCGAACCGGGGATCGACTTTGCGAGGTCGGCAACGGTCTCGACCGGGGTCGAGCCATCCTCGTCACCCACGATACATATGGCAGGCACCCCGATCTGGCGGGCTTTTTCGCGCAGATCGGCATCGCGGATGGCGGCGCAGGTCGCCATGTAGCCGGCCGGGGATTGCCGTTCGAGCATGGTGCGGTAGCCGGCCAGTTCCTCGGAGCGGTCGGCACGGAATTGGCCCGTGAACCAGTTGGGCATGACACTGTCGCTCAACGCCGCAATGCCGTTAGCCTCGACCGTGGCGATGCGCTGGCTCCAGCTCTGTGCATCGCCCAGTTTGGCGGCGGTGTCGCACAGGATGAGGGCGGACACGAGGTCGCGGCGGTCGATATAGAGTTGCTGAGCGATCAGCCCGCCGACCGACAGGCCGCATATGACCGCCGATCCAAGTCCGGCGTGATCCATGATCGCGGCGAGGTCCTCGGCGTGGCGCGCGATGGTGACGGCGCCCTCGCCTGTTTCGGACAGCCCGTGACCGCGCTTGTCATAGGTGAGGATGGTGAACTTGCCGACCAGGCGCACGATAACGTCACGCCAGATGCGGAAATCGGTGCCCAGCGCGTTGGCGAACACCAGCACCGGCCCATTTTCGGGACCGCCGATCACCTGATAATGGAGGACGGCATCATCGACCTTGAGAAACTGCACGGCGCGCTCCGTTTATTTTGCGCGATCCTAACCGGATTCGCGCGCCGGGGCGAAGGGCGGGGGCGATCATGGGCAAGTTAAGTCTGCGCATATGCCTTGCGGAAATACCGCCGAACGCCTTCTGGGGCCGGGATTGCTCATAAACGCCCTGCCGTCTTGGCATCAGGAATTGGCTTTGTGGTCCTCGTAGCGCTTTTTGGTTTCCGCGTTCATGGGATAAAGACCGGGGAGTGGGACGCCGCGATCGACTTCGGTCATGATCCAGGCTTCCATGGCTTCCTGTTCGGGCGCTTCGGCGAGGACGTCTTCGAGCAGCGCCTGGGGGATCACGACGGCGCCATCGTCGTCGACAACGACGGTATCGCCCGGGATCACTGCAACCCCGCCACAGCCGATGGTTTCCTGCCAGCCCACAAAGGTCAGACCGGCCACCGATGGCGGTGCTGAAATGCCGTTGCACCAGACTGGAAGATTGGTGGAATGAACACCGGCAGCGTCGCGCATCACTCCGTCGGTGACCAGTGCGGCGACACCCTTTTTCGCCATGCGAAAGCACAGGATGTCACCGAAAATCCCGGCATCCGATACCCCCATGGCATCGGCGACGACGACGGCGCCTTCGGGCATGTCTTCGATGGCGGCGCGGGTGGAGATCGGCGACGCCCAGCTGGCCGGTGTCGCAAGGTCCTCACGCGCCGGGACAAAACGCAGGGTAAAGGCCGGGCCCACGATGCGCGGCAGACCCGAGCGGATCGGGCGCGCATTGCGGATCCACACATTGCGCAATCCCTTTTTGAGCAGGACCGTGGTGAGGGTCGCTGTCGAGACTTTTTCCAGCGTTGCGATGGCGTCCTTGGTCAATGTCATTGTGAATACCCCTAGATGCTGGCGATCAGCCCGCCATCCACGCGGATGACCGAACCGGTGAGATAGGACGCCCTGGCGCTCGCCATGAACGCGACCATATCCCCATACTCGCCCGGATCGCCATAACGGCCAAGCGCAATGGACGCGGTGCTTTCGGCCGAGACATCTTCGACGCTGCGGCCCTCGCGCTTGGCCTTTTGTTCGTCGAGAAAGGTTATCCGCCCCGTGGCGATGCGGCCGGGCAGAACGATGTTGGCAGTGATGCCATCTTTGCCCACTTCGCGGGCCAGGGTTTTGGACCAGCCCACCAGCGAAAGGCGCAGAGCGTTGGACAGCCCGAGATTGGGAATGGGGGCAACAACGCCCGATGAGGTCGATGTGATGATCCGGCCCCATTTGCGTTCGCGCATACCGGGCAGCACCGCATCGGTGATGGCGATAACCGAAACGACCATCGAGCGGAAGAACTTCTCCCAATCCTCGGGCGCCTGTCCGGCAACCGGGGTGGGCGGAGGGCCGCCGGTATTGTTGACGAGGATATCGATCGGTCCGAGATCGGCCTCGACCGATCCGATATGGGCCGGGATGGCCTCAAGATCGGCCAGATCCCAGACCAGCGCCTTTGCGACCCCGCCCTGACCGGTTATGGCATCGACGGTTGCCTGCGCGGCCTGGGCATTGATATCGGCAACGGCGACTTTGGTGCCCTCGGCGGCCAGGGACCGGGCAATTGCACCACCGAGCCCGCCACCGGCACCGAACACAAGTGCTGTCTTGTCAGAAATTCCCAAGTCCATTTCGTTCTCCGTTAAAGGATTGATTGGTGGATGGCGTTGGCCAACCCTCCGGGGTCTGCAACCGGCCGAAACGACTAGCCACCGAGCCAGTAGGGAGCATCGAGCGAACGCGGAACAAGACCCGGCGGATAGGCGAGATACAAGAACTCAGAAAGCGCTCCCAATACCGCCAAAAGGCAAACGCCGGCCACGACCGACCTCCAGATCGGCACCCCGCCCACAAACCGCAGATAGGCGAACGTGAAGGCAAAGGCCGCGAGCGGAAACCCGATCACATAGCCCAGCACCGCGAAACCGACGAGCCAGGCCATCGGCCAGAGAAAGGAGTTGTCGGTCGGATTGGTGATCGCGGTATCGGCGAGTTCGGGAACCGATGGCTTTGACGAAAGCTGCTGGATTATCACAAGTCCGGTGAGGACGAGCCCGCCGATGGCGACGGAAGTCGGGAAGATGCGCGCCATAAAGCCGAAATGCATCGTCGAGACCAGCATCACGCCGCACGCCAAAAAAGCAAGGGCCGAGACGGCGATCTGGGAGTTCCGGGTCCGCAGCAGTTCGGGCGGATTGTCCTTTTTGGCCTCCTTGCGCCTCTGGATAAAGGTCACCACAATCACGCCGATCGAGAGCGCCATGAGCACCAGCGCAATGGGACGCTCGAAGATCGAAGCGCCATAGACCTGAACCGCCTGGTAGATCGAGGTTTCAAGCCTTGCCGACAGCACGAAGCCGATCAGCAGCGCAGCACGCGACCAGCCATAGCGGAGCATCAGAACACCGAGAACGCCGAGCACGATGAGAACCACCACGTCCTCCCAGGCCCGTGTGGCCTGAAACGCGGCAAATACGACGACAACCAGCACGAATGGGCCGATAAAGGCGTATCTGATGGTCGAGAGCATGGCGACCGGGCGCGTCAAGGCGATGCAGGCGAGCGTCACGAGAATGTTCCCAATGGCGAGGGACCAGATTATCGTGAAGGTCAGGTCGAGATCGTCCCGGATCATGCCCACGCCCGGCTCGATGCCGATCAGAACGAACCCGCCCAGAAGTACCGCCATGGCGCCCGAGCCGGGAATGCCGAACAGCAGGGTCGGGATCAGCGCGCCGCCTTCCTTGGCGTTATTGGCCGATTCAGGAGCAATGACCCCTCTGATATCGCCATTGCCGAATGAATCTCGGTCCTTCGATGTCTGGACCACATGTCCGTAGGCGATCCAGTCGACAACCGAGCCGCCAAGGCCGGGCAGCGCACCGACCATGCTGCCTATTGCCGAGCACCGCAGGACGATCCACCAGTTCCTGATGGTGTCGCGCACGCCATCGAGCATGCCCGAGCCAAGCTGCTGTTTTTCCGAAATGGCCCGATCGCGCCGCAACAGGTCGAGCACTTCGGGGACCGCGAACATGGAAAGGCCGACAATGACCAGTGGAATGCCGGCGCTCAGATAGGTGGAGCCGAAAGTGGCCCGCAAGTCGCCGGTTGCCGGGGCCGCGCCGATCGAGCCCAGCAAAAGGCCGAGACAGCACGAGGCAAGCCCCTTGAAAACACTGCGTCCGGTCAGGATCCCGACCATCGAGATGCCGAACACGACGAGGAAAAGCTGTTCGGCAAAGCCGAATTGCAAGATGATCGGACGAATGCCGAAAATGGCGACCGAGAGGAGCGTCGCGCCGATCAGCCCGCCCATCATGGACGCGGCAAAGCCAGCGCCGAGCGCCCGCGCGCCTTCGCCTTTCTTGGCCAGCGGAAACCCGTCGACAACGGTGGCCTGAGAACCACTGGTGCCCGGTATGCCCATGAGAACGGCGGGGAAAGTATCGGAGGTGGCCGTGGCCGACAGCATGCCCACCATCATGGCAAGGGCAAGCGAGGGCTCCATGCCGAACACGTAGGGCAAAAGGATGGTCAGTCCGGCGATCCCGCCCAGTCCGGGCAGAATCCCGATCAAGAGCCCGAACAGAACCCCACCTGTCAGGTAGGCGAAATGCAGCGGGTCGAAGAGCTGAACGAGAGCCGAAATAACGACTGTATCGACGGATTCCATGGTATCGCTCCCTCACAATTCCGGACCGAAGCGGAACCGTGCGATGATCGAAAAATGACCGGCACCGATAGTGACGGTGCCGGTCTGTCTGGTCCTAGAGCGAGACGTCGTATGTCTCGACCAACCAGTTGCGCAGCCACTCCCGGGATTCGGAATCGAACTGCAGGCTCTGCTGCCAACGGTCCGCAGCTTCCTGACCATAAAGCGTCGGATAACCGCCCGTAAGCGACTCGATCGCTTCGATATAGGCCGGATCCTGGGTCATGGCCTCGGCGGCCTGCCGATAGGCTTCGACGATCTCGGGCGATGTGCCCCTGGGCAGCTGGACAGACTTGGACGCCATCACGCGGCTGAAGAACATGGTCTGCCAGGCGTCGTATGCCGGTCCGGACGGCGCTTCACCGGTCACCGTTTCAACGGTTTCGGGAAAGGTCGGCAGATCCGGGAAAGCGGGATCGACCACATGGTCGCCCGATGCGTCCACATACCCCATCGTATAAATCGGCTTGGCAATGCCCGCTTCGACCATCGGCTCGACATAGGTGCTGTAAGCAAGCGGATTGTCGTAGCTGATCTGGATTTCACCGCGTTCAAATGCCTGCTTGGCATCGCCGCGCTGCAGCCCGAACACCGGCTCGACATCAAGCCCGAGAATGTGAAACTCGATTAGCTGGACAAGATCGGCCGATGTCGGGGTGTGCGCCCCGCTGCGGATCGGGGTATCGAGAATTGAGGGCAGTTCCTCGGCAGACTCGATTCCAAGCTCCTCGCGCACATAGACCATCATGCCCAGGGGATTGACCACCACCGGCGTCATCTGGGTCAGATCATAGTTCACCCGCGAATCCTGGAGCAGATAGTTCATCTGCGTCGAGGTCGAGGTGACCAGAAGCATGGTGCCGTCCGTATCCGCGTTGGCATCGAAATTGTTGGTTCCGGCAATGGCGCCCGCACCCGGCTCGTTGCGCACGATCACCGTGGGGTTGCCCGGAAGATGGGGTTGAAGGTACTTGGCGATGAGCCGGCCATAAGCATCTGCCGAGCCACCGGGTGAATAGGGCAGAACCACTTCCACACGTTCACCGCGCAGCGTGAAGTCCTGTCCATAGGCGGCCGTGACGGCTGTCGCCGAAACCCCGCCTGAAACCATTGCCGCAATGGCAAGGCCGATCGTCTTGGATTTGGTCATCTTCTCTCCTCCATTTCATTCTCAATTTTGCCGCCCCGAGACGGGGCGACTGTCTTCTCCACTGGCGGGGCCAGCGGAAACTCGATTTCAGCGCGCCAACGCCACGATCCGGCGGGCCCGGGCAGCGACCGGCGCATCGATCATGCGGCCGTTGACTTCAACAGCGCCCCGTCCCGCCCGTGTGGCCGCTTCGAGCGCCTCGACGATCTGCCGGGCATCTGCGATTTCGGCTTCGGTCGGCGCGAAGGCCGTTTTGATCGGACCCACCTGTTTGGGGTGAATGCACGTTGCCCCCCAAAAGCCATAGCGGCGCGAATTGCGGGCCACCCGCAGCACATTTTCGGGATCGGCAAAATCGGCGATGCTGCCCATCAGGCCGAACGGGGCGATGCCCGCGGTGGCAGCGGCAAAGATCATCTGCTGACGCGGCCAGGCAAGTGTATCTTCACCCGAAGCGGCATGAATTTGTGCGGCGATGTCTTCGCCGCCCATTGCCATGCCGATGACCCTGTCGCTGGCCCCGGCGATTTCGCGCATCATCCAGAACGCATCAAGGGACTCGACGAGCGGGAGCAGATAAAGCGGATGGCTGCGCTCAAAACGGGATTCATGCCGGTCGAGATAGTCGGCAAGGAGCGTGAGATGGGCCGGGCCTTCCACCTTGGCGACGACGACCGCGTCCGCATTTGCGGCCAGCGCCGCCTCGATATCGGCGATGCCCCATTCGATCTCGCGGTTGATACGCACCAGAACGCTATTGCCCGTCTCCCGCACCAGGGCGGCGGCCTGAGGCAATTTGTGCCGGGCCTCCTCTTTCTGGGCAGCGGGAACCGCATCTTCGAGATCGAAAATGATGGCATCGGCCCCCACATGGGCCGCTTTTTGATGAAACTTGTCGACATGGGCGGGCACATACATGAGCGCGCGCCATTTTGCGGCAAGCTCGAGCCTTGTCTTATCCATTGTGCGATTCCTCCGCGTTGCGCCCGAAAACAGCCCCCGCCTGCCTCAGGGCAGCGATCCGGTTATCGGGGTAACCGAGGTCGCGCAGCACCTGGTCGGTGTCCTGCCCGATGTCGGGCGCCGGAACAGATGGCTTTTCCCAATTCTTGGATGTGCGGTTTGGCAGCCGCATATCGGTGAGCCTGCCTTCGACCGGGTGGTCGAGCGTGTCGAAAAACTCAACGGCCGAAAGCTGATCGTCGGCCATCAGGCTCTCGAACGTGTGACACGGCATGGCCGGCACGTCCGTCCTGTCGAAAATTTCGAGCCAATGCGCGCTCGTCTGCCGGGCCAATGCGGCGTCGCGCGTGGAAAGATAAAGATCGATATTCTTGAGCCGCGCCGAAACCGACGAGAAGCGGGGGTCGGTTTTCATGTCCGGGCGGTCGATGGCGTCGAACAGGGCAAAAGCCTGCTTGTCGGTGTTGGCCGACACACAGATATAGCCGTCGCTTGTCCTGATGGGCTGGGTGAGCGGATTGAGGATACGGAGATCTCCGGTCGGCCCGTCTGAACCTGTAAAGACCTTTTGACCCATATGCTCGGACAGGATGAAATCGGCCATGTTTTCGAACATGGGCACTTCGATCGACTGGCCCTCCCCGGTCATGCGCCGGTGCAAAAGGGCCAGCAACACCATCTGAACCGCAATAAAGCCCACGATGTGATCGGTGATGGTCAGCGGGACGTAGCGCGGCGTTCCCTCCATGCGGGCAAAGGTATCGGCGAACCCGCTCGCGCCCTGCACGATCGTATCGTAGGCGGGTTTGCCCGCGTAGGGGCCTCTCTGATCGAACCCCACGATGGAGCAATGGATGACGTCCGGCCTGATGGCGCTGACCGAGGCGTAGTCCAGCCCCAGCTTGACCAGTGCATTGTGGCGCATGTTCGTGATGACGATATCGGACTGGGCGATAAGATCCCGCATCAAGGCCTGGGCCTCGGGATGCTTAAGATCGATGCCCAGCGAGCGCTTGTTGCGATTGAAATTGAGGTATTTGGGCGAAAAGCGGCCCGATGAGGACACACCGCCCAGCGTGCGGATCAAATCCCCGCCTTCGGGCTCGACCTTGATGACGTCGGCCCCGTAGTCGGCCAGCCAACGGGTCGCCACCGGCCCGACAATCACGGAGGTCAGATCGAGGACCTTGATGCCCTTGAGGGGAAGCTGGCTCATTGGGCAGGCCCCCAGACCAGTTGGGCCTGTGCGCATTCCGCACCGTCCCCGTCAACGGCGATGAATTCTGCGGTGGCCTCGCCTGTCCGGCGTCCCCAGATCCGGACGGGCCTGTCCACGAACAACGGCTTTTTGTTGCGCACGCTGAATTCGCTCAGCCGCCCGGGCCGAACCTGGCGGGCGAATTTCAGCATCATGATTGCCGTCAGCCCGCCATTGACCACCCGGTCGGGATAGCCCTCGACGTCGCGGGCGTAATCGTTGTCGTAATGGATGCGGTGGCCGTTGAAGGTGACCGCAGAATAGCGGAACAGCAGCGCGGCATCGGGGGTATAACCCATATGCCAGGTGTAGTCCGCTTCGAGCGGATGAACGGGTGGCGCCTGGGTTGGGGCCGTGCCCTTGGGGTCCTCACGATAGACGATCTGCTGCTCTTCGGTGACAGCCAGGCCGCGCGGGCCGACAAAATCATGCACCACCTTCACGAAAGCCAACAGCCCCGACCGTCCCTCCTTGGGGACCACATCTTCGATCCGTGAAACCCGCGTTACGGCATCGCCGATCAGCAGGGGCTGGTGGAAAACGACCCGGCGGGAGGCGAACATGCGTCTTGGCAATGGCAGGGCCGGCAGAAATTCTCCGGTCTGAGGATGTCCATCCCGGCCGAGCCCCGACGTCGGAGCCAAAGGCGGGAACAGAATGACGTGCCAGCCCTCGGGCAATTCGGTGCCGTGCGCGAACCCTTGGGCGGGCAGATCAAGCGTTGCCGCGAGCCTGCGCGCCGCCTGGCCCGTAACCTCGTCCTCGGCCCGCTCCTCGCGTCCGACCCATTGGCTTGCGCTCACACCGATTGATGCGAGATCCGGCATATCGCCTCCTCCCTCTTTGTAACCTGAGGGACCTTAGGCGTGACGCATTCCCACACACAACTGCATTAAACTGCACAATTGCAAACTTTTGTGCATCAATACATTCAGGACTGACCGCTGCGGAAACGCGCGAGGATCATGGACCGAAGCTGATTGACGAGCGGTGAGAGCGGTCGGTCGTTGCGGCGCAAAAGCCCGATCGAGCGCGACACTTTGGGCCCTTCCACAGGGACGGCAACCACATTGGACAGCTTCTCGTCAGCGGCGATGCGGGGCAACACCGCCACGCCGACGCCGCCGCCCGCAAGGCTCACTGCGGTGTGCAATTGCTGGACCTCATAGTCGAACTCGAAATCGATCCCGTGGGCTTCAAGGGCTTCCTCGACGACCCGGCGTGTGCCGGAAAGCTTGGCTATGGCAATCAACGGATAATCACGCAGTTCGGCCCAGGTGACAGATGGCCGCCGGGCCAGGGCGCTTTCGCGCGCCGTCCAGGCGACCAGCGGCTCGGAATAGAGAAAATCGGTCGCCAGATCGTAATGGTCGGCGCCTACGAAACTGATGCCGAAATCGGCCTTTTCGTTGCGAATGCTCTCGAGAATGCGCGTGGCCGAAACATCGAGCAGCTCGACCCGGACATCGGGGTGAACCTTGGCGAACTGTTCGAGGATTTTAGGCATGTGGAACGAGGCGACGGTGGCCAGGCAGGCAATCGTAATCCGCCGCTCGCCATAGCGGCCACGGTTGCGCAGATCGCTGAAAATCTCCTCGACCGCGCCGAGCATCTCCTGGGCACGGGGCAGAAATTCCGCCCCCAGACGTGTCAGAGTGACCTGCCGCGTCGTGCGGGTGATGAGCACAACGCCCAGCGATTCCTCGATCTTTTGAACACGCCGGCTTACGGCCGTGGAGGTCAGATTGAGGCTTTCGGCGGCCTTGCGGAAACTGCCCTGTTCCGCGACGCTTATGAAAGCCTTGAGACCCAATACATCAAGCTTGTCCACCAAATTCCCCAAGCACAGGCCCAGATTTCGACTCCATCTGAAAGCAGGCGATCAGCGGAGCCATTTGTCATCGATACCACGGAGTCTGGCCAAGGGCGACTGCCCGGCGAAACGGGAAAGCGGGCGAATTTCCGATGGGATGGTGATCGGCACCATAAACCAGGGCCTGCGGAGAACCGGATGAGCCCCGGGCTCTCGCATGGCTTGTTTGCAGCCCATCCCGGGCTTATCAATGGCGATCTCGCCGTCACCCCTGTCCGGCTGCGAGCGCAACCCGGGGACATATCCGGCACAACGTGACGCGGCCTGAGTGATCCAAGGAGAATGAAGATGAAGGTCTTTGTTATCGGAATTGCCGGCGGCGTGGGCCACCGGCTCGCCAAAGCGCTCATTGCGAAAGGCGACGACGTAAGCGGCCCGGTCAGGCGCCCCGAACAGATCGATGCACTGGCCCAGGACGGCGTGCCGTCGTTTCAGGGCGACTTCCTTGCCATGTCGATCGACGAGCTCGCCCGGGCCATGGCGGGAAGCGACGCCATCGTGTTTACCGCAGGCGCGGGCGGAAAGGGCGGCGCGGCGGCCACCACCGCCATCGACGGCGAGGGTCCGGGCAAACTGGCCAAGGCGGCAATCGAGGCCGGCATCAAGCGCTTTGTGCTGGTTTCAGTCTTCCCCGAAGCCTGGCGCGAACGGCACATGAACGAGAGTTTCGAACACTACATGGTCCAAAAGAAAAGGGCCGAGATCGATCTCGTGCAATCGGATCTCGACTGGGTGATCCTGCGGCCCTCGGCCCTGACCAACGATCCGGGCACGGGGCTGGTCGATCTGGGCCTGGCACAAGTCCATCACGAGATCACCCGCGACGACGTGGCTGCGACCATTGTCGACCTGCTCGAAACGCCAAAAATCAGCCGCATCATTCTCGAGGTGACCGGCGGCAGCACGGCCATCGGCATGGCTGTCGAGGCCGTTGCCCGATCAGCCGCAAAGCCCTGACCGCGAACTGAATTTTGCAAAAAAAGAACGCCGGCGCGATGCCCGAGATCAGGCGGCATGGGGGCGCCCCTGGTTGGAGCGTGCGAACGTTGAGACACCATGCGTTCGGGCGCGACAACGCGCCAATCCTTCACCTTCGAGAAGACAGCGCCCAGGCCGATGAGCTCGTCTTCAACCAGGAAGGGACCGATCTTGGTCAAACCAACGGCCTCTTTTTCGGTGCCATGGCATCGTTCCGTGACTCACGCGTGCGCCTCAGTCGTGCGACCACTGAGGATTGACATGCGCGGTCAGGCGAAACTTTTAATGCAAAATCAATAGCTTACGGGAGGATGGCTGGGGCGGCAGGATTCGAACCTGCGAATGTCGATACCAAAAACCGATGCCTTACCACTTGGCGACGCCCCAAAGCGCGTTGGTTCCT
Source organism: Pelagibacterium nitratireducens (assembly GCF_037044555.1). Lineage (NCBI taxonomy): Bacteria > Pseudomonadati > Pseudomonadota > Alphaproteobacteria > Hyphomicrobiales > Devosiaceae > Pelagibacterium > Pelagibacterium nitratireducens. The sequence goes on from NZ_CP146275.1 coordinate 2,737,136, forward strand.
ACACCGTTTGCATAGCACCCGCAACACCTTCGGCGCGCGGGTTTTATCCGAGCGGCGAATTTTTTGGGGAGCCAGACTGAACGGCAACGAAGGCGTGAACCGCGGTCGATTTTTGCCTACCGGGTGGATGCGAACAGGCTTGAACCGGCGTCGGACGCACTATATAACGCGCCGCAACGATGCTCCATCGGTCATGGCCGGGTGGAGCAACGGACCAGAAAAAACCTATCGGAGTATAGCGCAGCCTGGTAGCGCACCTCGTTCGGGACGAGGGGGTCGGGTGTTCGAATCACCCTACTCCGACCAATAAAGCCGGGACCTTGCGGTCCCGGCTTTTCCTTTACCCGAGAACTACTCTGTGGCGCAGTGGTAGCTCGACGCTTCGTTGATATCGCCATCACCGCTATACATCGGGAACGCGGGATATTCGCAAACCGGCCGTGTGCGACCACGGGTCTCGCTGTCGGTGCCATCCACCATGATCATCCCTGCGGGCGGGACACCGTTTTCGACCCAGTTATCAAGAGCCGCCAGCGTGTCGATTTCAGGGCTGAACCGACCGCCACCGTGAGCCAGGCCCGGCACCACATAGAACCGCAGGAACTGTTCGACAGCTTCGTTCCCCATATCCTCGCGAATGCGGTCGACAAGGGCCACACTGCTCCATGGGGTGATCGAGGGGTCATCAGCTCCGTGGATCCAGATGATCTTGCCACCCGAGTTCGAGAAGTCGCTCAGGTCGGTCTCGGTGGCGCCGATGATCTCGGCGAGTTCGACAAGTCGATCCTGATGCTCACCGGGATTCTGGATGTCGAATTCCAGAAGATCGAAGTCTTCGGAGGTGTCCACGAAATTGGTCGTGAACTGGAAGGCGCGATTGACGTGGTGGGCGTTGGGACCGGAAGGCGGAGGATTGATGAACTCGGCCTGGGTGCCGATGTTCATGACCACGCCTTCAAGGCTGTTATAGCCGGGATATTCGGACAGCCCGCCCAGTTCGTAGGGAAGAGAATAGCCTTCGTGATAGACACCGATGACCCTGTCGATCTGGGTCTGGTTGAGGCAGGTTTCATCCTCCTGGCCCTCGGGACAGCGCAGGTCGTCCACGATGGAAGACGAAACCGCTCTGCACTCTGCCGGGTTGCTCACGAGCCCGTCTTCGACCCCGTCGAGGGGATCGCACAGTGCAATGGCACGTTCGGCGATGGTTTCGACAAGTTCGGGCGGGAACCAGCCGGCCGAATCGTCGGAATAGATGGCGTCGGCGAGCGCAACGCCCCAGAGACGCAGACCCATGAAGTGGGCGCTGGGGTAATAGGTTATTATGCCATCGTAAGAGTCGGGCCAGCGCATGGCGGCCGTGAGCCCCTCGCGTCCGCCGGTCGATCCGCCGCTGAAATAAACAAGGTCCGCAGCCTCGCCATACGCCTGTTCGGCGACGATGGTCATGGCATCGAGAGTCTTCTTGATGTGGGCGTAGCCATAATTGACCAGCGCCTCATGATTGCGCGCGAACGCCGCACCGCCGCCGGACTCGGACGGATGACCGGAATCACCGCCGAAGGTTACATAGCCCTGAGACAGTGGCGTCGCCGTTGTCGTCAGGCCAAGCTGGACGTGGCGCAAGGTGTTGGGAATTGTCCCGTTGTAGCCACCGCCACCATACTGGATGGCCTTGCCGTTCCAGTTCGAGGGGAAATTGGCCTGCCAAAGGATGGGCCAGGCTTCGGGATCGACGGGGTTGATCGAGCCCATCACTTCGCAATAGGTGCCGTGGCTGTCCGTCTCCATCCATGTGGCGGTATCGACGACACCGCCGGTTGTGTCCAGCTCGATCGCCTCCGCCGGCAATTCAAGCCCTGCCAGAGCCTCACATTCCTGCTGTGAGAGGGACGCTTCCTGTGCCAGTGCGGGCGCGCCGAGGCCGGCACCGATGATGCAGGCAGCGCTTAAGCTGAATCGTAATATTGTCATCTCTCTATCTCCTCCTAAAGATTTCGGATTGATGTCGACGGCTTTTCGGGCCGTGCGTTGACACGACGTCTCGTGCCACTCCTCCCAAAAGGATGGCTCCAGGGCCGGGCAGCAGACACCATCGCATCAACTGCCCGGACAAGACCTTGGGTGTTCTTATTCGGCTACAAGGCCAGGAACCTCGTCGTCGCGGAAGAATGCGCGATTGAACGGGTCCGGGAGGCGGAAGCCGGTATTGTCATCAAGGGCAAGGAAGCGCGCTTCACCGAGGCCAGAGGCTTCGCCGGCTGCATTCATCGCTTCAGGGCTCGTGTTCCACTCGCCGGTTTCAAGGCGCTCGACGAGCGTGTCGACCGAAGCGGCGAGCTCGGCCAGATTGAAGGTGCAGTGGCCCGCGGCATCGATGAATGCCTGGCGGTAGAGATCTTCCGTACCCTGCTGCTCGATCTTGGCCTCATAGCCGGCCATGACCGCGGCCGGTGTGCCGCCATCACCAATATTGGAGATGTGCAGGACCGGTATGCCGATGTTTCCGCTATGAGTACGCGAGCGGAAATACTCGACACCCGCTTCGGTCGCCGCGATGCGGGGGAACGCATTTATCTGCTCGATGTCGGCAAGAATCGCATCCTCGCCGCCCAGACCGGCCGCCTCATACATCTGGCTGACCATTTCACGCTGCATGGGATTGGCGTTTTCGTAGAACTGCTGGTAGTCGACGTCGGTGGTCCAGGACATCAGGCCCGCCGGCTGATCCCACATGGGACGACCGGTAACCGCCCTGCGCAGGCCATCGACCGCGGCGCGCACCATGGTATCCTGTACCGATTGCGGATCGTCCCAATCGGGCTTTTCGGCCTGGGGCTGGTTCTGGCTGCCCCACATCGGATATTGAGCCACCGCTGCTGCCAGTGCCATCCGAGCACGCCCTTCGGGCGTTGCCTGGGCCTGCTCAAGTGCCGCGAGCCACGCCTCTTCCGCTTCGGCCTGCTGGCCATCCTCGATAATCAGCGGCAGGTCGCCGTCCGGGTCGAGGAGCGCTTTGAGGGCGACGGAGAGATCGAGCCGCATATTGGCCAGTTCAACGGGCGTCGATGCGTGCATGGAGATGACGCCATCGAACCGGCCGGGGTGATCTTCTGCAACGCTAAGCCCTACCGATCCGCCGCCCGAGCACCCGAACTGAATGGCGTGGGCCGGTGTATCGAAGTTCTCTTCAAAGATATCGAGGACGCGGACCATGTTGTCGGACTCGGCCTGCGGATCCCAGTTATAGCCACGATCGGGGTGACGGCGGGTGCCGGTGTAAGCGTATCCATTTTCGAGAAAGAACGTGGCCCGATCCGATGCATTTTCGACGTTGCCGACAGAATCGAGATCGTTGATGAGCACGCCGTTCCAATCGGCAGGCACACTCAACTGCCATTCCTGGCCATCATCAAACGTGCCTGTCATATGCTCGACGCCTTCGAGCAGTTCATTGGCTGAGACTGCCGTCAGAGCAAGTGACGCTCCGACCACCAGGGCGCAAACCGAGATCGCAGTATGGGAATATTTCATGGATTTCTCCTCCAAAACGCCCCGCAACGCATCACTAAAGGGCCCGCAGAACGGGCGAAATCATTTGATGTCGGGGCTCTCTCCACGCGCCGGACGCTTCTCCTCGAAAACATCCAGCACATGAAGCGTACGGCGCCAGACTGTCCAAAAGCTGTCCGACGCCATTTTTGTGTCCAAGAGGATGCAATTTTTTCGGGGTGGGCGGAGCCGGAGCCGTCGAGATCGGAGCGGCTAATCCAGCGTGTTGACCGTCTTGTCGAGTTCTTCGTCGACGGCTTTGGGGTTGTCGAGGGCGCGGGTGGCGGCCTGGTCGGGGCCGGTGATCAGGCGGGCGCCCTTGGCGTAGGTCAGCCAGTGCCAGAGCCAGTTGACCAGGACGTTTATGCGGTTGCGGAAGCCCACGAGATAGGCGATGTGGACCGCGCCCCACAGCATCCAGGCGGCAAAGCCGGTCAGTTCGATCTTGCCGAATTTGCCAACGGCAGCGGAGCGGCCGATGGTCGCCATGGTGCCCCAGTCGCGGTAACGGAACGGGTTTTGCGGGCTTTGGCCCTGTTGCGCGCGGATAATCGCTTCGGCGACATATTGGCCCTGCTGCTTGGCGACCGGTGCCAGGGCGGGAAGCGGCTTGCCGTCCTCGCCTTCGACCGATGCCGCATCGCCGATGACGAACACGCCGGGCAGATCGGGGATGGTCAGGTCGGGGGCGACCGGGACCGTGCCGTTTCTGTTGGTTTTCAGACCCAACCATTTGCCGACCGGGGTCGCCTCGACACCGGCGCACCAGAAGATGTTGGAGGTTTCGATGAAATCGTCGCCGGCCAGAACCCCGTTTTCGTCGATGCGTTCGACGGGGGCATTAGTGTGCACCTCGACGCCCAGATCGGTTAGTTTGCCCACCGTATAGGCGCCCAGATGGGCAGGATAGGCATTGAGCAGGGTATCGACGGCCTCGACGAGGACGACGCGGGTGTCGCGTGGGTCGATATTGGTGAAATCCTTTGCCAGGGTTGCCTTGGCCAGATCGGCAAGAGCGCCGGCGGTTTCCACACCGGTGGGGCCGCCGCCGATGACGACGAAGGTCATCAGGCGCCTGCGCAGTTCCGGGTTGTCGGTGGTCTCGGCGCGCTCGAAGGCCAGAAGGACCCGGCGACGGATGTTGAGGGCGTCATCGATTGATTTGAGCGCAGGGGCAAAGGGCCGCCATTCATCCTCCTTGCCAAAATAGGTGAAGGACGATCCCGTGGCCAGGATCAATTGGCTATAGGCGATTTCATCACCGCCCACCGCCTTTACGACGCGGCGCGCGGTATCGATGCCCTCGACCTCTTCCATGAGAATTTCGACGGAGCCGCCCTTTCCCGGCGAGAGCACGGCCCGGATAGGGACCGCGATTTCCGCGGGTGACAGAGCGGCGGTTGCCACCTGATAGAGCAAGGGCTGGAACAGATGGTGGTTGCGCCTGTCGATGATGGTGAAGGGGACACCGGCGCGGGCGAGAGTCTTGGCAGCGCTTAACCCGCCGAAACCGGCCCCGACGATGACGACACGGCCCTCACCCGCCATCAGTTCTTGCTCTCATCCTTGTGATAGATATCGTGTGCGCCACGTTCGGCGGCATCTTTCTGGCGCGTCGTGGCCTTTGACGATCTGATTGCGCCATAGGCGATGACTAGAGCGAGAATGACGGCGCCGCCCAAAACGGCAAAAAGCCAGGGGAAGGCTTCCATTTCGTTCTCCTTTCGATACTGCACATCAAAAGAGAACGCCTGCCGCCCGTGAGAGTTGCAAAAACAAAGGGCCAGTCGCTGGACTGGCCCTTCACGATCATATCAGGTGGAAAGCGCCTTACTTGCGCTGCAGCAGCGACCAGCCGCCAACCACGGTCAAGGCGGCAAAGGCCATCTTGACGATGTCCCAGACGATGAAGGGCTGGACGGCCCCCTGGAAGGCGGAAACCAGTGCATTGGACTGGTCGATCCATGCGGCCTGACCAGCCATGGTCAACAGCCAGACAAAACCGATGACAAACATCACGACATTGCCGGCCAGCATGGCGGTAAAGCCGGTAAAGACGTTGCGCATCGCGCCACGATCGGCCAGCCAGCCGATGATGGCGGCCATAACAAGGAAGCCGATCAAAAAGCCGCCGGTCGGGCCAAACAGATAGGGCATGCCCGCAAAGGCGCCGGCAAAGACCGGAAGGCCCATGGCGCCCTGTGCGAGATAGAGGCCGACGGTGGCCGTCGCCATACGGAAGCCGAAGGCGCCGGCGATCATCGCAATGGCCATGGACTGGAGAGTGACAGGCACCGGCCAGACCGGCACGTTGACCTTGGCGGCCATGGTGATGAGCACAGAACCGATGAAGGCGACAGCGACCGCAGAAGCGACGCGCGCAGCCTGCGACTTGGGCTGGTAAAGACCGAGAAGCGTGTTGGAAGTGGCAAAAGTCGTGGCCATAACTTGTCCCTTTGCGTTAAAGCCGAAGCAGAGACCATCGTTCTAACCACACATGGCACCGCGCGCAATGCCCGCAAGTTCCGCCTCCCCACCCTATGACCGCACGTTCGACCCCCGCACCGGTGAGGCGGTGGGCGTGGCGCCAGCTATCGTGCGGATCACAGCGCCCAATGCGAGCGCCTATACGTTTACGGGGACCAACAGTTTTCTGATCGGGGAGGATCAGATTGCCGTGCTCGATCCGGGGCCGAACGACGATGCCCATTTCGGCGCGCTGATGAAGGCCATCGCCGGCCGCAGGGTGGTTGCGGTGATTGTGACCCACACCCATCGTGACCATAGCGGGCTGGCGCGGCGGCTGATGGCACAAACGGGTGCTCCGTTGTGGTCGAACGGGCCGCACAGGCTATCGCGGCCGCTCAAGCCGTTCGAGTTCAATCCGTTCGGCCGGTCGGGCGATTTCGCGCTCAAACCGGATAAGGTTCTGGGCGATGGAGAGATTGTCGAGATCGATGCGGTAAGGCTCCGCGTCGTTGCCACGCCGGGCCATTGCGCCAATCATCTCGCGTTTGCGGTCGAGGGTGGGGATGCGGTCCTGATGGGTGACCATGTGATGGGGTGGAACTCGACGGTGGTGGCGGCGCCTGACGGGGATCTGGGGGACTATCTGGCATCGCTGGACACTGTCATTGCCCTGCCCCAGACCCGCTATCTGCCGGGACATGGCGGCGAAATCGCCGATGGACGCGCATTTGCCCACGCACTCAAGGCGCATCGGCTGATGCGCAACGGGCAGTTGCTCGAGGTGGTGCGGCGTGGGCCGACCACCCTTTCGGCGGCAGCACGGGAAATCTATCCCCAGCTTGCGGGCCGATTTGCGATGGCCGGCAAACGGACTTTGCTCTCGCACGCCGAGTACCTTGCGGCGCGTGGGGAAATCGAGTTGCGGCGTACGCTATTGGGCATCAGGTTGCGCGTCGGGGGCCAGATCTGACTCGGGCACGGGCGGTTCCTCGGGAACGGGTTGGGCCATATTATCCTGGATATAGGTCGAAACCCTGTCATCGAGCGCGAGAAGAAACGCCTCGATGGCGCGGCCATTGTCGCCGAGATCGTGATAGACCGGATCAAGCGAGGCGGCCCGCAAATCGATCAGCGAACCGATGGGATTGGGTGAGACGCGAAACGCAATCTCGTTTTCGAACCCCAGCAGGGAGCGGCGCAGCGCATTGAGCTGGCCGGTGCTGGTTTCGGTGGGAGGCGTTGCGGCCAGAATTTCCCAGCCATTGGCGCGCACCAGCGACTGGCCGAGCGAAAAGAGCTCCTGGGGCGGAATCTGATAGGCGCGGGTGATGAGATTTGGAAACGAGGCCAGAACCGTTTCCGGATCGATCCCGGATTCGTTGGGCTGGGCCTCGAGAAGTTGCGGTGGGGCGCCCAGAGCTGTCGTAACATCGGCTGTCGAGGGATAAAATTCGCTCAGGGCCAGAACGATGCCGGCCGGGCCCAGACACAAAAGGCCGAGCAATAAACCGACGCTGGCCGGGGCCCAGCCCCTGTCGCCGGTAAACCAGAGAACGACATAGGCGGCCATGCCGATCAGAAACGCCGCGCCGGCCGACACGGTGCCGATCACCAGGCTGATTTCAAAGACATCGGCGGCAATCTGGCCGAAAAAATGCAGGCCGGTCGAAATCAGAATCAGGGCGGCAGAAAACAGCGCCAGCCGACGTGCCCAGATCGCCAGTTTCGAGGTGCGGACGAGGATGCGCATGGTGTTACGGGAAAAGCCGCGTGCGGGACCAGTCGGACTCGGGATCGGGGCGCGTGAACACCACCCGGTCGTGAAGCCGGAAGGCGCCGTCTTTCCAGAACTCGATCTGGAGCGGCGTCACCCGGAAACCCGACCAATGGGCGGGGCGTCCGATTTCGCCATCGGCAAATTTTTCGGTCAGCGTCGCGACGCGCTCGACAAGCACATTGCGACTTTCCAGCGGTCGGGACTGATCGGATGCGTGTGCCCCGATGCGCGACTGGGCCGGGCGGGAGGCGAAATAGGCGTCGGCATCCGAGTGTGGCACCTGTTGGACCGGGCCGCGGACGCGAACCTGACGGCGCAGGCTCTTCCAGTGAAACAGCAGAGCCGCCCTGGGATTTGCGAGCAGTTCGCGGCCCTTCGCCGATTCGAAATTGGTAAAAAAGACAAACCCCTGATGCGAATAGCCGTTGAGCAGCACCATGCGCAGGTCGGGCATGCCGGTTTCATCGACGCTTGCAAGCGCCATGGCGTTGGGATCGTTGGGCTCGGTCTCGCGGGCCTCTTCGAGCCAGTGAGGGAAGAGTTCGAGGGGGTCGATGGCGCCGTCATAGGCATCGTCGAACAGCAGATCAGTGAGCGAAGCCGTCACGGCAAAATCCATCCCGTCTGGACATTATGAGGGGCCGTGGCCATATAGAACGCAAAGCTGCGGTGCTTCAATGCCCGCAAATCGTGGATCGAAAGGACGTGGCGCTGCCGGATCACAAGCCGGAGCGCCCTTTCAAGGTGTAACAAAGCGAATGCGCGACCCCTATACAGTGCTCGGAGTGCCAAAGAGCGCCAGCGAAAAGGAGATCAAGAGCGCCTACCGCAAGCTGGCCAAGACTTTTCACCCGGATCAGAATCCGGACGACAAGGCGGCGCACGAAAAATTTGCCGAGGCAACAGCGGCCTACGACCTGCTGTCGGACAAGACCAAGCGGGCGCAATATGACCGTGGCGAGATCGATGCCGAAGGCCATCCCAAATTTGGCGGGTTCGATTCGTCGGGCATGCGCGGCGGGCGTCCTGGCGCCGGGGCCGGAGCGGGCGGGTTCAACGCCGAGGATATCTTAAAGGAATTCATGAGCGGGTTTGGCGGCACGCGACGCGGGCCGGGCGGCAATCCCTTCGGCGCGGGTGCCGGTGCCGGCGGCGCGAGCTGGGACCCGTTTACCGGCGCAACGACGGGCTCTTCGGGTTCGGCCAAGGGCGAAGACGTTGTGGTCAATCTGGCCGTGTCGCTGGAAGACGCCCATAAGGGCGGCTCGGTGCCGGTCACCCTGCCCTCGGGCAAGACGGTCTCGGTCAAACTCCCCTCCCCGCTCGAAGAGGGCCAGCAGGTGCGGTTGCGCGGCCAGGGCCGGCCTTCACCGCTGACCGGGCAGCCGGGCGATGCGCTGGTGACGATCAAGTTTGCCCGGCACAAGCAATTCCGCAAGGACGGGCACGATCTGCGGGTCGATGTGCCGATCACTCTTTATGAGGCCGTGCTGGGCGCCAAGGTGCGCGTGCCGACGCTCGATGGGGCGGTCGAACTCAATCTGCCGCCGGGGCCTGATACGGCCAAGGCGATGCGGCTCAAGGGCAAGGGGCTGTTCGGCAAGGGCGATCTCTACGTCAATCTGCGAATCGTCTTACCCAAGGGCGGCGACCCCGATCTCGAGAGCCTGATGCGGTTCTGGAAGGACCAGAAGCCCTATAAGGTTCGCGATTAGTCGCGATACAGGCTGATGGCGGCAATGCTGTCCGCCTTGGCATTCCTGAAATCGAGAAACAACGCGAAGCTGGTGCGTTTTCCGGACCGGACGATGGTGCCATTGACCGCGCCGACCCGACCGTGGGTGATGGCATGGGTTATCGTGAGGGCTTCGGGAGTGGCGCCGAGGTCGGCGATTGCCGCCAGCACGGCTTCGACGCCCTTTGCCTCCCGGCCATCGGGAAATGCCGCGACACAATCGCCGGTGAGCGCTTGCGTCAGCATCTGGGAGTCTGAAGCCAGCACCGCGACCGCGACTTTTTCGGCAAAGGCGTTCTTGGGCGAGTTGCCACACTCTCCGCTTAAAGTGATTTTGGTTTTCATTGCGGGTTCCCCTATCGGTTGCGGGGCGCGGCGGCGCGTTCGAGACGGTCGTTGATCGCTTCGCCCAGGCCGGTATGAGGAATGGGCGCGACGGCAATCGATTTTGCCCCGGATGCATCGAGCCGGGCAAGATGGGAGAAGAGGTTTTGCGCCGCTTCGCGCAGATCGGCCGATGCCGAAAGATTGAGCACCGGGCCGTCATGGGCAGGAGCCGGGCCGAAAACAAGGTAGGCTTCGCCGGGCTCGGGCGCTGTGACTTCGAGGCGGAGGGCGGCGTTGGGAGCATAGTGGCTTTTGAGCATGCCCGGCGCGGTGATTGCGGCATTTGGGGCGGCGAGCGCAATGGGATGACCGAGAAGGGCCTCGACATCCTCGCGCGCAAGGGCACCGGCGCGAAGCTGGGTGACCGTATCGCCAACAATGGCAATGATCGTGGATTCCAGGCCGTTTTGACAGGGGCCGCCGTCGAGAACCGGAACCGCTCCGGAAAAGGCCGCGCGGACGTGGCTTGCCGTTGTGGGCGAGAGTTTGCCCGAGGGATTGGCCGAGGGGGCGGCGACGGGGCGGCCAAGGGTGGCGATCAAGTCGCGGGCCATGGGATGGGCAGGGACGCGCAGGCCGACGGTATCGAGACCGGCAGTGACGAGGTCGGAAAGGCCCGCGTCGGGCTTGAGGGGAACGACCAGCGTTAAAGGGCCGGGCCAGAAGGCGTCGGCGAGACGGCGGGCGAGTGGGGAAAAGTTCCCGAAGCGTTCGGCCATTTCCATATCGGCGCAATGGGAAATGAGCGGATTGAAACGCGGGCGGCCCTTGGTTTCGTAGATCTTGAGGACAGCACCGGAATTGGTGGCGTCGGCGCCCAGGCCATAGACCGTTTCCGTCGCGAAGGCGCAAAGGTCCCCCCGTTGCAGCAGGGCTGCGGCATCGGCAACGGTCTGGGGATCGGCGGGCGCTGAGTTCATCGAGGTTGTTTGACAAGCGCCCGGTGCCGCGTCAAGAAGAGGCAACAGCCGAGGCATAGATCCCGACGAAATGACCACCCTTCTGATCAGCCAGACAAACGGGTCCGCGCACGCGACGCCGAGCGGCCATGCCGAGCGGCAGGAGCGGATCGAAGCGGCGGCCAGGGCGCTCGACCATCCCCGGTTTGGAGCCCTGATGCGCGAGATGGCCGCCCCGGGCGATCTCGAATTGGCCGAGTTGGTCCACAGCCCAAAGGTCATGGATACGATCCGGGCTATCCGGCCGGCCGAAGGGATCGGGCAGATCGATCCGGACACTTTCGTCTCCGCGCGGAGCCTTGAGGCATCGGCGACGGCGCTGGGCGGGGTGTTGCGAGGCATTGAAGCGGTTATTCTGGGCGAGGCGCACAACGCATTCATTCTGGCGCGACCGCCCGGACATCATGCCGAGCGCGACCGGTCCATGGGGTTCTGCCTGGTCAACACCATCGCCATCGCGGCGCGACAGGCGCAGCGGCTTTATGGAGCCGAGCGCGTGGCGATCATCGATTTCGACGTGCATCACGGCAACGGCACTCAAGACATTTTTGCCGACGACCCCTCGGTCTTTTACGCCTCCTCCCACCAGATGCCGCTGTATCCGGGGACCGGGGCGCCCCATGAGAGAGGTGTCGGCAACATCGTCAATGCAGCGCTTGAAGCGGGAAGCGGCGGTCAGGAGATGCGGGCGGCGTATAAAGAGCAGATATTGCCGGCGCTCGACAATTTTGCGCCGGACCTGATTCTGGTTTCGGCGGGCTTTGACGCGGAGCGGCGCGATCCGCTTGCGCAGCTCGAATGGGTGGGTGCCGATTACGCGTGGCTCACGGGAAAGTTGATGGACATTGCCGAGAAGCGCTGCTCAAACCGTTTGGTCTCGATGCTCGAAGGCGGCTACGATCTGGGCGGGCTTGCCTCGGGGGTGTCGGCGCATGTAGGCATGCTGCTGACCGGCGAAGCCGGACCCGATTATGACGATTAAAGACGAAGGGGCAGTGATGACCGAGATCGCCGAAATGAGCTTTGAAGCGGCGCTGGACGAACTTGAAAAGATCGTTGCGCAGCTCGAAGGCGGCAAGGCGCCCCTGCAGGAATCGATTGCGATCTATGAGCGCGGCGAAGCGCTCAAGCGCCATTGCGAAGCCCTGCTCAAGCAGGCAGAGGCGCGGATCGAAAAGATCACGCTGGCCAAGGACGGCACGCCCACAGGCGTCGAGCCGCTGGATCAATAGGTCAGGAATTTCGCCGTGCTGGGAAAAGTGCGCATCGTTTTGTGGGCCCTTGTGGCGCTTGCGGCGGTTTCGGCCACTGTCATCTATTTCACAAAGCCCATTCAGCCCTCCGGTGCGATGTTTGGCGGGCCGTTCGAGATGGTTGCGACATCGACGGGAGAAACGTTTACCGAAGACGATCTGCTCGGCACGCCGACGCTGATGTTTTTCGGGTACACTTTTTGCCCGGACGTTTGCCCCACAACGCTTGCCGAAGCGACTGGGTGGAAACAGACGCTGGGGCTCGATGATGACGAGTTGCGGATCATTTTCGTTTCGGTGGACCCCGAGCGCGATACCATCGAGCATACGCGCGAATATCTGTCCAATTTCGGACCCGACGTGATGGGCCTGGTGGGCAACGAAAGCCAGACCGAGCAGATCAAGCGCTCTTATGGGGTGTTTTCCGAAAAGGTGGAGGCCGAAGGCTCGACCGACTATCTGGTCAATCATACAGCGTCGGTGTTCATGATCGATGCGGAAGGCGATTTTTTCGGTACGATCGCCTGGGGCGAGGACAGCCAGACAGCGCTCGACAAGGTGAGGCGCCTCACGGCGTCATGAGCCGGATAAGGCTCGACATCGCGCTCGAACAGCGCGGGCTTGCTCAATCGAGAGCAAGAGCGCGTGACGCCATTCTGCGTGGCACAGTGAGCGTCAACGGCGTTCTGGCCAGCAAGCCGAGCCAGCTTGTGGGTGAGGGCGACGCGGTCGCGCTGAACGATCCTGCATCACACTATGTTTCGCGCGCGGCGCTCAAGCTGGCCGAGGGGCTGGAGAAAAGCGGCTTCGATCCCGAAGGCAAAATCTGTCTCGATCTGGGGGCTTCGACGGGCGGGTTCAGCCAGGTGCTGGCCGAACGTGGCGCGCGGAAAATCTATGCTGTCGATGTCGGGCATGGGCAATTGCATAGCGATGTTGCCGGGCTCTCCAATCTGGTGTCGCTCGAAGGGCTAAATGCCCGCGACGTTACGGCGGAGACGATCGCCGAGCCGATCGATTTCCTGGTGTCCGATGTGAGCTTTGTGTCGCTGATCAAGATCATCGATGCGCCATCGGCGCTGTGTGCGCCGGGTGCAAAGGCTCTTCTGCTGATCAAACCGCAATTCGAGGTGGGACGCGATCATGTCGGCAAGGGCGGGATCGTGGTGCCCGGGCCGCATGTGGCCATGGCCATAGAGGCCGTGCTTGCCCATATGGACGGGCTGGGCTGGCAGCGGGCGGGACTGTGGCCATCGCCGATCAAAGGCGGTGACGGGAATGGTGAATTCCTGGCCGGGTTTCGTCGGCGCTGAGCGCTGGTTTAGCCGGGGCGGTGCGGACGGGAGCGCCTGAAGGTGCGGGCGATGGTGCCCGCGGTGCGCGCCTCGAGAAGGGTGAGTGCCTGATCGAACCCCTTCCAGCGGCGGCGTAGGCGGCGAACCGAGCGCAGGGCAAATTTGGAGCTGCCGATCAGCAGGAAGAGGGCAAGGGCCATCATTGGCACGCCGACCGGGATCGGGGTTGGCGCCAGAATGGCTCCGGCAATCAGGAGAACAAGCGCGAGGGGAATCGTGACGATCCTCCACATACAAGCTGTCTCCCGATCCTGAGCACTCGGGCCATCCTTAGCCGCTATCGGCCACAGATTGATGACGGCGGCCAGCACCGCCGCAAGCAACGCACTCTAATCGGAAATGGTGATGCCGAAGGCTTCGAGCCCGACATAGCGGCGAGAGCGCGAGGACATGGGCTTGATGGCGGAGATTCCGAGATCGCGCAAAATCTGGGCGCCGAGGCCGACTTCGCGCCACTCTGCATCGCGATCTCGCGCTGAGCCATGGTCTTCGCGTTCGGCTTCAGTCGCCGCCCTGTCATAGGCAACGCCGGCATTACCCTCGCGCAGATAGACCAGCACGCCGCCGGTTTCGGCCAGGGCAGCGATCGATGCGTTGAGTTTTTCCGCGCTACCGAAAACGTCGGTGACGATATCCTCGCGCTGGAGGCGGACGTTGACGGGCACCCCCTGCCCCACGTCGCCGAACACCAGCGCAAGGTGTTGGACGCGGTCGAATGGGGTCGAATAGGCGTAGGCGATGGCGCGGCCGGCGGCGGTGTCGATCTCGAAGGTGGCGACGCGCTCGACGAGCTTTTCGCGGCGCTGGCGATAAGCAATGAGATCGGCGACCGAGATCAGCGGCAAATCGTGGGCCGCGGCAAAATCGGCGACCTGCTGGCCGCGGGTGACGGTACCGTCGTCATTGACCAGCTCACAGATCACACCGACATCGGGCAGATCGGCAAGCCTGCAAAGATCGACTGCCGCCTCTGTATGGCCCGAGCGCATGAGAACGCCGCCGCGCCGGGCGATGAGCGGGAAGATGTGGCCGGGGCGGGAAAAATCCTCGGCAGCCACATTGCCATTGGTCAGCGCGCGCACGGTGGCCGTGCGGTCCTCGGCGGAAATGCCGGTGGTGGTGCCGTGCTTGAAATCGATGGTGACGGTGAAGGCCGTCGTATGGGCGGAGTCGTTTGAGGCGACCATCGGATCGAGGCGCAGTTTCTGGGCGCGCTCACCGGTGATCGGCGCGCACACGATGCCGGAGGTGTGGCGGACGATGAAGGCCATCTGCTCGGGCGTGATGGTGGACGCGGCAGCTATGATGTCGCCCTCGCCTTCCCGATCGTGATCGTCGATCACAACGACCATCTGGCCATGCTTCATGGCGTCCAGCGCCGCCTGGACGCGTGTGTCGGATTCAGAGATCATTACAGATCGTTCCTTCCAAAGCCGATGCCGCCTTCGCGGCCGGTCTGGCCACGGTGGCGCAGCATGTGGTCGGCAAGGACACAGGCCATCATCGCTTCGCCGATGGGCACGGCGCGGATGCCCACGCAGGGGTCATGGCGGCCCTTGGTGATGATGTCGGCATCCTCGTTTTCCGTGGTCACGGTCTGGCGGGGGGTGAGGATAGAACTTGTGGGTTTGACCGCAAATCGCGCGACAATGGGATCACCATTGGAGATGCCGCCGAGGATGCCGCCGGCCTTGTTGGACAGGAATTTTGGCAGCGGGCGGTCCGAGCGCATCTGGTCGGCGTTTTCCTCGCCGGTCAATTCGGCGGCGTGCATGCCCTCACCGATCTCGACGCCCTTGACGGCATTGATCGACATGAAGGCCGAAGCGATGTCGGCGGACAGTTTGCCATAGATCGGAGCGCCCCAGCCGGCGGGCACGCCTTCGGCGACCACTTCGACAATGGCCCCGGCGGACGAGCCGGCCTTGCGGATGCCGTCGAGATAGGCGGCCCAGGTTTCAGCGGCTTTGGGGTCGGCGCAGAAGAAGGGGTTCTGGTCGACCTGATCCCAATCGAAATTGGCGTAATCGATCTTGTGGGGTCCAATCTGGACCAGCGAGGCGCGAATGGTGACGTTGGGGACTACCAGTTTGGCGACAGCGCCGGCGGCGACGCGGGCGGCGGTCTCGCGGGCCGAGGAGCGGCCACCGCCACGATAATCACGAATGCCGTATTTCTGGAAATAGGTGTAATCGGCGTGGCCGGGGCGGAACTTGTCGCGGATTTCCGAATAGTCCTTGGAGCGCTGATCGGTGTTTTCGATCATCAGCGAAATCGGCGTGCCGGTGGTACGAAGGCCATCGGTGCGCTCGTCCTCGAAGACACCGGAGAGGATTTTGACCTCGTCGGCCTCGCGGCGCTGGGTGGTGTAGCGCGACTGGCCGGGCTTGCGGCGATCGAGATCGCGCTGGATCATTTCGGCGGAAATGGGAAGGTCGGGCGGCACACCATCGACGACGACCCCGAGCGCGGCGCCATGACTCTCACCCCAGGTGGTGAAGCGGAAGAGGTGGCCGAAGGAATTGTCGCTCATGGGAAGTGCCCCGGAAATGTTGGAGGTGTTCTAGGCAGCGGCGAGGACGTGGTCAATCGTTCGATGGGATTAGCGAGCGCGAGCCTTTGCGCTAGCGCGCGTGGCGGGGCGAGCGGATTTCGCCGCGCATGGTGCCGATGGCCAGTTCGAAATTGTCGGCGATGCGGCGGGCCCGGATCATGAATTCGTGGGTGATCTCGGGGGTAAAGATTTCGGCGGCGGTCTGCTCGAAAAGAGCAAGCCAGCGGTCGAAATGTTCAGCCTCGATGGGCAGGCGCAAATGTGGATTGAGCGGGCGACCCGAATAGCGGCCTGTGCGCAGCATGATCGAAGACCAGAAATCGGTGATCTGGGCGATGTGCTCGTCCCAGTCGTGGACGGCGCGATCAAAGACCGGGCCGAGGATGTCATCCTCGCGGGCGCGGGCGTAAAAGATCGCGACCAGCCTGGCGATGTCGGGATCGGTGATGTCGGGGTGCGCCGGACCCGGGCGGGTCAGCGGGTTGTCATCGGCCGTCAAGATTTTCTCACCACGTCTTTTTCGCTGCGTGCAGGGTCATCCGGCCGGCGGCGAAATGGGCGATGACGCCCTGGGGCGGGGCCCAGTTGAGGACTTCGCCACGGGTTACGCCTTCGACCAGATGGCGCAGGACACGCAGCACGCCGCCATGGGCGACGATGATCGAGTGATGGGTGAGCCCCTGGGCAAAATCGAGCAGGCGGTCGGCGAGGTCCTGATAGTTCTCGCCGCCTTCAGGGCGGAAATTCCAATAGGTGGCGTCGCGCTGGCCGGGAGCCAGAGCCTCGCGCTCGCGGGCGATTTCCTCGTGCAGCAGGCCCTCGAATTTGCCGAAGGAGATTTCGATCAGCCGCTCGTCGTAAATGACATCGGGGAGCGGAACGTCGAAGGCGGCGCGCATGCGCTCCATGGTTTCGCTGGCCCGGCTCAGGGGCGAGGCGTACCATTTGAATTTGGCCGGATCGCTGCCGGCTTCCTCAAGCAGGAAACGCAACAGCGGACCGTTGGAATCGGCCTGGCGCCGGCCGGTTTCGTTCAATGGAATATCGCGGCTGCCCTGATAGCGGCGCTCGCGGTTCCAATCGGTTTCGCCGTGGCGCGCGAAGTAGAAATCGGGCCAGGTGACCTGGTGCATGGACGAATCAATCATTGACAGATTTGAGGAGCGCGCAAGCTAGCGCGCTCCTGTGACGTTTTGTTTGGCCGGCTATTCGGCGGGCGCATCCTGGGGCATGGCTTTCATGCCGATGATGTTGTAGCCGGAATCGACGTAATGAATTTCGCCGGTGACCCCGCTCGAGAGATCCGAGAGCAGATAGAGCGCCGAATTGCCGACTTCGTCGATGGTGACGTTCTTGCGCAGGGGCGCGTTTTCCTCGTTCCATTTGAGCATTTCGCGCAAATCGGCAATGCCCGAGGCCGCAAGGGTCTTGATCGGGCCGGCGGAAATGGCGTTGACCCGGATATTCTGCGGGCCGAGATCGGAAGCGAGATAACGCACCGAGGCCTCGAGCGCAGCCTTGGCGACACCCATGACGTTGTAGTTCGGCAAGACCTTTTCGGCGCCGTAATAGGTGAGGGTCAGGATGGCGCCGCCATCGTCCATCAATGCTTCGGCGCGCTTGGCCAATGCCGTGAGCGAGAACACCGAGATGTTCATGGTCAAAGCGAAATTGCCCGGTGTGGTATCGACATAACGCCCGTCAAGCTCTTCCTTGTTGGAGAACCCGATGGCGTGGACGAGAAAATCGAGCTTGCCCCATTTGGACTTGAGCACGTTGAACACGGCGTCCATGGCGTCTGGATCGGTCACATCGCATGGCAGGACCAGATCCGAGCCGAACTCGGCTGCGATCGGCTCGACGCGGCGGTGGAGCGCCTCGCCCTGATAGGTGAAGGCCATTTCCGCGCCCTGCGCGTGCAGCGCCTTGGCAATGCCGTAGGCGATAGAGCGGTTGTTGGCGACGCCCATAATGAGCCCGCGCTTGCCTTCCATCAAACCAGCCATGGTGTTCTCCGATGATCGTTTCGTTGCCGGTGGTTTTGGCACAGGGGATGGGAACGGGCAAGGTGGGAAGCGGTGTGGCGTGGTAGCGAATCCCCTGCCCGCCATGCGATAGTTGACCCAAATGCCTGCAGAAAGACTTTTAGAGATGACCCTTTCCAAAGACCAGATCGTTCCGGCCCTTGTCCAGCTTCTCGGGGAAAGCAGCGTTGTTTCCGAGGCCGGCGATATGGCGGGCTATGTTTCCGAGCCGCGCCGACGGTTTCACAAGCAGGCACAGGCCGTGGTGCTGCCGCGGACGGTGGCCGAGGTGCAGGCGGTGATGGAATGGGCCAATGAGGTGGGCGTGCATATCGTCCCGCAGGCCGGAAACACCGGGCTGGTCGGAGGGCAGGTTCCCCTGTTCGGCGACGAGGTCATTGTCTCGATTTCCAAGCTCAAGGGCGTACGGAACGTCGATGCGGCGGCCGGGCACATGACGCTCGATGCGGGCACGACGCTGCAGGAGGCCCATGAGATTGCCGAGGGCGCAGGGATGATGTTTCCGCTCTATATCGCCTCACAAGGTTCGGCGCGGATCGGGGGCGTTCTGGGGTCGAACGCGGGGGGCGTGCAGGTTCTTTCCTATGGCAACGCACGCGAGCTGTGTATCGGGGTCGAGGCCGTGATGGCGGATGGGTCGATCTACAAAGGGCTCAGTGCGCTACGCAAGGACAATACGGGCTATGATCTCAAAGACCTTCTGGTGGGTTCGGAAGGCACGCTGGGGATCATCACGGCGGCGACGCTGAAGCTTTTTCCCAAGCCCGATGCTCACGAGACGGCGTTGCTCAATGTGGCAAGCCCCAAGGCGGCGCTGGAGCTGTTCACGCTGCTGCGGGCGCGGGCCGGCAATACGCTGACGGCATTCGAATTGATGCCGCGCATCGGCATCGATTTTCAGCTCAAGCACGAGATGATCGCGCAGGATCCGAGTGCGGAGATTTCGGACTGGTATGTGCTGGCGGAGATCTCCGTGCCCAGGGGCGGCGTTGCCGGCGGGCTGTCACAGGCCATCGAAGCGGCTTATGAGTCCGGGTTGGTAGGAAACGGGGTGATTGCGGAAACGCTGGGCCAGCGCGAGGCCTTCTGGACGGCGCGCGAGCAGATGAGCGAGGTCCAATCGCGCGAGGGGGCCTCGATCAAGCACGACGTCTCCGTGCCGGTGGCGGCGGTGCCCGAATTGATCGCGCGGGGCAGCGAAGCGGCGCAAAAGGCGGTGCCCGGCATCCGGCCCGTGCCCTTCGGGCATCTGGGCGACGGCAATATTCATTTCAACTTTTCCCAGCCCGAAGGGGCGGACGGCAAGGCGTTCATGGATGGGGCCGAAGCGGTGCACGATGCGATTTACGCGGTGGTGCGCGATCTTGCCGGATCGGTTTCGGCCGAGCATGGAATCGGGCAGCTCAAGACCGGTCTGCTCAAGCAGGTAAAGGATCCGGTGGCGCTGAAAATGATGAAGGCGATCAAGTCGGCGCTCGATCCGAAAGGGATTCTCAACCCGGGCAAAGTGCTGGGGTAGAAATCGGCGCAGCAATGCCTAGATTGGGGCCGTATTCAACGGACCTCACATTACCATGCTTCTCGATATTGCCTTTCTCGACGATGCCACGCGCCCGCGTGCGCCCAAGCTCGAAAATCTGACGGCCCAGCAGCGCGCGCCGGGCCGGCACCTGAAGATGATTCACGATCATCTGCGCCAGAACGTTAGCGTGCTGCGCAACATGATCGAGGAGGTGATGGCGGGCGAAAAATCGGTCGCGGAGGTCGAGGCGGAGGCCGAAGCGCTGACGATGGTTTCGAACTATCGCCAGTTCGGAAATTTGTGCGGCCAGCATTGCCAGACCGTACACACGCACCATTCGATCGAGGACGCCCACATCTTCCCCGCGCTTTCCGAAAAGGGCGAGGCCTGGAAGAAGGTCACGGATCGGCTGCAGGCCGAGCACGAGATCGTGCACGCGCTGCTGGTCAAGCTGATCGCGGCGCTCAACACGCTGGTGGGCGACCCGAGCGCTGCAAATTTTGCGCAGGCGCGCGAGATCAACGACGCGCTGGAGCGCGTGCTGCTTTCCCATCTCGGTTATGAGGAAGACGAAATCGGGGACGCGCTGGGGTACTTCGAGATCGGGGTCTAGAGCCGTTCAGGATTTGATTGAATCAAGTCCTTTGCCCTAAACCCTTGTTTTGTCGCGTATCCGCACCGCAGGACCGTTTCCATCCCCGATCGCGTCGAGGACATGCTTTTGCTGGACACGCTCCAAATCCTCGGTCTCGAAAATCCGCACTATTAAGGTAAACATAAGGTTAGAACGGCGCTGACGACTCCGGCGCACTATCATCTCCCCGGGTGCAAGGCGGGAGATGCTGATGCTGCGCTGGAAAATCTATGCGGTGTTCATTCTGGTGTTCGGCACCATCGGAACGCTGTTCACAATCCCCCAATGGATCGGCGATCCGATGGGCTTTGCGGGAGCGCTTCTCTTCCCGTTCTCAGTCACGGCGGTGTGGGGATACGCCTTTTCCAAGCCGCTCTGGCCGGGAAGACACTGGTACTGGTTCGCCAATCTCTACAGCGTATGGTCGGCAGCGGTGTTTGGAATTTTCCTGGTGAGCGCGCATCAACTGCTCAACGACGCGCCGGGAAATCCCGAACTGGTGGGTAGCGCAATCGGCACCGCGCTCGGCGCCGCAATGATCTTCATCGACTGGCTGGGCGTCTGGCGCTACGGCCAGATGAACGAATTTCCGTCCCAATACACGGGGTAGAGATCAGGCCACCATGCCGCTGTCGCTGCCATCGTCGGGCTCGAACGAACTGGCAAGTGCGGCCGCGCCCTCGACAACAGCCTCGGCGGCGGCGCGAGCGGCGTCGATAGACTGGAAAATCCGGCCGTCGAGCGGAAACACGCCCAGCTTGACCGCCATGAAGCGGAAGTCCTGACCGTTGGGGACAACGACGCCCTGCGGTTCACCGGCAACTGAAATAACGATTGGCTTGGTCATGATCGAACACTCTGCGATACGCGATTCCGCCCAGCCCTGAGCGGTGCTAACAGTCTAATGTGAGGGTCTTGTGACGGGGCGGAAGGGCCAGTTGTCAGCCGCTATACGCGCCACATCCAGGAGCGACACATGAGACCGGTACGTTTGGAACTAAATCGTACGCAGTTGGTCTCGGACGCGGTCAGGCGTGCCCATGCAGTTAGTGTTTTCATGTTGCCGTTCTCCAGCCTGACCTCGGGACACCGCATCTGGTGCCACGGGCAATAAATAACAAGGCTTGACGAAAAAATCGAGTGCGTTTGTGTCAAATCGACACGCCAGCGCGAAAATTCCTGCTCCAAGAACGAGCGGTTGACGAACCGGTTCCGGCCGGAACCGTCAAAAAAGATCGAGCTGTGCCGACTTTTTTGCCTTGACTGCCATGGACTTGTCACCGGGGCCATCATCGAGCACTTCGCTGACCGGAACGATGAGATCGGGTCCTTCATTGGCTGCGGAATTGACCCGGGTCGAGACAGGGTGAGAGGCCATGGTGCCCTCCGGTTGCGGCACCACGAAGGGTTGGACCTCGGCGAATCGCATGGTTTTCGTATCGAGCCAGGCATCGATCTGATGGCCCCGCATCAGGGCAGGCATCCGGTCATGGATGTGGGCGACATCGGGACCGGCAGGCACGGTGATTGTCGCGACCGTATCGATTTCCTCGCCATCGGGTCCCATCCAGCTCGAATAGAGCCCGGCCAGTGCCAGGGGCTCTTCGTCCTTAAGGGTGATGTAATGGGGTTGTTTCTTGCCGCCGGGCAGCGTCTGCCATTCGTAATAGCCCGAGGCCGGCAGGATGCAGCGCTTGTGCTTTACCGAATCGCGGAAGGCGGGCTTATCGGCCATGGTTTCGGCGCGGGCGTTGACCAGAAGGGGAAATTCGCGCGGATCCTTGACCCATCCGGGCACCAGACCCCACCGGGCGAGCTTTGCGGTGCGGCGCATGGCATCATCGATCCAGATGGCGATGACGGGCTGGGTGGGAGCAATGTTGTAGCGCGGCACAGACTGAATTAGATTGTCGGTAGCAAATATCTGGCGCATCGCGTCGTCTGGCAAAGTAACCGCGTATCGTCCGCACATGAGTCTTTGGTCTCCGTTCCCCACCACTATAGCGATGGCAGCTAGCACATGAAGCCCGACGCATGCTCGATCGGGCTTTTCAATGGCGATCAGGTGCTGCTGATCCAGCGCGCTTATGCTCCGTTTCTGGGACAATGGACGTTTCCCGGTGGGCGGATGGAGCCGGGGGAAACACCGTTCGAGTGCGTGCAGCGCGAATTGTTCGAGGAAACCCGGCTTCTGGTTTCCGATCCCATGCAGGTGCTGGTCGAAACCGTGGGCGAAGGCGAAAAGACCTTTACGCTTGCCGTGTTTGCCGCCCACTGCCCGATGGGTGCGCCGGTGACGAGCCACGAAATCAGCGATTGGGACTGGGTACATATCGAGGAGGTGCAGTCCTATCGCACCACCGACCACCTCGCCGAGATTGTCGAAGCCTGCGCCCAATGCCTGGGACTGGCGGGGGTGGACCGATGAAGCCACTCTGGCGGCTGTGCCTCCTGGCGACGCTTGCGGCACCCTGCCCTGCGCTCGCCATCGACCCGCCCTATCAGGGACAGATGGAGCGCCTGTCGGAAATTCTGGGATCGCTCTACATGCTGACGCCGCTGTGCGGCGACCAGACGACGGACTGGCGGGGGCAGATGGCGGAGCTGATCGAACTGGACGAACCTGACGAGGACCGTCGCGCACGCCTGGCGGGGGCGTTCAACTCGGGATATGAGGCCTATGCCCGGTTCTATCGCAGTTGCACACCTTCGGCAGAAGCGGCGATAACGCGTCTGTTGACCGAAGGGGACTCGCTGGCCCGCGACATTCATCAGCGTTATGCCGAATAGGATTTCCTCTTGGCTTCCGCAGGGCGCACTCGGAACCAATTTGGTGCGGCACGTTAACCAATTGGTCATTTCCTCTTAGCAGCGCCCAAAAGGCATGTTAACTAGCGATCATGACCACGCGCACGACATTTCCGTACCCGACCGAGTCCGCCGCCATCGAGGCCGAGCAGGAAGAACGTCAGATCGCTCTCGAGTATCTGGCGGAAGCTTGGAATTCCGCCGATACGGACGGCGTCGATACCGAAGCACTGGCCCATGCGGCGCTTTTTGCAGCAGTTGCCACGCTGGTGCGCGAATATGGCGAAGAGGCCGTGGCAAAGCTGATCGGGAACATCCCCGATCGAATCAGCAATGGCGAATATACGCTCGACAGGGTGCTGCAGTAGGCGGCCTGCCCTTTCAACGGAAATACCGCTTGATCCTATAGCCGCTTTTCAAAGAAGAAGTCGGGATAGGGATCGTCGTTGAAGCGGTCGATTTTGGTCCAGCCGGTCTTGCGATACATGGCAATAGCTTCGGGCAGTGCGCGGTTGGTGTCGAGGCGGAGAAGGGCGATGCCGAGATCGCGGGCGGCGCCCTCGGTTGCGGCCATCAAACGATGGGCCAGGCCGAGCCCACGGGCCGAGGGGGCGACCCAGAGGCGCTTGATTTCGGCATAACCTTTTTTAGTGCCCTTGAGGCCGACGCAGCCAATGGGCAGGCCGTCGGAAACCGCCAGAATGAATGCACCGCGCGGACGGATCATGTCGATTGCGTCTGGGTCGGCGGAGCGTTTGACATCGAACCCCTCCTCGAAGCGGCGTGCCAGTTCCTCATAATATTGCTGGAGGCAGAAGCGCGCAGCCTCGCTGCGCGGATCGACTTCCTCAAAGGATATGCGGTCGCGCCCCAGAGCGGAGGCGACGAGATCCATGGCGGCCAGCAACGCCTCGGGGCGCGGGTGGCGGGCCAGAAGGGTTTCGGCGCGGGCGTTGGAAATATCTTCATAGGCGGTGAACTCGTCCCGGCCCGCCGGAGTCAGGGCCAGAAGGCGGCGGCGGCCGTCCTGCGGATCGGGCCGGGTCTCAACCAGCCCTTCCTCTTCCAGACCGCGCAGCAGGCGGCTCATCAGGCCCGAATCGAGGCCGAGATAATCGCGAAGCTGTGCAATGTCTGTGCGGCCATGGCCGATGGCGTTGAGCACACGGGCCGAGCCAAGCGGTCTTGCGCGCCCGAGAAAGGAATCATCGAGCGCGCCGACCTCGGAGGTCACAGCACGGGAAAAACGGCGAAAACGGGCGATGGGATCGTGTGACATGATAGCTGACTTAAGTCAGCTATCGAATTTCGTCAAATGAAATGATGGCGGGGCAGAGGGCCAACCGATGCTGCGATGACAGAGAACGATCCGGGTTGGCAGGGCTTTACGATGCCGAATTGCTTTCGGGCACGAAGACTGTGATGGCCCGGGGCCGGACTTCAAATTTTGCGGGTGTCTGGGTGATGATGTCACCATCGACGTTAACGTCCATGGGCTGTGCGGTGCGCAGCTCGAACGCGACGCATTTTTCGGTGCGGACCTCGCGCCAGGTGCCGTGGGTGCCGCGGCGGAAGGCGCCGAGCATGGTGACGAGTTGCCAGACATCGCGGGCTTCTAGGCTGTAGAGGTCGAGTGTGCCGTCATCGATCCGCGCGTCGGCCTCCACCACCGTGCCACCGCCATAATAGCGTCCGTTGCCGACGGCGATCTGGAGCGTCTTTACCTTCGAGGTCCCGTTGGAGCTGATGATTTCGGCGCGAAAGGGATGGACGGTCGAGGCGATCTTGAGGGCCGTCATCGCATAGCCCAGCTTTCCCCAGCGGCGCTTTGTGCCCTTGTCGAGCTTGTTTGCCAGTTCGGCAGAAAGCCCGATACTTGCGACGTTGAAGAAAGGTCTTCCGTTGACGACACCGACATCGATGGTGCGGGTGTGACCGGCGGCAATGATGTTGGCCGCCGTAGTGAAATTTTCCGGAATGTGGAGGGTGCGCGCCAGATCGTTGGCGGTGCCCATGGGAATGATGCCCATGGGCAGCCCGGTTTCAATGATGGCGGGGGCAGCGGCGTTCATGGTGCCATCGCCACCGCACACGATCACCATATCCACCTCATGGCGGCGGCGGGCAATGTCGGCGGCCAGTTCCTCGGGGGTCTGGAACCGCTCGATCATAACCTCCAGCCCGAGAAAGCGCAGCCGTTTGGCGATGGGCTCGACAGCTTCGCTGCCGCGCCGTGCATTGGGATTGACCAGCATCAGGGCACGGCGGATCTTGGGCGGAACGGGGCTCATGGCGGCACTTTCGGCGGCAGGTCGGAACGATCATAGTGGTTGTTAATGTGCCATATAAGGTGAATTTGCGGCGGCTACCTTACCGTTTGCTCATGTTGACCATTCAAGCACGATCTTGCCCGCGCCGCCCTGTATCGCTGACTGGAAGGCGGTATCGAACTGATCGGCCGGAAAGCGGTTGGTGATGACCGGACGGATATCGAGACCGGACTGGAGCATGGCGAGCATCTTGTGCCAGGTCTCGAACATTTCCCGCCCATAAATGCCTTTGATGGTGAGCATTTTGAGGACCATCTTGGCAAAGTCATATTCGAAAGGTTTTGCGGGCAGCCCGAGCATGGCGATCTTGCCGCCCATGACGAGGTGATCGGTGAGGGTGGCCATGGCGGCAGGCGCACCGCTCATTTCAAAGCCGACATCGAACCCTTCGTTCATGCCGAGCGATTTCGCGACGGCACGCAGATCGTCGGATGTGTTGACGGTGATGATTGTGGGCTCGGTCTTTCTGGCCAGCTCCAGCCGATTGTCGTTGGGATCGGTGATGACGACATGACGGGCGCCGACATGTTTTGCCACGGCCGCGCTCATGATGCCGATGGGGCCGGCGCCGGTGATGAGCACATCTTCGCCCACCAGGTCGAAGGCGAGCGCGGTGTGGACCGCATTACCGAGCGGATCGAGGATGGAAGCGAGCTCATCATCGACGCTGTCGGGCAGCGGGACGATGTTGAAGGCGGGAATTTTGACGTATTCGGCGAACGCGCCGGGCAGATTGACGCCGACGCCCTTGGTTTCGGGGTCGAGATGGAAGCGCCCTGCCCGGCTGGCGCGGGATTTAAAGCCGATGACATGGCCCTCGCCCGAGACGCGCTGTCCGATATGGAGATGGGTCACGTTGGCGCCCAACTCCGCGATGGTGCCCGAATATTCATGGCCGACAGTCATGGGGACCGGAACGGCGCCCTGGGCCCAGTTGTCCCATTTGTAGATGTGCAGATCGGTGCCGCAGATGCCGGTCTTGGTGACTTTGACGAGGACATCGTCGGGGCCGATTTGCGGGACCGGCACGTCTTCCATCCACAGGCCCGGTTCAGCCTTGGCCTTGACGAGGGCTTTCATGGTGCGGGTCATCTAGATGGCTCCAAGGTCTTTTCCGGCGCTGATGAAAGCGTCGATGGCAAACGAGATGTTGTCGTCGGAAAGCCCCGCCGACATCTGGGTGCGGATGCGGGCCTTGCCTTTGGGCACGACGGGGAAGGAAAAGGCGGATACCAGCACGCCCTTGTCCTGCAGTGCCTTGGCCATGCCCTGGGCCTTGACGGCGTCGTGGAGCATCACGGGGATGATCGGGGTTTCACCGGGCACGAGGTCGAAGCCGGCGTCAGCCAATGCCGAGCGGAAGCGTTTGGTGTGCCGGTCGAGCGTTGCGCGGCGGTCATCGGCCTTTTCGGCGATCTCGATGGCCTTGATGGCCCCGGCAGCCACCGAGGGCGGCAGGGCGTTTGAGAAAAGATAAGGCCGGGCGCGCTGGCGGAGGAGGTCGACAACCGGCTGAGGCCCGGCGATGAAGCCACCCATGGCGCCGCCGAGCGTTTTGCCAAAGGTGCCCGAGATGATGTCGATGCGGTTGCCCGCGCCGGTGAGGGCCGGAGTGCCCCTGCCCTTTTCGCCCAGATGGCCAGTCGCGTGGCATTCGTCGATCAGCACGGCGGCCTTGTAGGCTTCGGCGAGGTCGCAGATTTCGGGCAGCCTGGCGATATAGCCATCCATGGAGAAGACGCCATCGGTGACGATCAGTTTAAAGCGCGCACCATCGTCTTCGGCAGCCTGAAGCTGGAGGCGAAGATCGTCCATGTCAGAGGTGTGGAAGCGGTAGCGCCGGGCTTTTGACAGCCGGACGCCATCGATGATCGAAGCATGATTGAGGGTGTCGGAGATAACCGCGTCTTCGGGGCCAAGCAGAGTTTCGAAAATGCCGCCATTGGCATCAAAACACGAACCGAACAGGATCGCGTCGTCCTTTTCGAGATAGCGGGCGACGGTCTGTTCAAGCTCCTTATGCAGCTCATGAGTGCCGCAGATGAAGCGGACCGAGGCCATGCCGGAGCCATATTTTTCCAGCGCTTTGACGCTCGCTTCGACCACTTCGGGATCATTGGCAAGGCCGAGATAATTGTTGGCGCACAGATTGACCATTGTGCGACCACCAACGGTGACCTCGCCCTGCTGGGCCGATCCAATGACCATTTCAGACTTGAAAAGCCCTTCGTCGCGAATGCCGTCGAGGGTCTGGCTGAGGTGCTGGGCGAAACCGTCCATCATGGTGGCTACTCCTTTTTGTTGGAGGTATTTTCCGGTATATTGGAATTTTCGTCAATGGCATTGGAGGGCCAACGTGACAGGCGTGGGGAGAGTTGCGGTGCGATGGGAAATGTGGAGGCGCTGGGGGTACTGGATCCCGGATCAAGTCCGGGATGACGGTGAGGGTGTGGCACCGGCGAGCGGAAAAGATCAGTTGTAGAGCACCACGAGCCAACCGTTGGCGAGGGCATCTGAAGTGTTGGAAATGGCGTGGGGCACGTCGGCGGCATAGCGTGCGACTTCGCCTGCGGTCAGGGCGGTCGTCGTTTCGCCGCTGGTGATGGCAATACCGTCGGTGAGCGCGGTGAAATGCTCGCGGGTGCGCGGGGCATGGGCGGCACTGACAAGAGCGCCGCCGGGCTCGATTTCGACCTGATACCACTCGGTCTTGCCAGCCAGGGCGGGCGGGGAGAGAATTTTCAGCCGACAGGCGCCATCGGGAGAGGCGATCAAGGGGACATGATCGGCCGGGACGATGTCGATAAGCGCCGATTTCCGGGCCACCGCGTCACCGGACACGAGATCGGAAAATTCGATATTGAGGGCCTGGGTGAGGCTCCAGACGACGGCAAAGGTGGGATTGGTTTCACTGCGCTCGATCTGGCTGAGCATGGAGCGCGACACCCCGGAGAGCTTGGCCAGTTGCTCCAGCGTCAGATGCCGGGCCTTGCGGGCCATCTGGATCACCGGGCCGATTTGTGGTGGGGTCGTCTCGCTCATAGGCCCACGCTTTTAGAGAGGAAACGCCGGGCCGGCAACTGACGGAGAATCAGCCGGCATTCCTCCAAGCATACGTCGTGTGGACGGCGCTTCGTTGCACCTGCCGTATAATTCATGGAATTTAGGCAAAAATTCTGCCTTTTTTACGATGATCGGCTTTCTTATCACCTAGACCTCCGGGGGAACTGACTTAGTTTTTGCGCCATTGAAAGTCCATGTTCGCCCAGTTGGGCCAAAGGAGACCTTGCGTCTATGCCGGCATCGCACACTTCCCCTTTCGAAGCGTTTTCGGATCGTCCGCTCAAGACCGATACGGCGCTGCGCGAAGCGATCACTTCGGCCTATCGGTTGGCCGAGACCGAAGTCGTTCCGGCCCTGATCGAGGCTGCAGCCGTCGATCCGAAACGGGCAAAGGCCATTCGCGCTACCGCAGAAAAGGCCGTCAAAGGCATCCGCGCCAAGGGCAATGGCGGCGGGGTCGAGGGGTTGATGCACGAATATGCGCTCTCGAGCCAGGAGGGCATCGCGCTTATGTGCCTGGCCGAGGCGCTGTTGCGCACGCCCGACAATTCCACCCGCGACCTTTTGATTGCTGACAAGATTGCACCGGGCAACTGGCAGAAACATCTCGGACTCGACCGTTCGGTGTTCGTCAACGCGGCGACCTGGGGGCTGGTTGTGACCGGCAAGCTCGTGACGCCCGTCGATGAATCGGGATTGTCCAATGCGCTGTCGCGGATCGTGGCGCGGTCGGGCGAGCCGGTGATCCGGGCCGGTGTGAAAATGGCGATGCGCATGCTGGGCGAACAATTCGTCGCCGGGCAGGACATCGGCGAAGCGCTCAAGAACGCCAGATCGTGGGAGGCCAAGGGGTTTGGCTATTCCTACGACATGCTGGGAGAGGCCGCGACCACCGCCCATGACGCCGAGCGGTATATGGCCGAATATGTCGGGGCGATCCATGCCATCGGTAAGGCCTCGGCGGGCAAAGGACCCTATGGAGGGCCGGGCATCTCGATCAAGCTTTCGGCGCTGCACCCGCGCTATGCCCGCACCAAGTATGATCGTGTGATGGCAGAATTGTTGCCGCGTCTCAAGGCGCTGGCGGCGCTGGCGAAATCCTACGACATCGGGCTCAACATCGATGCGGAAGAGATGGACCGGCTCGAACTCTCGCTCGATCTGCTCGAAGCGCTGGCCACCGATCCAGATTTCGACGGCTGGAATGGGATCGGATTCGTGGTTCAGGCCTATTCCAAGCGGTGCCCTCTCGTTCTGGACTGGATCATCGATCTGGCCCGGCGCTCGGGGCACCGGATCATGGTGCGGCTGGTCAAGGGCGCGTATTGGGACAGCGAGATCAAGCGCGCGCAGATGGACGGGCTTGAAGACTTTCCGGTGTTTACCCGCAAGGTGCATACCGATGTGAGCTATATCGCCTGCGCCAAGAAGCTGCTGGCGGCGCGGGACGTGGTGTTTCCGCAGTTTGCGACGCACAACGCGCAGACCATGGCGACGATTTATGAATTGGCCGGGTCCGATTTTGAGCTCGGCAGCTATGAATTCCAGTGCCTGCACGGCATGGGCGAACCGCTTTACGAGCAGGTGGTGCCCAAGGACAAGCTGAACCGTCCCTGCCGCATCTACGCGCCGGTGGGGAGTCACGAAACGCTGCTGGCCTATCTGGTGCGGCGACTGCTCGAAAATGGCGCCAATTCAAGCTTCGTCAATCAGATCGCCGACGAGGACGTCCCCGTGGACCGGCTGATTGCCGATCCGGTCGAGATGGCGCGGCAGATTGCGCCGGTCGGCACCCCTCACGAGCAGATCGATCTGCCAAAAGACATTCTGGCGGCGGGACGCCGCAATTCACGCGGGATCGACCTGTCCAACGAGCAGGTTCTGCGGGCCCTGGAAAAGAGCCTGAAGGCCGGCGCCGAACGGGCGTGGGTGGCAAAGGCCGAGGACGCGAAGGGCGAAGCCCGGCCCGTTCTCAATCCTGCCGATCATCGCGACGTGGTTGGCGAAGTGATCGAGCCTTCGGTGGACCAGATCGACGCCATCATGGCCAGGGCACAGCGCGCTGCTTCAGGATGGGCGACAACACCGCCCGCCGAACGCGGCGCGATGCTGATGCGGGCGGCGGGCGCCATGGAGAGCCAGATGGAAATCTTCATGTCGCTGGCCATGCGCGAAGCCGGCAAGACGGCAGCCAATGCGATTGCCGAAGTGCGCGAGGCGGTCGATTTCCTGCGCTATTACGGCAAGCAGGTCAAAGAGAGCTTTGCCAACGACACCCATATCCCTCTGGGGCCGGTGGTGTGCATTTCGCCGTGGAATTTCCCGCTTGCGATCTTTACCGGGCAGATGTCGGCGGCGCTTGTCGCGGGCAACCCGGTGATTGCCAAGCCGGCCGAGGAAACGCCGCTGATTGCGCAATTGGCGGTCGATTTGATGCACGCCGCCGGCGTGCCGGCCGATGTGCTGCAGTTTGCACCGGGCGACGGCAAGGTGGGCGCGGCGCTGGTCGGGCATCAAGCAACATGCGGGGTGATGTTTACCGGGTCGACCGAGGTAGCGCGGCTGATCCAGAAACAACTGGCCGGCCGGACACTGGCCAATGGCACACCGGTTCCGCTGGTAGCGGAAACCGGCGGACAGAATGCTCTGGTGGTGGATTCCTCGGCGCTGACCGAACAGGTGGTGCTGGACGTCCTGGCTTCTGCCTTCGACAGCGCCGGACAGCGCTGTTCGGCGCTGCGGGTATTGTGCCTGCAGGAGGAAGTGGCCGACAAGACACTCGACATGCTCAAGGGCGCGATGGCCCAACTCGATATCGGCAATCCCGACCGGCTGACGATTGACGTGGGACCGGTGATTACCGCCGAGGCCCGCGATGGGATCAATGGGCATATCGAGGCGATGCGCGCCAAGGGCTGCGCGGTAACGCAGCTCGATCTGCCCGAATTGGCGGAACAAGGGACCTATGTGCCGCCAACGCTGATCGAATTGGGCGATATTTCAGAGCTGGGGCGCGAAGTGTTCGGGCCGGTGCTGCATGTGGTGCGCTTCAAGCGCAAGAACCTCGATGGGTTGCTCGAAAAGATCAACGCGCTGGGCTATGGGCTGACTTTCGGGCTCCATACGCGGATCGACGCGACGATTGCGGAGGTTTCGGCCAGAATCGAGGTGGGCAATATCTACGTCAACCGCAACCAGATCGGCGCCGTTGTGGGTGTGCAGCCGTTTGGGGGACACGGGCTGTCGGGCACCGGCCCCAAGGCTGGTGGCCCGCTTTATCTGCGACGGTTGGTACAAACGACCAGCCAGACGGTCTGGGGGTTGCCGGCGCGTCAGGCCGGTCCGACGTTGGTGACGCTGGCCGAATGGTTGCGTGGCAACAGCCAGGACGATCTGGCCGAGGTGACGCTGAATTATGCCAACCATCCGGCCATCAACGCCTTTTCCGAGCTGGACGGGCCTGTGGGTGAGCGCAACACTTATCTGACCAAACCAAAGGGCAAGGTTCTGCTCAGCGCAAGGACACTGACCGGGCTTGTGCATGGGCTTGCGGCAGGACTGGCAGCGGGAAATCAGATGCTGGTCGAGGCTTTTGGTGATCTGGGATCAGTGGTTCGCGACCTGCCTGAGGACATCAGACAGCGCGTTGAAATGGTGCGCGAAATCGGTTCGGGCGCGGCTCGGGCGGTTCTGGTGGAAGGCGACGGCGAAGCCGTGACCGCGATGAGCAAGGCCGTTGCGGAGTGGGACGGCCCGATCGTGACCGTGCAGGGCGTTTCGAGCGAAGCGCTGGAGCATGGCGAGGCGGTGTTCGCCATCGATCTGCTGGTCGATGAGGTTTCGACCAGCGTCAATACGGCAGCGGCTGGGGGCAATGCAAGCCTGATGGCGCTGGCCTGAGAATGCCTTATCGTGCCTTCTTGCGAGCGTCATCCCGGGCAAAGACCCGGGATCCGGCAGGCGGGAGAGCCGGTGATTCCAGCTGACGCGCTGAGTGTACTGGACCCCGGCTTAGGGCCGGGGTGACAGGGTGGTGGATTGATAAGATATTGAGCCGCCACGCAAATTTCGATGGTGCTATGGTTGAGGGACCAGGGTTTCCATGAAGTGGATGGGCTGGCCCTTTGCGGGGGTGACGAGTTGGCCATCCCACATGACTGTGTTGCCGCGAATTATCGTGCCGACCGGCCAGCCTTTGACCGAGACGCCGTCATAGGGCGTCCAGCCGGCTTTTGACGCGACCCAGTCATTGGTGATGGTTTCGGTGCGGTTCATATCAACGATGGTGAGATCGGCATCGTAGCCGACGGCCACCCTGCCCTTGCGGGCGAGATTGAACAGACGGTTGGGGCCGTGGCTGGTCATATCGACAAAGCGTTGCAGGCTGAGCCGGCCGGCATTGACGTGGTCGAGCATGATGGGAACCAGGGTCTGCACGCCGGTCATTCCCGAAGGCGAAGACGGGTAGGGCTTTTCCTTTTCCGCGCGCGTATGGGGGGCGTGATCGGAGCCGAGAATGTCGGCAACACCATTGGCGACCCCCTGCCAGATGCCCTCGCGGTGTTCGGCGTCGCGGACCGGCGGGTTCATCTGAGCGTAGGTTCCCAGCCTTGTGTAGGCGGTTTCGTCCAGCGTCAGATGGTGCGGAGTGACTTCGACCGAGGCAACGTCCTTGTGATCGGCGAGGAAGGCAATTTCTTCTTTTGTCGAGATGTGGAGAACATGAATGCGCTTGCCGGTCTTGCGGGCGATGCGCACAAGGCGTTCGGTGCATTGGAGCGCTGCCTGCGGGTCACGCCAGATTGGGTGGGAGGACGGGTCACCTTCAACGCGAAGGTCCTTGCGCTCTTCGAGCCGGTATTCGTCTTCGGCGTGAAAGGCGGCGCGGCGGGAGATGGCCGACAGGATCGCTTCGACGCCATCATCGTCGGCGACCAGAAGGGAGCCGGTGGACGAGCCCATGAAGACCTTTACGCCCGCACAGCCGGGGAGGCGTTCGAGTTGAGGCAGTTCGGCGACGTTTTCGCGGGTGCCGCCGATATAGAAGGCGAAATCGCAATGCATGCGATCGGTGGCCCGGGCAATCTTGTCCTCGAAGGTCTCGCGGGTGGTGGTCAGGGGGTTGGTGTTGGGCATTTCGAAAACGCCGGTAACCCCGCCCATGACTGCAGAGAGTGAGCCTGACTGCAAATCTTCCTTGTGGTCGAGGCCGGGCTCGCGGAAATGGACCTGGGTATCGATGACGCCGGGAAGGATGGTAAGGCCGATGCAGTCGACATCGTTATCGGCGGTATCGGACAAGAGCGAGCCGATGGCGGCAATGCGCCCCTTGATGATGCCGATATCGGCGCTACCTATGCCATCGTGGTTGACCAGCGTGCCGCCCCGGAAAATCGTATCGAAGTGGCGACTCATGGCATACCTCCGGCTCGGCGACTGAATGGGGCGGGTTTAACGGATGGCACAGGAACAAGGCAAGGGCAGCATATGACAATCGAAAAGCGCGTCGACCGGGTGACCTTCAAAATTTCCGGTCCGGATGCGACCCATCTTCTCCATGATGTCCTGACCCCGCCTGTCCTCGAGGATGGCGAGGCGCGCTGGTTTGCGCTGCTGGCGCCGCAGGGCAAGTTGCTCGCCGAAGGACTGATCGGGTGGGCCGATGGCGCCCATTGGCTCGATGTTCCGGCCGCAGTGACCGAGAACTTCTTCAAGCGCATGAAGATGTATCGGCTGCGGGCCAAGATGGACATCGAGATGCTGGCCGAGACTCATGCGGTGGGCTGGTCGGCAGACGCGCCCGAGACGGGGATCGTCCATCGCGACGGACGCGGCGAAGGATTGGGATATCGGGTGATTGCTGCTCTCGCGGACGCTGAAGATTGGGCCGAGGGCACGGGGCAAGCCAAGGCGCGCATTGCGGCGGGCATTGCCGAGATGGGCCCGGACTTCGCGACCGAGGAGGTATTTCCGCACGATATCGGGATGGATCATCTGGGCGGTGTCGATTTCAAGAAGGGCTGTTATGTGGGCCAGGAAGTGGTGTCACGCATGCAGCATCGCGGCACGGCGCGGCGGCGGCCGGTGATCGTATCGGGCATCGTGGCGGGCGCGCGCGGCGATGCGGTGGTGATCGGAGGGAAAAGCGTCGGCACGCTCGGCGGCGTCGTGGGCGGAACGTCCGTTGCGATTGCCCGGATCGACAAGATCACCCATGGCAGCGCAGCCAGCGTGGCGGGTGCTCCGGTCTCGCTTGCCCTGCCCCAATGGGCGCGCTACGATTTTGCAACGCCGGGCGGCGATTCCGAAGACGATTAGGATCGAGGACAATGGCACGCGCACAATCCCGCGCCTGGCAGCGCATGCTTTCGGGACGTCGCCTCGATCTGTTGGACCCCTCCCCGATCGATGTGGAACTGTCCGATATCGCGCACGGGCTGGCGCGGGTGGCCCGCTGGAACGGGCAGACCAAGGGCGATTATGCGTTTTCGGTGGCCCAGCATTCGGTGCTGGTGCTCGAGATCGCTTCGGCCATGGATCCCGAGATCGATGACCGGGGGCGGCTCTACGCCCTGCTCCACGACGCCCCGGAATATGTGATGGGCGACATCATCTCCCCCTTCAAGGCCGCCATGGGCGGCAATTATCGTGATGTCGAGGCGCGTCTGCTCGGCGCCATCCATATCCGCTTCGGCCTGCCGGCCATAGCGCCGGCGGCGCTGAAAAAGCTCATCAAACGGGCAGACCGCGAGGCTGCCTTTTTCGAGGCGGTCAATCTTGCCGGTTTTGCGCCCGATGAAGCGCGGAAATTTTTTGGAGAGCCGAGCTTGGCCGGGTTTGATCTTCCCGGCTTTGACCGGCTGATCCGGCCATGGCCGACCCAGCAGGCGCACGATCACTTCGTGGATGTGTTCGAAAGCCTGGGTACTTAGCTATCTTGGGGCTCAACCCATTGTAATCACTAAAATTTTAATCTCATTTTACGTGTTAACCCTGTCGCGGATGAGGCTTTGCGTTAACGGATCGGAAAGGTTGATAAAGCGTTAAGACGCCGTCAACCGGAGAGACGTTCATGCGCTTTGACCGATCCCACAACCGCCCCCGCAGGAGCATCGCGTTGCGCTATCGGGCGGGCGTTGCCGCCGCGCTGTTTCTGGCAGGAATCTTCGGGGCCGGTCTGGCCGGCGCAACCGCCGCGCATGCCGACGGGCTGATCAGTCATGCTCCGCCGCCCCTGACCACGCTGGTCAAGTTCTACGACCGGCAGTACGAAATCGCCTATGCGGATTCGGTTTCGCTGGAGCCGACCTCCTCAGCGATCGTGCGCAAGGTGGGATATGGCCATGTGCGCGACGTCAATATAGCGACGACCACAAGCGGCACTTATTCCAGCGACGGGCTTGTATCGCCACATGTGCTTTATCCGGGAATAGAGGTGGATCGGGTTGCCGACGATTCCAGCCACTATCACGGTTACAGCGTATGGCCGGAGGGGTCGAGCTTCATGATCCTGTCGGTGGGCCGCAATCCGGTCAACGGCAATCTTGTGTTCAACAACGTTTCCGACCGCGGGGTGCGCTCGTGCATGACGCGCGGATCGTTCATTTCGTGCTACCGGACGTATTAGAGCCGTTCAGGATTTGATTGACTCAAATCCTTGGCTCTAAGCCTTTGTTTTGTCGCGTTACCCGAACCGCCAGCCGGGCTTGAACTTGTAAAAGACGTGCAGGCCGACCTGGGCCAGTTTGTCCATGTTGCGGGCCCATGCGGGCCGGACATAGGTCGCGTGGTAATGCGTCGCGTCGGCGACTTCGGTCAGATAGATTTCCTTGTTGAGCACTTCCTGGGTGATGGACTGCGCCCGATCCCATGCCGCAACTTCCGAGGTGCGGTTGACATTGGTCTTGCCATCGCAGGCGAACGAGAACTGGCAGGCATTGCGGCGGTGCTGGTTCTGGTAGACCACGCCGCAGATGGTATCGGGGTAATTGGGGTGGTCCACACGGTTCATGATGACCTGGGCGACCGCGACCTGGCCGCGATAGCTTTCGCCGCGCGCCTCGAAATAGATGCCGGTTGCCATGCACCATTGCTCGCGTTCGGAGTAGGTGTGGCTGACGGTGAATTCGGTTGCCGGGGTGTTGGCGCGACCATAGGCCAGCGTTTCGGGAACGCCCACGGGGCTTGGGGTGTTCGGATCGCGATCGGAATCTTCGGAAATGGCGTCAATCGCGGCCAGACCGGCCGAATTGACCATGTCGGGATCGATCGAAGCCACCGAAATGCGCGGGCCCTCCTCTTGCGCGTCACCCTCAGCGACCATGATCGACGACTGCTGGGTGGTGTAAGGATCGCCAGCAGAGCGGGCCGAGGCAATCGAGAGCCGCACCGCGTCAAAGGTCTGGGAAAAGGCGACAAGGTTGACCTCGGGCAGCGCCCTGTCGGTCTTGTCGGTCCTGTTGGGACCGGAAAACATCGCCGTATTAAACAGCGGGGCAACGGTGCCGGAAATGACGGGATGATCGCCCTCAAAGGCGAGGGACGCCATCGGTGTGGGGGGAAGTTCGGTCGCCGGATCGACGGCGCGAAAGCCACCGGTCCCGGGGACCGCAAAGCCGTAAGCAACGACGCTGAGCGTCAGTGCCCCAACAGCCTTCAAAACTTTTCGCGAGGCACGCGCCGGGTTGGCACGCACCGGGGAGATCCCATACGCCATACTAACGCTTTTCTACGCCACAACACTGACCCGCCGGCCTTGCACGAAGCACCGGAACCCTTGATGAAAAATACGCCATCGTTCCGATGTCGAGCCGACCGTTCTGGCATGCGATGCACAAGTGCAACACCAAGACGATCAAATGCCGACAATCCCGATGATCGTTGATTAGGGTTATGAAGGGGTAAACACGGGCAAATTGGCACGGAAAAGTTCAGATTGCGGCACTGGCAAGGCATTGTGGGGGCCGCCAATGGCTAACTGGCGTCATCCGATTGGGCCAGAACCATACGGGCGACCGGCACGCGATAGGGCGAGCAGCTGACGTAATCGATATCGAGCCCGGAGAAAAAGCGCAGGGAATTGGTTTCGCCGGCGTGTTCGCCGCAAATGCCGACCTTCAAATGCGGATTGACCGCCCTGCCCCGCTCGATGGCGATGCGGATCAATTCGCCCACGCCGCGCTGGTCGATGGTGACGAACGGGTCGACGTCGTAGAGCCCGCGGCGGTGATATGTCGCAAGGAAGGCCGGGGCGTCGTCGCGCGAGATGCCATAGGTCGTCTGGGTGAGATCGTTGGTGCCAAAGGAGATGAAATCGACCTCCTTGGCGATATCACCTGCCCTCAAACACGCGCGGGGCAATTCGATCATCGTGCCGAACGCCAGATTGGCGCCACGCTGGAAGACCGGCGCGTTGCCCACGATATCCATGATGCGCGATTTGACCCAGGCGACCTCCCGGGCCGAGGTGACGAAGGGCACCATGATCTCGAGATTGACCGGCATGTCCTGGTTGTCCATGGCCGCTTCGACGCCAGCCACCAATGCCCGAACCTGCATGGCAAGGATTTCGGGATAAGTGATGACCAACCGCACGCCGCGATGGCCGAGCATGGGATTGACCTCATCGAGGCGCTGGAGGCGCGCCTTGAGCGCCTTGAGAGAGAGGCCCAGCGCTTCAGCGGTGTCTTCGATATCGTCCTCGCTGCGGGGCAGAAATTCGTGCAGGGGCGGATCGAACAGGCGCACATTGACGGGCTTGTTCTGCATTGTCTGGAACAGCGCTGCATAATCGGCGGCCTGATAGTCGACGAGCCCTTCGAGCGCTGTGGCGCGATCCTGCTCACTTTCAGACAGGATCAGGCGGCGCAGGGCGCGCATGCGCTCGCCGGAAAAAAACATGTGTTCGGACCGTGCCAACCCGATGCCTTCGGCGCCAAAGCTGAGCGCCGTGCGGGCGGCCTCGATGGTTTCGGCATTTGTCCTGACGGAAATGGTGCGGGTGTCGTCGGCCCAGTCCAAAAGCCGCGAGAGCGCACCGCCGATATGAGGCCGCGAGAGGGGAAGCGCGCCTTCGTAGATGGCGCCCTCGGACCCGTCGATGGTGAGACGCTGACCGTTGGTAAAGACTTTGTCGCCGATCTTGCAGACGCCATTTTCGGCATCGATCTGCAAGGTCCGCAGGCCGGCCACGCAGGGCTTTCCGGTTATGCGGGCCACGACGGCAGCGTGACTGGTCATGCCGCCGCGTGCGGTGACAAAACCGGTGGCCGCCTTCATGCCCTCGATGTCGCCGGGGCCGGTCTCCATGACCACCAGGATGCAATGGCGGCCCCGGGCGCGGCACCGCGCCGCATCGTCGGGGGTAAAGACGATTTCCCCACTGGCCGCGCCGGGCGAAACGCCGAGACCTGTAGCAATGGCGGTTGCCTTGTGGTCGTCGGTGAGGCGTGGGTGAAGCAATTGGGAAAGCTGAGCGGGGTTGAAACGCCTGACCGCTTCGGCCGGCATCCACACCCTGGCGTCGACCCGTTCAACCGCCGCTTCGAGTTGTGCGCCGGCGCTGACCTGGACCGGCCGGGCCGAAACCAGCCGCGCCACATCGCCTTCGATCGACACGACACAGGCCATGTGCTGACCTGACGCCGCGTCGATGGTTTCGATCAGCTTTGCGGCGCTTGGTGGCAGTTTGGGCAGCGGTTCACCCGGCGGAGCAACCGGGCCAATTCGCCCCGTTGTCGTATTGCGGGAGAGAAAATGTTCGATCCGACCGCTGACCGTGGCTTGCACGATGACGATCTGATTGTCGCGCGCCTCACGTTCTGCCTCGCTCGCCCAGCCGGCCGGCGCCGGGCCATAGCTGGCAAAGGCGGCATTGATCGCCTTGCCCATGGCGCGTTGCGGATCAACGGCTTCAAGCTCGTTGGAGGGGGCGGCCAGACCCGTTCGCGCGGGCTCAAGGCCGGCGATATGGCGGGGTGCGGAGGTCCGAACGACAAGT
Organism: Pelagibacterium nitratireducens; assembly: GCF_037044555.1. NCBI lineage: Bacteria > Pseudomonadati > Pseudomonadota > Alphaproteobacteria > Hyphomicrobiales > Devosiaceae > Pelagibacterium > Pelagibacterium nitratireducens. Next base: position 2,776,578 of record NZ_CP146275.1, read on the forward strand.
TCGGGAGGTTTTTTGCCTGGTGTTACCAGCTTGAAGAGCGTCGTGACCCAGACCTTGCGCAGCGTGTCGGTTCCCGCCCTGCGCTCGGCCTGCAGCGCATCCCAGGCGGTCCGGGTGATGGCAATTGTCGGCGCGACAGCGAGCCCGGCATCGGCGACAACATGAAGCCAGCGCGCCTTGCCGACCAGAAGACGCAATTGTGCGCGGCTGAGGGAGGGCTTTCCCTGAGCCGGGGCAATTGCGAACATCTGCTGGGAAGGCGCAACCAAGAAAAAAACCCCAACTGAATCGGTGCCATATTGCCTGTGTGCCGGGGTTCCGGCAACAGGGGCCCGGTAACGTCTTTTGTCGCGCTTCCGAACCGCAAAAGTCTGCAACTTTTGCTGGAGGCGCTCATCTGCCTGCTCGCGCTTCCGAACCGCAAAAGTCTGCAACTTTTGCTGGAAGCGCTCATCTGCCTGCTCGCGCTTCCGAACCGCAAAAGTCTGCAACTTTTGCTGGAAGCGCTCATCTGCCTGCTCGCGCTTCCGAACCGCAAAAGTCTGCAACTTTTGCTGGAAGCGCTCGTGCAAAAGCTCACAGCAAGGTGGCTTGACTTGGGCAGGGACAAACCGCATGTGAGAACCATGACCGACAAGCCCAGCCTCGACATCCTGTTGTGCGCGCCGCGCGGATTTTGCGCCGGTGTGGATCGTGCCATTCAGATCGTGGATCTGGCGCTCAAAAAGTATGGAGCGCCGGTCTATGTGCGCCATGAGATCGTTCACAACAAATTCGTGGTGGATGGGTTGCGGGCCAAGGGTGCGGTGTTTGTTGAAGAGCTCGAGGAAATTCCCGAGGGCACCGACGCACCGGTGATCTTTTCGGCGCATGGGGTGGCCAAATCGGTGCCCGCCGAAGCCAAGCACCGCAACATGTTCTTTCTCGACGCCACCTGTCCGCTGGTGACCAAGGTGCATGTGGAGGCCCAGCGTCACGCCGAGGACGGCCACGATATCGTGCTGATCGGCCATCGTGGGCACCCCGAAGTGATCGGCACCATGGGGCAATTGCCGCCAGGCAAGATTACCCTGATCGAGACGGTTGCGGATGCCGAGGCATTTGCGCCGCGCGATCCGGACAATCTGGCGCTGGTAACCCAGACCACGCTGTCGGTGGATGACACAAGCGCCATGGTGATGGTGCTCAAGAGCAGGTTTCCCAACATCTCGGTGCCGGCCAAGGAAGACATCTGCTATGCCACGACCAACCGGCAGGAAGCCGTGAAGGCCGTGGCGCCGAAAGTGGATGCGATGATCGTTGTTGGCGCTCCCAATTCGTCGAACTCCATGCGGCTCGTGGAAGTGGGCGAGCGGGCCGGATGCAGGGTTTCGGTGCTCGTTCAACGGGCCGATGATATCGACTGGGATCAGTTCGGGGATATCTCTTCGCTGGGCATCACCGCCGGAGCCTCGGCGCCGGAATCGCTTGTCGAAGAGGTGATCGAAGCCTTTGCCGAGCGGTTTACGGTCAATGTCGAGATCGCGGTGACGGCTGAAGAAAATATCGCGTTTAATATCCCGCGTGTCCTGCGCCAGCTTGAAGAGGCGTCGGGGCATTGAGCGAGAAGGTGGTGATCCATACCGACGGGGCCTGTTCAGGCAACCCGGGCCCCGGCGGCTGGGGCGCTGTGCTTGAATACAATGGTACGGTAAAAGAGCTCAAGGGCGGCATGGCCCAGACCACCAACAACCAGATGGAGCTGACGGCCGCCATCGAGGCGCTCAATGCGCTCAAGCGACCCTGCGCGGTGGAAATCCACACCGACAGCCAATATGTCAAGAACGGCATTGGTGGCTGGCTGCATGGCTGGAAGCGCAATGGCTGGAAGACGGCGGCGAAAAAGCCGGTCAAGAATGTCGAACTCTGGCAGGCGCTCGATGCGGCGACCAAGCGGCACACCATCACCTGGCACTGGGTGAAAGGCCATGCGGGGCATGACCTGAACGAACGCGCCGACCGGCTGGCCAATGAGGGCATGGCGCCGTTCAAGGGACGCTAACCTCAACTCTCCTCAACTCAGGCGATTCCAGCGGTTCAGTGTGCGACCGGCTTTTCCTTGCGGAACAGGGCCAGCACCGGCGCGATGGCGAACTCGGCAACCGGAATCAGGATGAATCCGATCACGAGGCCAAGGATGCCCGAGATAACGGCAATGGTAATCCAGTTGAGAGCGCCCGCAATGGCGGGGACCGCGCCTTCCACCAAGTGAGCGACGTCTTCGATCCAGTGCTCAGGCCCGGCAAAGCCCATGCCCGCCAATCCGTGGACGATAATGCCACCGCCGACCCAGAGCATGGCGGCGGTGCCCACGATGGCAAGCCATTTGAGAAAGACGGGCATGCCCGCGACCAGCCCCCGGCCTATGGCACGGCCCAAACCGGTCTTGCCGTCCTTTGCCAGATAAAGCCCTACGTCGTCGGCTTTGACGATCAGGGCCACACCGCCATAAACGAGAATGGTCATGCCAAGGGCCACGACCAGAAGCACCAGCGCCTGGTTGACGACGTTGCCGGCCGGGATTTGCGCCAGTGCGATGGTCATGATTTCGGCGGACAGGATGAAATCGGTCTTGATTGCGCCGGCGACCTTTTCGGCCTCGAGCTTTTCGGCGTTGGCGGCGGACGGAACCACCTTTTTCTCGTGCTCGTGTGCCTGGTGTGGGAACGCCGCCTCATAGATTTTTTCGGCGCCTTCATAGCACAGATAGGCCCCGCCCAGCATCAGGAGGGGATTGATCATCCAGGGCAGAAAGGCGCTGAGCAGGAGGGCGGCAGGCAGGAGGAAGATCAGCTTGTTCTTGATCGAGCCCAGAGCGATCTTGCCGACGATTGGCAGTTCGCGCTCGGGTTTGAAGCCCTGGACGTATTTGGGCGTCACCGCGGCGTCGTCGATCATCGCCCCGGCCGCCTTGGCACCGGCTTTCATCGCCTGGCCGGCAATATCGTCGACCGAAGTCGCCGCCACCTTGGCGAGCGCGGCAACATCATCGAGAAGGGCGAGTAGGCCGACGCTCATGTAATAAATCCCCTATGTGGCGTTCATAACTGCTTGGCCAGGCCGTGGTTCCCTAGCCTGCGACCTTACCGAAGTCAGCGACCAGATGCATCGTGTCGCGCAGGGACGCCAGAAGATTGAGGCGGTTGGCGCGGATGGCCGGATCGGGGTCGTTGACGAGGACGGATTCGAAGAAGGCATCGACGGGGGTGCGGAGGGAGGCAAGCACCGAAATGGCGCCGGCGTAGTCGTCGTTTTCGAGGCGAGCGATCACGTCGGTGCGGGCCCGTGCGATGGCGGCCGCGAGGCTTTGTTCCTCGGGGGTGGAAAGCCTTGCAGCATCGATCGGGTCGGCATAGGCGCGGCCGTCCTTTTTCTCCTCGGCGGTGAGGATGTTGGCGGCGCGCTTGTAACCGGCCAGCAGAGCCTTGCCGTCTTCGGCAGCGAGGAGTGAGCCGAGCGCGTTTACGCGCGAGACGATTTGCAGGATGTCGTCGCTATCGGACGAGATCACGGCATCGACGAGATCGTGGCGGGTGCCGGAATCGCGGAGCGAGACCTTGAGGCGATCGTGGAAGAAGCTAAGCAAATCAACGTCGGACACGAAACGGCCGAGCGCAAGCCGCAGCCGATTGTCCACGATCAGCCGGATCACCCCGAGCGCGGCGCGGCGCAGAGCGTAGGGGTCCTTGCTGCCGGTCGGCTTTTCGTCGATGGACCAGAAGCCGGTCAGGATGTCGAGCTTGTCGGCGAGCGCCACCGCGATCGAAACCGGTTCGGTCGGCACGCGATCGGAAGGGCCTAGCGGCTTGTAGTGTTCTTCGATGGCCGTCGCGACTTCGGGCTTTTCGCCCTGAGCAAGCGCGTAATAGCGGCCCATCAGGCCCTGGAGTTCGGGGAATTCGCCGACCATGCCGGTGGGCAGATCGGCCTTTGAGAGTTTTGCGGCGCGCTTGGCGTCTTCAACGTCGGCGCCGACCAGCGGGGCGATTTCGGCGGCGAGTTTTTCGATGCGGGCAACGCGGGCGGCCTGGGTGCCCAGCTTGGCGTGGAAGACGACATCTTCGAGCTTGGGAAGATTGTCGAGCAGCGGGGTCTCGAGATCGGTTTCGTAGAAGAATTTGGCATCGGACAGGCGGGCGCGGATGACGCGCTCATTGCCCGCAACGATGGTTTTACCGTCGTCCTCGGCGATGAGGTTCGATGTCAGGATGAACTTGTTGGCCAGTTTACCCGTCGAGGCGTCGCGCAGGCAGAAACATTTCTGGTTGGCGCGGATGGTGGCAATGATGGCTTCTTCGGGCACCTTGAGAAAGGCTTCGTCGAACGACCCCATCATGACCACGGGCCATTCGACCAGTCCTGCGACTTCTTCGAGCAGGCCCTCATCGACGATCAGGTCGAGCCCCTGGGCGAAGGCGAGCTGTTCAGCGTCGGTGCGAATGATCTGCTTGCGGCGGTCGATGTCGAGCACCACGCGGGCCTTTTCGAGCGCCTGCACGTAATCGTCAAAGCGGCGGACTTTTATGGCATCGGGTGCCATGAACCGGTGGCCGTAGGTGGTGTTGCCCGAGGTGACAGTGCCCAGTTCGAACTCGATAACGTCAGGCTCTTCCCCTTCGGGGCCGAAGGTTGCGGTGATGGCGCGCAGCGGGCGGACCCATTCAAGACGCCCTGTCCCCCAACGCATGGGCTTGCCCCAGGGGAAGGACTTGACCGTTGCGGGCAGAATGTCGCGCAAAATCTCGATGGCGGGGGCGCCCTTTTTCTCGATCACTGCGACGTAGAAATCGCCTTTTTTTTCGTCGGACTGGACCGTTGCCTGATCGATGCTCGACAGCCCGGCGGCGCGCAGGAAGCCATCGAGCGCCTGCTGGGGGGCGCCGACCTTGGGGCCCTTGCGCTCTTCGCGCGTGTCGGGGGAAGCTGCGGGAAGGCCCGTTACCGTAAGCGCCAGGCGGCGCGGCGTGGCGAATGCGCCGGCGCTTTCATAGACAAGACCTTTTTCGACCAGAGCATCGGTTACGGACTTCTTGAGGTCCTCGGCGGCCCGGCGTTGGAGGCGCGCGGGAATTTCCTCGGAAAAGAGCTCAAGCAGCAATTCGGGCATAGTCGGGGTGCCTTGGGCGGGTCTTTGGGAATGTTGGCGAAGCGGTAGCAGGGGATGGGACGAAAGTCCATTGGGAGCGGCCATGGCCGCGCCGCAACACTGGGTTTTTGCGGTGCAAACGATATGCGGCAAGTTATGTCTCGCCGCATACTCTGGGGAATTTTCGCCTATGGCGTACCGATCACCATGCGGTTGCCCTCGCTGTCGTGAAATTCGGCCACGGTTCGGCCGGGCTGCCAGGTGGGCTCGTGCGGTTCGGTGACAATCTCGACCCCCTTGACGCGGAGCGCCTCGATGGTGCCCGCCACGTCATCTGCAACGAACACCAGGACGGGCATCTCCGAGGGCGTGTCGTTCTCGCGACGGACAAAGTGCAGATTGGTTTGCGTCCCGGGGAATTTGAGTTCGATCCACCGCCAGCCATCGGCGCCCATCGGGGCGTCCGCAGCCACTTCGCAACCGAGCCTTTCGGTATAGAACGCCTTGGCGCGATCCTGATCGCTGACCGGCAGTTCGGCAAACTGAATGTACATTGGCTATCTCCCTAATTGGCGCCGAGCGTCTGGTGCAAGGTTTCGGCGAATGCCTCGGCATGGGGTTCAAAGCCCGTATGATCGCCGGGGAATGTGACAGGAACAACGCCCAGCGCGTTCACGAGAGCCATGCTGAGTTCCTCGATGGGGCTGCCCCTGGAATCCGCACCGATGCCGACAATCACCCGCGGCGCGCCAGCCTTGAGCGTTTCAACGTCAGGCGTGTAGTGCGAGAGCGGCAACATGGCGTGGGCAAGCCAATATTCGAAATTGCCGCTGACACGCTCAAAGGTTTCGGCGGCCTCGGGCGACATATCGAAATCGGGCCCGGCGTCCGCTTCGGAGCTCTCGGACATGCCTGCGGCTCCAAAGAACATTCTCATGGCAGCCTCAACGCCCTCACTTTTGTAGGTCGCGTGAAGCGCCTCATCAAAGGCAATTGCCTCGGTGGGATCCTCGAGCAGCATCGTGGACGGAGGCTCGTGGGCGACAATCGCCTTGACCTTTTCGGGATAGCGTGCGGCGAGGTTGAGCCCGATATGGGCGCCGCCACTGGTCCCCATGACATAGGCTGTCCCCTGCCCCAGCGCGTCGATCAGCGCGGCAGCGTCGTCAGCCTGGATGTCAAGGTCGAGAGGCTGAATGGCCCCATCGAATGTCGAGCGCGAATTGCCGCGTGGGTCGTAAGCGACAACGGTGTAGCGGTCCGCCAGCGCACGGGCGAGATCGGCAAAAACGCCGGCATCCTGCGGCCCGCCGGGAATGATGAGAAGCATGGGGCCATGGCCCCAGCTTTCGTAATAGAGCGTCGCGCCCGGAACCTTCAGCGTGCCGGTCTTGGGGGATTGGGTCATTGTCATCTCTGCTGTTGGTGTCATCGGAACTTCGGTGGATGGCGCCTGCGCCACGGCACCCTGCGGACTGATCAGGAGGCCCGTTCCAAACAGAGTCGCCAATAATCCAAGCTTTCTCATTTCATGATCTCCTAGAACTAGACCGTCCAGTACTACAAGGCTTGCAAAGAACTAGACTGTCCAGTACTGTACTGTCAATCACAAACTGATTTGGATGGCCGAGACACGATGCCAAAGGCGGAAACGAATTCAGGAACGGCTATCGAGACGGCGCCCCGTTCGGCGCGCAAGCGGCAGGCAATCCTTGAAGCGGCGACCGAGATATTTCTTATCAACGGCTATCTCGGGACCAATATGGACGAGATCGCAGCGCGCTCGGCAGTATCAAAACAGACCGTCTATAAGCACTTTTCCTCAAAGGAGGCCCTGTTCATTGAGATCGTGTCTTCGCTGACCGACAGGACGGGCGACCGCGTCCATGGAGACGCACCGCCGGTCGATCCAGAGAACCTGGCGGCTTATCTGGAGGAATATGCCTTTCGCCAGCTCTATATCGTGCTCAACCCACGCATCATGCAACTGCGGCGGCTGGTGATCGGCGAAGTGCCGAGGTTTCCCGAATTGGCGCGCGTTCTTTACGAACGCGGGCCACTGCGGGCGATTGGAATCCTTGCCAACCTGTTCGAGTCACTTAAGGCGCAGGGACTATTGAGGTTTGACGATTCGATGGTTGCGGCGTCGCATTTCAACTGGCTGGTGATGTCGACCCCGCTCAACCAGGCGATGCTCTTGGGCGACGACGCCATTCCCGACTCCGAAGCGCTGCGCAAGGAAGCACGTGATGGCGTCAGAGTCTTTCTCGCAGCATATGGGCGATAAAGAGCCCAGATAAGCCAACGACCGGTCGTGATCTGCCGCGATTGTGCGTGGTCAGCGCTGACGCCGCGATCTGACCCCGAAAGTCAGTACGCGCGCGCGGTGCAGAATTCGGGGACGCCGAACAGGATGTCGCGTTCGACAGTCTGGGGGATGTTGGCAAGGGCGGCGCGGGCCGCTTCGGCGTGGCGTTCGGCTTTGGCCATGGTCTGGGCCAATGTATCGTGACGCGCGAAAATGGCCAGGATATCGGCCAGTTCGGTTTCCCCGGATTGAGGATTTCCCAGAGCCTTTCCGATCGTCTCGCGCTCGGCTTCGCTGCCGGCCTGCAGGGCGAGGATGATGGGCAAGGTCATTTTGCCTTCACGCAGATCGTCGCCGGTGTTCTTGCCCAGAGCGCCTTGCGCGCCGCCGTAATCGAGAACGTCATCGACAAGCTGGAAGGCCATGCCCAATTCACGGCCATAGGCGGCGAGCGCCTTGCGGGAGACTGTGTCGGCACCACCGGCCATCGCGCCCACTTCGGTGGCCGCTTCAAAGAGCGTGGCGGTCTTGGCGTGGATGATCTTTTCGTAATCGTCGGGCGTGGTGGACAGATCGCCGGCCTTGGCAAGCTGGAACACTTCGCCCTCGGCAATGACCGCTGCAGCACGCGAGAGCACGCCGAGCGCATCGATGTCGCGCGATTCCACCATCATCAAAAATGCCTGACCGAGCAGGAAATCGCCCACCAGAACCGATGCCTGATTGCCCCAGATCGTGCGCGCGGCAGGGCGGCCGCGGCGCATGTCGCTTTCGTCGACCACATCGTCGTGGAGCAGCGTTGCGTTGTGCATAAATTCGACGGCGGCGGCAAAGCGGATTTCATTGCCGCCGGCCCGGCCGAACAGCGCGGACGCGGCGAGCGTAAGCATGGGGCGCAGGCGCTTGCCGCCGGCATCGATGAGATGGTTGGCGACTTCAGGGACCATATCGACGGGGCTGTCGGAGCGCGACAGGATGAGGCGGTTGACGGCCTCCATGCCATCCCCGGTCGCAGCCATCAGATCGTCGATTACCGCCGAGGCGTCGGCAAGAGGTCTCGGCGCCAGATTTTCAACCGCCATTGACGTTCAAACTCCCCAAGGAGGCCATTGCCCTCCCGATACAGTGCTTTTCAAGGCGATCCGGTTCCGCGAAAAGGGAACCGGGAGCCCACTTGTTTGTTACCGCGCTTCCGGACCGAATATGGAATACCCACTTATTACCGAAACACTCTATTGTCAGCCCCGCGCCGCAAGAGTGAAATTCCACTTTGGCCTGAACACCAACCCGGACCTTGTGCCCATGTCGGTAAACCAGCCGCCCGAAT